>NZ_CP030048.1:4801818-5101931 GCF_015291665.1 Bradyrhizobium sp. CCBAU 53338
TGCTCTTCCAGGAGCGCTGAGATGAAGTCGGCGTCAGTTTCCAGCCGCCGTCCGCCCTTGGTGGTCTTGCCGATACAGCCGGCGATGTTCGGAAACACATAGAAGGCGCCTTGCGGCTTGTGGCAGGTAACACCGGGAATCTGGTTGAGGAGCCCGACCACCAGGTCGCGGCGGTTGCGATAGATGTCCGCGCGTTCCTTCAGGAAATCCTGAGGACCGTCCAGTACCGCGACCGCCGCCGCTTGGCTTATCGTACAGATTCCGCCGGTCGCCTGACCGTGGACGTTGTTCATTGCAGCAATCAGGTCCTTCGGTCCGCCGCAATAGCCGACCCGCCAACCGGTCATCGCGTAGGCTTTGGATGCGCCGTTCACGGTCACCACGCGATCCTTCAACTTCGGTTCGACCTCCGCAATGGTGCAGAACTTGAAACCGTCATAGGTCAGGTGCTCGTAGATGTCGTCGGTGAGGATCCAGACATCAGGGTATTTCAACATGACGTCGGCGATGGCCCGCATCTCCTCGTGCGTGCAGGCCGTGCCGGTCGGATTGTTGGGAAAGTTCAGGATCAACCATTTCGTCTTCGGCGTGATAGCAGCCTCGAGGTCCGCTGGGCGGAGCTTGAACTGGTTGTTTTCCGGACAGGGCACGGCGACCGGCGTCGCCTCCGCGAGCAGAACGATATCCGCATAGGTGATCCAGCCCGGCGCCGGAATCACGACTTCGTCGCCGGGATTGCAGGTCGCAAACAAGGCATTGAAGATGATCTGCTTGCCGCCATTTGCGATCAGGATCTCGTCGAGCGCATAATCGAGATTGTTTTCCCGCTTGAACTTGCGCTGCACTGCGGTCCTCAGTGCGACGGTCCCCGGCTGCGCAGGATATTTGGTATCACCAGCCAGCGCCGCCCGATGCGCAGCCTCGATCGCGTGCGGCGGCGTCGGAAAGTCCGGCTCCCCGGACGACAGGCCGACAATCTTGACGCCGGCATCGCGGAGCTCCCGCGCCTTGTCCGTCATCGCCGCCGAGGCCGACACCTTCACGGTCTTGAGGCGGTTTGCGAGTTCAGGCATTGTCAGCTCCACTTCTCATCTCTTTCAATCGCGCGGCCTCGGATCGGCTCGCGAATCGCAATTCGCCGACGACCTGAAACGTGGGAACGACCTCGATCATCGCGACGTTCATCCGCTCCGGCGCTCCCACCGCGAATGCAATGGCGTCCGCAATGTCGTCGGACTGAAGCGTCTCGAATGCGCCGACGAAGCGGGCATCGGGGTTGTCGGCAGCATTCTGGTTCTGGAAGATGCTGGTCGCCACGCGTCCGGGCGCGATTTCGGTGACACGAACGCGGGTGCCATAGAGATCGACACGCAGCTGCTGCGACAGCGAATGAATGCCCGCCTTGGTCGCGTGATAGGCCACCGAGGAGTTGAATGTCGTTGCATTCTCGCCAAAGGCGTAATGGCCAGCGATCGAGGAGACGTTGACGACGTGGCCGCGGTCGCGCTTTGCCATATCAGGTACGACGAGCCGCGTCAGGTGCAGGACCGCGCGCAGATTGACGTCAATCAGTGCATCGACATCGTCAGGCGCCGTATCCAGGATATTGCTGCGCCGCGACTGACCGGCATTGTTGACGAGGACGTCGAACTCGGCCGAGCGGGCAAGCCGCGTCAGGGCTGTGAGATCGTTCACGTCGACTTCGCATACGCGACAACCGGTCTCGGCCGCCAGACGCGCCAATCGCTGATGATCGCGTGCCAGGGCGTGGACCTCGAGTCCCTCGGCGCGGAGGCGCCGAACCGTCGCCGCCCCGATCCCCGAGGATGCGCCCGTCACCAACGCCGTTCGATAGTCAGAAAATCCCATCCGCATGGCTCTTTTTCAGGCAGCCAATCTTTTGCAGGCAGCGAAGGCGGCGGGAAAACTACGTTCATGCGTTGCTGCAGGCATACAGCGGATTTGTTCTGCCCTCATAAGGACATCCAATATCCCGAACGGGCGGTGTCGGCAGGCAGGCCATAAGCGCGTCCGATACCGGCAGAGTGAATTTCTCTTACTCGCCATCGGTCGCGTCCCCTTACATTTCGCAGATGCCCTGACTCACCCAAAGGAGACGGATCAGATGTTGGAGGTCGGCAATCGGATCGTCATGGTTTCGGGGGCGTCGCGCGGCATCGGACGCGCCGTCATCGACCGGCTGTTGTCGTCGGGATTCAGGGTATCGGCCGGCATGCGCGATCCGAGCCGGCTCGTCGAGAGCGAGCGGCTGATGACGCATCGCTATGACGCCGAAGACGCCAAGAGCCCGCTGGCCTGGGTGGACGCAACAGTCGCGCGATGGGGCGGCGTCGATGCCATCGTCAACGCAGCCGGGATCAACCCCAGAGTTCGCGTCTCAGATGAGGGCGAGAGCGAGCTGGATGAAATGTGGCGCGTCAACGTCAAGGGTCCATTGCGCATCGTCAGAGCCGTTCTGCCTCATCTGGCCATCTGCGGTCATGGGCGGGTCGTCAATCTAGGGTCTCTCGCTGGAAAGCGGGTCGGCAGCAATGTCGGCTACGCCATGACCAAGTTCGCCGTGGTCGCGCTCACCCACGGCATCCGCCGGGAAGGCCGCGCGGCCGGCATTCGGGCGACGGTGGTCTGCCCGGGGTATGTCGCCACCGACATGACACTCAACGACGACGAGATTCCCCGCCATGAAATGAGCCAGCCGGGCGACATCGCTCGGCTGGTGGAGACCGCGCTGATGCTGCCGAACAACGCCTCCGTCTCCGAAATGCTCGTGCATTGCCAGTTCGAGCCGATGCTATAGGACCGGCCGAAACTGATGCTTTGCGACAGAGATTCGTACGAACGGCAACCTAAGAACTGCAGCGCCGAGTTGTGTCGCGTCTTCGTTTGGCTTTCCACCATCTGAACGCAGCGGATCCGCCGAGCTGTCGTGTGCCCACAGAGGCGGGGGCCGGGTTCGCTCGGTTCCTCGGCAACCAACGCGCTTCGGCTGGGGACGGCGCGGATCTGAGCGGTGCTCCGACCGGCGAGGCCAACCGATGTACAACTCGAACTCGAGTTCGGGGATCGTGGGCGGGGCCATAATGGGCCTCGCCACAGCGGTGCTGATTTGCTGACTGAGCGGATTGCCGGGATGAGCGGCGAAGCGCATCCTTGCGCCTCAGCTTCGGCGTGTTGACGTTGCCGGTGTGAGTGCTATTGAACGGACTATGAGCAAGCTAACCACGCGCGCGCTGGAACGGCAGGCCAAGGATGTCGCCGCCCTGATGCGCATGCTCGCCAACGAGCACCGGCTGCTCATTGTTTGCAAGCTGGTCGAATATGGCGAAGCCAGTGCCGGCACGCTTGCCGAGGACATCGGCCTGTCCGCCTCGGCCCTGTCGCAGCACCTCACCAAGCTGAAGGCGGAGGGCGTCGTGGCGTCCCGGCGGGACAGCCAGACGATGTGGTATCGGATCGCCGACCGACGGGTCGAAGAGCTGTTTTCAACGCTGCACAGGCTGTTCTGCGCCCCTCGTAAGCGCTGAGCTTTCGCCAACTGGCACGAAACGCGCAGCCTAACCGCGCTTCTGCCTGGATTCCGTGGATTCGACCCACCAGAAGAACAGCGCAGCGCCGACCGCAAGCACAGCGAACCAGGCGATATCAGGGATATTCGTCACATCCGGAAGTCGGACTTTGCCCAGCGCCCAGACGTTGAGGACGTGCGCCTTCAACCAATCGAAGCTCAGCGCGTAGAGGATGGCACCCGCCACCATGCCGAGCGCGCCGACCAGGGCATGAACGCTGCCGGTTGCGATGGCGCCGAGCGCCGTACCCGGGCAATATCCATAGACGACCATGCCGATGCCGAACAGCGCGGCACCGAGCGCGACCGCCAGCATGTTGGCATCCTTCACATAGTACTTCGTGTTGCCTGTATCGACGAGCAACAGCACGCCGATGCCCCCGACCACGATTGCCGTGCCCATCACTTTCAGCACGGTGAAGTCGCGCAAGCGAAATTGGTTTTCGATCACATTGCAATTCGTCACCTTGCCGCGCTGCAGCAGGAAGCCGAAAGCTGCGCCCATCAGCAGTGGGCCGAGAATTGTCATCATCGCGGTCATTGCATCCTCCTCAACGCTTGCGGAACATGAGCGCGGAAATGCCGAGCCCGGTTGCAAACATCACCGCCAGGAACAGCCAACTCGACACCGCGAGCTGCAGGCCGCCGGAGATGCCGTGTCCGCTGGTGCAGCCGCCTGCGAGCCGAGCGCCGTACATGATAACGGCGCCACCAAGGAACGCGGCGACAAAACGCTTGGCGACCGACGGCCCGAAACGATCCTTCCAGACCTCGGGTACGAGCTCAAGCCGCCACGTTCCCGACATCACCGCCGATATGAATGCACCTGCGGGGATGCCGACGAGGAACCAGACGCCGTAATCCCACTTCAGCGGCATGCTCTTCCAATAGGCGTTCTGTGCCACCGCGTCGGATCCGATCACCGGTATGGCGAACAACGAGGCAATACGCGAATAAGCAGTGGTGACCCCGAGCGGATCGCCGAACACTGCAAACGCGATCCAGCTCAAGAGCCCGATCCCGGCACCGACGAGATACGGCGACCAGTCGATCCGCGCGGTGCGCGGTGCCTCGCGAACGTAGCTTTCCGTCATGGTGGTCATGTGCGCTTCCCCGTTAGCGGCACGGCCGCATTCTCACGGCGCGATCGACCCGCATCGAAAATCATATTCAAACTTTCTAATTTAGCAAACTCTAAAATATTAGATCAGGCGCCCGGAGTTGCCGAACTTGCTTGCTGCGGTTGTCGCATGCCGCCGCGATCGAAGAGCAGGTCGGTGAGCCCCGCCCCCAGCCACATGCCGCCGAGCACCAGCCACGCGGTGAGCGCGAATACCGAGGCACCGGTCACTCCGGCCCCTACCGCACAACCGCCCGCAAGCATCGCGCCGAACCCCATGAGCAACGCACCGAGCAGATAGCGCCGCATGCCGAGTCCGTCAGAAAAACCCTCGAGCTTCAGCTCGTTCGCGCTCGCCGCAGCAGCAAACGAGCCGAGGAATACGCCGGGGATGATACCGAGATCGAAGCCGAGCCGGAGCTGCGCACTGTTCAGGACCAACATCAACAATTCGGCCGAGGGCCCGCTGAAGGTCAGGCTCTTCAGCGTCACCGGCGCGAAGGAGGCCTGCGCAAGCTGATAGGTGAAGAACCAGCCCGCCACGACAGCCACCCCGGTGGCCAGCGCTGCGAGGATCAGCCGGCGCGGCAACTGGCTGCGAAAGGCGAAAGCGAGCCCCACGATCAGCCATAGTCCGCCAAAGGCAAGCTTCTCGGGCGTACCACCGCCGAACACTGCCATGATGTCGCGCGAGGGGCCACCATCGACCAGCCACAGATCGGCCACCCACTCGCGCACGGGCGATAGCAGGCCGCGATAGGAGGCCTGCGCGGTCACCGCAAACACCAGGCCCGACAACAGGGCCCTGAGATTGCCATTGGCCGAGAGCACGAGCAGCCGGCTGGCGCAGCCGCGCGCGAGGATCATGCCACAGCCGAACATCACGCCGCCGACCAGCGCGCCGGAGATGCTCCCCTGCTGCGCAAGCTGGCGCGCCTCGGAAACATCGAGCCAGCCGATCGCAACCAGCGCCTGCGTGCCCACGAGCGCCGCGGCAAACGTCAGGAGCCAAACCGCAAGGCGCGGCCCACCCTCACCGCGGGAAAATTCGACGGCCGCCGCGCGCAGGCAGAAGCGGCTGCGCTGGGCAAAGAATCCAAAGAGACCGCCGACCAGGAGGCCGCCCAGCCAAGACAGCCGGTCTTCCCCCAAGAGATCGATCAATGTCGTCAGCACAGCTACCTCGGAATTTCCTGGAGGTGCGCCAATCTATCGCTCGCTGCTGCCGTGTCATATGAGCCAAATCAAGGCTCGCGATAGCGCTTCATGGACGCAGATAGGCATATCCCTGCTGTTGCAGCTCGGCGAGCCGCACCACGCCGCCCTTCTCGGCCACCACGAAGCCGGGCGTGAGGTCGTCGAGCTTGACGCCCTGCGCCTTCATGGTGTTGGCACAGGCATCAAAACCGACACCGGCGTCAGTGAGCTTTTTCATCATCGCAACGGTGTGGTCGTCGGCAGCGAGTGCGTGAAAGGCCCGCAACGCAGGTCCATGCACAACCAGCCTGATATCGGCCTTGCCCGGTCCACCCACGCCATCGACGTGGTTCTGAATGTTACCCAGAACGAAGACGACACGATCGGCATCGGCCAGGTGATAGACGACGCGCTGCCGCGTGGGCGCTTCCGTCGCCGCGGCCGCTTCGCGCATCGCGGCGACACCGAACAATCCGACAAGGCTGCCGCGGAGCATGGATCGACGCTGCATGGTCCCTCCTAGTGTGTCTGCTTGATGAAATCGACGATGCGGTCGGCCACGTCTTCCGCGAACAGGTCGCGGAAGAAATGATCAGCGTCCTCGATCTTGTCGAGCTGCACCCTGCCGCCACTCGAATCGGCAAGCGGCGCGAAGGACGCGATCACATCGGGCACGACGGTATCCTTGGTTGCGGCAAGCACCAGCACCGGCAGCTTCATGCGCGCCACGAGCGCCGCAGTGTCTTGGCCAGGGCCGACGGCATAGAAGGACGCGAAGGCGCGCGCCGTCACCACGGCATTGCGGCAATAGATGAATCCCGGCACATCCATCCACTCTCCGCCATGGCCGGTCGCAACGGCCTTCGTCGCCTGCTCCAGGAACGGTTCGAGCGACCTGCCATAGGTCTGGGCGTAGGCGGCGCGCAAATCGGCTTCTGCTTTTGCGGTCACCGGCGCCAGCAGCACTGCACCCACGACCGGCGACGTCTCGCTCGCCGCCAGATAGCGTGCAACCTGGTTCCCGCCGCGCGAGTGACCGAACGCGAAGACGAGGCGTGACATGCCCTTCGCACGAGTCACCCAGGCGCCAATCTCAGCGGCCGCATCGTCGGCCGTGTGGTCGTGCCGCACTGCACAGTCATACATGCCCTTGCGGCGATCGATCCCCAGTGACAGCGTGTGGGCGAGCGATGCGACGCCGCGCTGCTCGAGCGCCTTCGCGAGGTCGTGAATGACTTCCATGTCCTTGTGCGCCAGCGTGCCGTGGGTCATCACGACGAGCGGTGTGTCTGCCCCCATCGAAGCTGGCGTGCGCAGTGTCCCGAGCGTGGTGCGGCCCTCGACGGACAGTTCCAGCTCCTGCTCGGCCGCAGCGGCAGGCAGCGCGAGCGCGAGCGCGAGCAAGACGGCCAGTCCCATCAACCATCGCATCGGCGGCCTCTCCTCACGGCCGGACAATCGTCCAGCTCTTTTCGGCAAGATCCATCAGCACGGCAACGCCGACCTGGGTGATGCTGACGCCCTCAATCAGCGGCGGTCGTCTGCCCTCCTTCACGGCCAGCGTCTCCAGCGTGTTGCCGCACGCGATGAAGCTCACATTGGGCATCGATTTGAGGAAGTTCGTCAGGCGCTCCTTCACTGGAGAGCGGTCATCGAGCAGCATGTCGAGGCCGCCATTGAAGGCGACCACCACGATCTCGACGTCCTCACCCTGCCCGGAATAGTGCCGCGAGACGTTGGCCGCAACATCGAGGACCGCACGCATCTTGACCGGGTCGTCGTCGCTGATCTGCAGCGCGAGCCTGTGCGGCTCGGCCGCCCGGGACGGGGCGGCGAAGCCTATCGCGACGACGACGGCAGCGAGCAGACAGCGAAGCAATCCGCGGCGGCTCGTCCGGCCGCGGATCACTCCACGCCCCGCGGCTTTCCGTCCTTGCCGTCCTCAGGCGTCACATCGATGACGGCGGCGCGCCCGGTGATCTTCACCGGCGCGATGCAATCCTTCATGCAGGGATCCTTCTGCCAGAACGATTTCTCGCTGGTTGCGCGATCGTCCATCACAAAGCCTTGCTCGTTCGGCATCTTTATCGTGGCAAGGTTCTTGTTGCTCAGCTCGAAATTCTGGTCGGTGACGACGTCGTTCAGGTAGAGGACATAGGCGACCAGCGCATAATATTCGTCGACCGAGAACGACTCGGCATTGCCGTATGGCATGGCGTGACGGACATAGTCGAACACGGTCGAGGCGTAGGGCCAGTACGAGCCGACGGTCTTGACCGGATTGTCGCTCGTTAGCGAGCCCTTGCCGCCGGCCAGCACCGGCCAGCGGCCGTTGCCCTCGCCGAACTCGCCATGGCAGGTCGAGCAATTGTCCATGAACAGCTTTTCGCCCTGGGTGACCGTGCCCTTGCCTTCCGGCAGGCCCTGGCCGTCGGGCCGCACGTCGATGTCCCAACCGCGGATCTCATCCGCGGTTGGCGCGCGTCCGATGTGATAGTGTGGGCCGCCCCTCGCGTCCGCCTTCTGTTGCGCGAATGCCGGCGCGGTCAGCGCGCAGGCGATCAGCGCGGCTATCATGAACTTAGGCGACTTCGACATTCTCGACCTCACCGTTGGCCTGTACATGCCAGGTCTGGATGCCATTGTTGTGATAGATGGAGTTGACGCCACGGATCTTGCGCAGCTCGGCCTTGCTGGGCTGCACATAGCCGGTTTCGTCCTGCACGCGCGATTGCAGCAGCAGCGGCTCACCGTTCCAGTCGAACTCGTAGTAGAAGCGCGTCAACGCCTTGTCGAGCACGGGACCATCGAGCCGCGCCGGCCACCAGTTGCGGCCGCCGTCGAGCGACACGTCCACGCGCTTGACCTTGCCGTTACCGCTCCAGGCGAGCCCCGAGATGATGGTGAAGCCCTTGCCATGCTTGATCGGCGCCTGCGGGCTCGGGCTCGTGATCACAGACTTGGCGTCCATCGACCAAGTGAACCGGCGCGCCTTGCCGCTCGGTAGGAGGTCCGTGTATTTCGACGTCTCCTCGCGGGTGTGCCAGGGCTGGTCGCCGACCTTGATGCGGCGCAACCACTTGACCCAGAGATTGCCCTGCCAGCCCGGCACCACGAGCCGCATCGGATAGCCCTGCTCGGGATAGAGCGCCTCACCGTTCATTTTGTAGGCGACGATGCAGTCGTCGAGCGCCTTCTCGATCGGCAGGCTGCGATCCATCGCGGCCGCATCGGCGCCCTCGACCAGCAGCCACTTACCGTTCGTCTTGACGCCAGCTTCCTCCAGCAGCGTGCGCAGCGACACGCCTGTGTATTGCACGCAGTGGATCATGCCGTGGGTGAACTGGCAGCCATTGAGTTGCGCGCCGCGCCACTCCATGCCGGAATTCGCCGCACATTCCATGAAATGGATGCGGTTGACCCGTGGATAGCGCTTCAGTTCTTCCAGCGTGAGGATCAGCGGCCGCTCCACCAGCCCGTGGATCATGAGGCGATGATCAGCCGGATCGATCTCGGCGATGCCACCGTGGTGCCGCTCGAAGCAGAGGCCGTTCGGCGTGATGATGCCTTCGAGCTCATGCAGCGGCGTGAAGCTCACGGAGGACTCGCGCGAGGCGGTCAGCCATTCGACGTCGCGCCGGATGACGTCCTTCTCGAACTTCGACGGCTTGCCGTAGGGGCGCACGGCGACGCCTTCGCCGAGCGACTTGGTCCACTCGGGCACGTTGGGCGGCTGGTTCGCGGGATTGCCCGCACCGGCCGATGCGGACTTCGCCAGCATCGACGCCGCGACACCTGCGCCAGCGGCCAGGAAATTGCGTCGGGATTGTCCGGGACGATCCATCTTCGACATCGCTTCTCAGGCTCCGGTGACTTTGACGGCTCGGTTCGGTTCGAGGCGAACCGTCTTCTGTCGGGTCAGGTAATTGGCCACGACCTCCCAGATCGGCGGCCCTTCGGTTCCTTCGTTGACACTGGCCCACCCGGCGACCTGATACTCCCTGGCGGGATCGATCGGCGCGCCGGTTTTGACCAGTTGCATGTCCGAGATGCGGCTGCCTTGCGGCTTTGCGACATCGATCGCGTAGGACAGCCCGCCGATCCGCACCATGTCACCGCCCTGCTGATAATAGGGATCGACGTTGAAGAGATTGTCGGCGACGTCCTCGATGATCTCCTTCAACCGCGATCCCGTCATCCCCATGCGGTAGACCGCCGGATAGGTGATCGCGGTCGCGTTGGTTATGTCCTCGAAGGTGATGTCTTGTCCGGGCAGCACGCTGGTGCCCCAGCGGAAGCCCGGCGAGAGCGCGATCTCGGCGTCCCTCTCCTGCATCAGCGCCTGGCAGATCAGGTCGTCGAACGTGCCGTTGAAATTGCCGCGCCTGAAGAGCAGCGAATCCGTCTTGCCGAGCACCTTGGACAGCTCCGACGCGAAGGGCTTGCGCACCTCGGCGATCTTCGCGGCCATCTCGACATCCGCCGTGATCACGTCGGAGAACAGCGGAATGAGCTTGTACCTGAAAGCCTTGACCTCGCCGTCGCGAACGTCGAGGTCGAGCCGGGACACGAATTTGCCGGACGAGCCCGACGCGATCAGCAGGGTCTTTCCGACCTTGACCGCCTCTGGCAGCGCGTCATGGGTGTGTCCGGTGAGGATGACATCGATACCCTTGACACGGCTCGCAAGCTTGCGATCGACGTCGAAGCCGTTGTGCGAGAGCAGCACGACGAGCTGCGCGCCGTCCTTGCGGGCCTTGTCGACCTGCGACTGCACGTCCTCCTCGCGAACGCCGAACGACCAATTCGGAATCATCCAGCGTGGATTTGCGACCGGCGTATAGGGGAAGGCCTGGCCAAGCACCGCGATCTTGACGCCGCCGCGCTCGATCATGGTCGAGGCGTCGAACGCGGCCTCGTTCCATTCGGTGTCGCGGATGTTGAGGCCGAGGAACGGGAAGCCGAGGCCCTCGATTGCCTGCTTGACGCGCTCGGTGCCGTAGGTGAACTCCCAATGTCCAGTCATGGCGTCTGGCTTGAGCAGCGCCATGCAGTCGATCATATCCTGGCCGCGCGTCTTCAACGACGACCATGAGCCCTGCCAGGTGTCGCCGCCGTCGAGCAGCGCAACCTTGTCGCCGCGCTCGGCACGGATCGCCTTGATCACGGTAGCGGCACGATCGAGGCCGCCGATTCGGCCGTAGCTCCTGGCGAGGGCCTCGAAATCCTCCGACGTCAGGGCGTAGGCCGCCGACGAGCCCGGCGCGATGCCGAAGCGGGCGAGGAATTCCTTGCCGGTGACGTGCGGCGGGAGCCCCTTCGCATCGCCGACGCCGAGATTGGTCGACGGCTCGCGGAAATAGAGCGGCATGAGCTGACCGTGAATGTCGGTCACATGCACCAGCGTGACGTTGCCGAGCGGCTCGAACGCCAGCAATTCCTTCTCGGTCAGGCGCTGCTGGGCAACCGCCCGGGTCAGGCCGGCGCCGACGCCGGTCGAGAGCGCCGCCGTTGCCGCGGCCACCTGAATGAATTCGCGGCGAGAGATCATGCGCAATGCTCCTGCAAGCTCATCGTTTCAGTTGCGCACCGACGGCGTCTCGACCGGCAATCCAATACCCCGCCAGGCGACGTAGAGCTCTAGCGCGAGGAAGTCGTCCGACAAGGGCTTGAACGGCTCGGCGCGCACGTCGAACATGCAGCCCTCGAATCGCTCGTGCAGCGGCACCAGACGCTGGTCGCGCAGCCGGTAGGTCGGAAAGCCGTTGGTCTGTCCCTGGCTCAGAAAATCCGCGCGCATGAATTTGCCGTTGTTGCGCTCGTGGCAGGAGGCGCAGGCGAGATCGAGCTGGCCGAACCGTGTGTAGTAGGTCTGCTTGCCGCGCTCGAACCACGGCGACATCGGACCATCGGTCTTCACCGTCACCGGCATGCCATGCGACTGGTAGCGCACGAAGGTCGTCATGTCGGTCAGTTCCTGGGATTTGAATTTCCAGGGCTCGGCCTTCATGTGCTCGGTGCGGCAGATGTTGATGCGCTGCTCGAGATTGACCGGCTTCTTCAGCTTGTCGTCCCATTTCGGCATGGCGGCGCCGACGCCCTTCATGCTGGTCTCGGCCTCGCCGTGACAGCTCATGCAGGATTTGCCTTCGCTGCCTTCGACCTTCTTCCAGACGTCCGCTGCACGCTCTACGGCGAGGAAGCCCGGATTCTCGAGGTCGTCGTCCTGCAGCGCGCGGGTCTCCTTGCTGCGGAATTCGTAACCGGAGATGATGGTCTTGAACACGTGCCCGGGCGGTGCCGGGATGCCCTTGCGTTCGGCTTCCTGCGCGGAGGCGCAGGTCGCGACCGACGCGAGCACAATGGCTGCGGCCGCGAGCCCAACATATCGTTGCAGCATCCGTCCCTCCCTCGAAGCGCCGCGCACATCAGGCCTTGAGTGCGATCTTCTCTTCGGCTGCGATCACCGTGCCGTCGTCGTCGGTCCAGGAAAACTTGAACGTTCCGGCCTCGTCCACCCTCGCATCGAACTGGATGTAGGGATTGGCCGAGATCGCCGGCTCCAGCGCACAGGAGAACACCGGCTTGCCGTTGAACTCGCAGGCGAACTTGTTGATGATCTTGCGCGGAATGGTCTTGCCCTGCGCGTCCTTGCGCTGGCCGGATTCCATCACGTGCGCGACCAGGGTCTTGATCTGGATGACCTCACCCTTGGCCGCTTCCTTCGGAAGCTTGATGCGCGGTTTGTCTGCCATCTTCTCTCTCCTGAGCCCTTAGCCGCCGCAGCCGCCGATGGTGACCTTGACGGTCTTCTGTTCCGTGAACAGTGCCCCGTCGCTCATTTTCGCGATCGCGACGACGTTCTGGGTCGTTGCGAGCCTGATTCGGATCGAGGCCTCCGCCTTGCCCGACAACGGCGTGAACGACAGCGTCGCGACACCTGCATTGGGGTTCCCGTCGGCGATGATCATGACTTCCTTGACGTAGGACTCCGCGGTCATCGGGCTTTCGATGTTGATCGACAGCGGCACGGTGTTGCCGTTCTCCGCGATCTCCGGCAGATCGAGCGAAATCTTGCCCTTGGCAGGCTGCTTGCCGCCGGTGAACTTCTCGATCCACTTCGCCGCGTCGTTCGTCACCTCGGCGTCGGCCGCCATGGGCATCAGGGTCAGCATGACGAAGCCTCCCCCGAGCGAAAATGCCTGCCGTCGATTGATGGCCTTCATTCCTGGTCCTCCCCGCCTCAGTTCAGCGTCTTGAGAAAAGCAACTACGTCCTCGACCTGCGCGGCCGTCAGAATGGATTTGCCGGCGAACTCCGGGCGCACCCTGCTCAAGCCGTCGTTCTTGAAGAACGCCGGCATGACCGTGTCGGTGAAGATGCGCTTGGGGTCGGCGACGATGAGGCGCAGCTGCGCCTCGGTGTAGCGGCCGGCCACGCCGTCGAGCGACGGACCAAACTCGCCGTGGAATTCCTCGGATTTCAGACTTGTGACCTGATGGCAAGCCAGGCAGTTGCCGAGCGTACGGGTCAGGAACACCTTTTTACCGGCATCGGCATTGCCGGACGCCCCGGTCAGGGACTTCGGCAGCGTCTCGTCGATGACGTCGAGCTTGATCGGCTCTTGGGCGCAAACGGCCCCGACCGACAGACACAGTGCAAACGCAGCCGCGAGCGAGCGCCGCATGTTTCCTACCCTTGAATAGCGGGGTGACGCCCGCTCTTGATCACGATGGACCTACAGTCCATCAAATTCATTTATTATGATATGTTCATATAAACGGCGACGTCAAGCGGAATTCGAAAGACGCCGACAGCTAGCCGTTTGCGGCAAGAAAATCGCGGAACGAGCCGCGCTCGTAGGCACGCTCGTGCACGAAGCGAAACATCGCCAGGAAATGCGGCGGCTTGAGATAGCCCGGCGCCCGCGCCACTTCCCGAGCCATCGCGTCCTTCGCTTCGATGCGATCGGACGACGGTGGAAAGAACTGAAATGTCGGGGTAAACCTGATCCCGTATTTCTGAGCGAGCTCTTTCTCGGACAATTCCTGGCGGTCGAAATCCGTGACCTTACGGGAGCCGATCAGATTGAGCTGCAGCACTTCGAAATTGTCGCGGATATAGGTCGTGATGCCGGCATCGGCAAAGTTCACCAGATGCGTCTCGCGGCAATAGGGACAGCCGCGCAGCTCCCACATGATGGCGAGCCGCTTGCCACCGGCGGCCGCGCTATCGAGGTCTTCGCGCAGATCGAGGAAGCTCTGCAGGAACCAGGGCTCGTGATAGATCCCGTCTTCGCCAAGAGCGGGCTCAGCGGCCGCCCCCCCTCGGCCGGCGGCAAGAGCCGCGCTCGACGCTAGCGCAAGAAAGCTGCGCCGCGTCGGCACTCGAATCATCCTCATGGATTTGTGCATCGGAACATCTTGCGCGTCGGTCACTTTCATTATGATATTCAAATACACGAATGTGACAAGGATTTCCCATCTTGCGCTGCATCATCGTCCTGTTGGCATTGCTGGCTTCCAACGAACTCGTCCTCGGGGCGGAGACCGGGAATCGTGCGGATTTCGCGTCGGCGATGGCGCCGATCATGGCCAATCTGCGCACTGCGGCGAGCTATGTGCGCACTGGAAACATCGCGTTGGCCCAGATGGAAACCGACGAGGCGTTGGTCACGTGGAAGCGGCTCCAGCCAAGCACGACCGGTCCGCTGCCTGCTGACTCACCGGCTGCGATGTCGGGTCTTCTCGACCAGGGGCACGAACGGCTCATGGCGGCAACACGCGCGCTCGACAGCGGAGACACGATCGCCGCAGGCCGCGAGTTGCTCGCGCTTCGCCAATCCCTTCATGAGCTCAGACGGCGTGCGGGCCTGTACGGTCTCGGCGACTGCGTCTTCGAGATCGCACCGGCCATGGAGGCACTGCGTGCGGCGGCCACGCGCTATGGCGAGCAGCCATCGCCTGCGAACGCCGAAGGGACCGTTGCCGCGGCGGGCGCATTCCGCGATCACCTCCGGAGATGCAATGATTTGGCAAGTCCCGAAATCGCTGAAAAAGGCGAGTTCCGTCGCCTCGTCGACGGCGCGATCGGGAGCAGCGGCGAGATCGCGCATGCGGCGATGGCCGGCGACGGGCCGCTCGTGCATCGTTACCTGATCGAGCTGCAGTCCTATGCTCAGCTCCTCGATTTCCGCTACGGTTGAGCGTCAGCCGATGCTGGTCAGCCCGGGGAATAGCTCCAGCAGCCATTCGGACACCGCCGGCATCAGACCGGTCAGAAACATCAGACCAGTTGCGACCAGAAAGACACCCATTGCCTTCTCGATCAGGCCGAGATGCCGACGCGCGCGGCCAAGCAACGCCATGAAACGACCGGTAAAGACGGCTGCGATCAGAAACGGAATGCCGGTCCCGATCGAATAGGCGAACAGCAGCAGCGCGCCGCGTCCGGTGGTCTCCTCCGAGCCTGCCATCAGCAGGACCGCAGCCAGAATGGGCCCTGCGCAAGGCGTCCAGCCGAATGCGAACGCCAGCCCCATGACGAAGGCCCCCCCGACGCCGGCCGGTCGGTTGTCGACCTGCACGGTCGCGCTGCGATAGAGCAGCGGGATCCGGAGCACGCCCAGGAAATGCAGGCCCATGGCGATGATCAGGCCGCCGGCAACCATGCCGAGCGTCGACAGATGCGCGGACACGAAGCGACCCGCGATCGACGCCGTCGAGCCGAGCGCGACGAAAACCAGCGAGAAGCCCGCGATGAAAGCCAGCGCGGAGACCAGGATGCGCGGCCGCAGATCCGGCCTGTCGCCGGAAAGATCCGTGACGGAGACGCCGGCCATGTAGCAAAGGAAAGGCGGCACCAGGGGCAGGATACACGGCGACAGAAACGACAACAGACCCGCGACAAAGGCCGCACCCAGCGTGACGTCCAAGGTCATTGCGCCTCATCCCTAGCACATATACGAATTTAATGATATAAAGCGGCGAGGAAGTCCAGAGGCCGTTGCCCAGAATGAACCGAATCACCGCCTTCCTCGCCGTCACCATCGCGCTGGCGCTGCCGTCGGCGGCATCGCGCGCGGCCGAGCTCGTCATGTTCGAACGGCCAGGCTGCGTGTGGTGCGCGCGCTTCAATGCCGAGATTGCGCCGATCTACGGCAAGACCGAGGAAAGTCAGGCCGCGCCGCTGCGCCGGGTCGACCTGAATGGTCCCCGGCCTGCCGATCTCGCCGGAATCGATCCGGGCGCCTTCACGCCGACCTTCGTCGTGGTAAAAGAAGGCCGTGAGATCGGACGCATTCGCGGCTATCCGGGGGATACCTTCTTCTTCGGCCTCTTGGATCGGATCCTGTCGAGCGCAGGATATGAACCAGCCAGATCGTGACCGCTCTTTGGATTTTGTTCAGGGGACTTTGACGCGATGCCATTGCCAAAGCTGAAGGAGATCGAAGGCTCAGCCGAGCTCGAGCAGATGATCGAGAAGGCGCGCGAGGCGAGCGACATGCTCAAGGCGCTGTCGCACGAGTCTCGGTTGCTGTTGCTCTGCATCCTCGCCGAAGGCGAGAAATCCGTGACCGAGCTCGAGCAATTCCTGGGCGAGCGCCAATCGACCGTCTCACAGCAGCTTGCGCGGCTGAGGCTCGACCGGCTGGTGACCACTCGCCGCGACGGCAAGGCGATCTACTACAGTCTCGCCAATGAGGACGTCCGCAAGATTCTCACCGCCGTCTACGACGTGTTCTGCGAGCCGGTGCGCCGGCGCCGCCGGTAATTTTCCGCGCTGGATTTTCGCACCCCTCAGGCGCAAACTGCCCGAAGAGGCAGAACAAACATCTTCCGGGACGGAATGCTCAGTCCATCGACCATAGCGTTTGGATGCGGGCTTGCCGCGGGCGCCGTGCTCGGCGTTGCCGGCCGTGCAGGCCGTTTTTGCACGCTCGCGATGCTTGAGGATGCGTTTTTCGGATCGGACTATCGCCGCCTGAAATCATTCGCGCTGGCGGCGGCGGTTGCACTGCTTGCGACTCAGGCCCTCGCTGGGTTTGGCATCGTCGATCTGTCGCGATCGATCTATCCCACGGCATCGATCGGTCTTGGCGGCGCGATCATTGGCGGTCTGATGTTTGGCGTTGGCATGGCGCTGGTCGGCACTTGTGGCTTCGGCACGCTGGTGCGCATCGGCGGCGGCGACCTGCGCGCGATCGTGGTCTTTCTCGTGCTCGGCCTGTCCGCGCTCGCGACCATGCGCGGCATCACGGGCATGCTGCGCCTGGCGCTGATCGAGCCATTGTCGCTGCGGCTGCCTGAGGGCAGCACTCAGACGCTGACCTCGTTGCTCGGCGCAGGTGGCACGATGCGCGCGATCCTTACCGTATCGATCGCCGCGGCGCTGGCCATCTGGACACTTGCGGACGGCAGGCTGATCCGCTCGCCGCGGCTGCTGGCCTCCGGCCTTGCTGTCGGCGCGGCGATCGCATTCGGATGGCTTGCGACTGGATGGCTTGCTGACGATGAGTTCGATCCCACGCGGGTCTCTTCCCTCACCTTCGTGGCACCACTCGGCGACACCATTCTCTACATCGCCACTTTCTCCGGCGCACGTCTCAATTTCGGCATCGGCTCCGTCGCAGGAGTCGTGGCGGGCTCTTTTGCCGCAGCGATGCTCGCGCGCGGTTTCCGCTGGGAGGCCTGCGACGACGCGCGCGAATTGAAGCGTCATATGACCGGAGCGTTCCTGATGGGTATCGGAGGGGTCATGTCGATGGGATGCACGATCGGCCAGGGCTTGACCGCGTTCTCGACGCTCGCCGTCTCGGCGCCGATCACCATGCTGGCGATTGCCTGCGGAGTTCGACTCGGGCTCGAGTTCACGATGACAGGCGAGTGGTTGCCAGCAGTGCGCAAGCTATTCGGCGTCTCGACGTAGCGGAACATTTACCGCTTCTGCCACGCCGGCGCGACTCCGAATGACGACAAATCCTATCGCGCGGAGGTCCGATTTGCCTACCCGAGTATTGCGACGCGCACGTAGCTGGTCATAGCGGTCTCGTGGGCGGGTGCAATCCCGGCCTCGTGATCGCCGGGCAAATGCGGCCGCCCCAGTCAACCGCCCAAATGAATCGGGCGATCGCGTCGAACCCCGACCAGTCGGCTATTGCCGTGAGACTTTGCTCTTGATCCCGCTCAGAAAGGACAGCATCTCCTCCACAGTGAGCTTGCCATCCTTGTTGCTGTCCATCGCCTTGAATATCCGTTCGTGCGCGGACTGAAACTCCGGCAACGAGACGGTCCCGTCACTATCAGCATCCATCAGCGCGAAAATCATGCGGAACATGATTGACGACCCCATCCCAGCCGCGCCTACCATGCCCTGCTCCTTCATACCGCCTCCCATCATTCCCATCATGTCTCTACCGCGCATCATGCCTTGTTGCTCTGCGGATTGACCTGCAGGAGATTCCGTCTGCCTGGTCAGCGGAGCCTGATCCTGCTCCGTGTGATGGGCGCCGTGATCCGTCGTATCTTGAGCCGAGACGGGATAACTCATGGCGGCAAACAGCAGCGCTGCAGCAATGGTTCGGCATCGCATGGGATTTCTCCAGCGTTGGTGGTGTCGTTGCGACTGTGCCGAGACTCAGCGAAATTTACCTTGAGCCAAGTCAATCATGCGGTGTGCAGAATGACGCTCTATCCGCAGATCCCCCCGATGGCCTCGGCAGCTTCAGATCAACAAGGTAGCGGGCACGCTCGGAGATCACGACATCAGGTGCCGACCGCCTGTTGACCAAGATCAATTTCAGCTCAGCCCGGTCGTACACACTGGTCGACGAAATCTCGGCAACGGCAGAACACCTGAGGCATTTCGATGGCACACAAACAAGTCCTGTTCCATTCGGCGGCTCGCGAGAAAGTCCTGCGTGGCGCCTCGCTTCTCGCGGACGCGGTGCGCGTTACGCTTGGCCCGAAGTCGAAATCCGTTCTGATCCAGAAAGGATGGGGAGCGCCGATTGTCTGCAACGACGGCGTCACCATCGCGAAGGAGTTCGATCTGAAGGACCCCGAGGAGAATCTCGGCGCCCAGGTGCTTCGGCAGGCAGCCGAAAAAACGGGCGACGTCGTCGGAGACGGCACCAGCACCTCGACGATCCTCGCGCACGCCATCCTGTCGGACGGCGTTCGCAACGTTGTCGCCGGCGCGAGCGCAATCGACCTGAAGCGTGGTCTGGATCGGGGGGCACAAGCCGCCATCGCGGCGCTCCGCGCCATGGCAAAGCCAGTGAAGACCCGCGCCGAGAAGGCTCAGGTCGCGACGATTTCCGCACACAACGATGCGTCCATCGGTGAACTGGTTGCTGACGCGATCGAGAAGGTCGGCGGTGATGGCGTGATCTCGGTCGAAGAGTCCAAGACGACCGAGACCCTTCTGGATGTCGTCGAGGGGATGAAGTTCGACCGCGGCTTTTTATCTCCGTACTTCGTCACCGACGCGGATCGCATGGAATCCGTTTTGGAGGACCCCTACGTGCTGCTCTGTGACCACAAGATCGGCGCGCTCCGCGATCTGGTCCCTCTGCTCGAGCAGGTCGCCAAGAGCGGCCGTTCGCTCCTGATCATCGCCGAAGACATCGAGGGCGAAGCTCTGGCAACGCTTATCGTCAACCAGCTACGCGGCGTGCTCAAGGCCTGCGCGGTCAAGGCGCCCGGGTTCGGCGATCGGCGCAGGGCCATGCTGGAAGACATAGCGATTCTGACCGGCGCCCAGGTGATCTCGGAAGAGATTGGCCTCAAGCTGGAAAGTTCCACCCTGCAACAACTCGGCCGCGCCGCACGTGTGGTTGCTGACAAGGAGAATACGACCCTGATCGGCAGCGGCGG
Organism: Bradyrhizobium sp. CCBAU 53338; assembly: GCF_015291665.1. Classification (NCBI taxonomy): domain Bacteria; kingdom Pseudomonadati; phylum Pseudomonadota; class Alphaproteobacteria; order Hyphomicrobiales; family Nitrobacteraceae; genus Bradyrhizobium; species Bradyrhizobium sp. CCBAU 53338. The sequence goes on from NZ_CP030048.1 coordinate 4,821,599, forward strand.
CGACCGCTCGCGTATCGACGCACGGCTGGCGCAGATCCGGGTCGAAATCGAGAAGTCCACGAGCGACTACGATCGGGAGAAGCTCGAGGAGCGCCTCGCGAAATTATCCGGCGGCGTCGCCGTGATCAGGGTCGGGGCCCCGACCGAAGCCGAGATGAAGGCCAAGAAGGAAGCACTCGACGATGCCATCAGTTCGACCAAGGCAGCCGTTGCGGAAGGCATCGTACCCGGCGGCGGACTTGCCCTGCTTCGAACCGTGGCAGCCGTGGCGAAGGAAGAAGCGGCTTGCGAGGGTGACGAACGAACCGGTATGCAGATCCTGAGACGTGCCCTCGAGGCGCCGGCTCGTCAGATCGCCGAGAATTCGGCTACCGACGGCGGCGTCGTGGTCGCGCGGATGCTCGACAGCGAAGGTAACTTCGGCTTCGATGCCGCCCGCAAGATGTACGTCGATCTCGTGGAAGCCGGTATTGTAGACCCCGTGAAAGTGGTGCGGACCGCACTCGAAAACGCGGTCTCGGTGGCGAGCGTTCTGCTTCTGACGGAAGCGACGATGACGGAAATTCCGGAGACAAAGCGCGAGCGCATGCCCGAGCACGATATGGCGATGTAGCTGCGACACGTCTCGTCGCGGCCTCCGGCATCAAGCCGTGGGCGAGCGGTCGAAGACGGCGACGATCCGCCCCAGGACACGAACGATGCCCTATCGCTCGAACGAAGACCTTCCCGCTGGCGTGCGGCATCATTTGCCGCCCCACGCTTTGGACATTTACCGGGAGGCGTTCAATCACTCCTTTGCTTCGCATGTCGGCGATCCCCGGCAGGAAGAGATCGCTCATCGCACGGCCTGGTCGGCTGTCAAGCGCTCCTATGTGAAATGCGGAGATCAATGGGTACCAAGGAAAACGGATTCAACGATTTGAGCGGCAACTCGAAGCGAGGCAATTGAGAAAGGGGCGCTGATCCGCCCAATTTGTTCATCGGCGAAACAATGACGAGGCGATCGTCGCGATCTTGCCCACCCCTTTTGGTCTCGCACGCATTGCCGCGGAATTTGACGGGCTTCCGCTCGTGATAAACGCTTCTCGGACTACCGGCGCTTGTCGCGACCACGCAAATTCAGTGCCTCGCGCACCTCGTCGTCTTCTACGGCATCCCTGATCGCGCGATCCGCCAGCCCGGTTTCGACGACCGGCTTTCCCCGATCGGGAGCGGCCACCTCGGACCTTTGCTTCACCGCGCTCTGCTGCGCCGCTTGACCATCCTTGTCCATTGCGCACACTCCCGCCGCATTAACTCAGTGCGACATCAGCAGACAGACCGGTGCCTGTTGCAAAAGGGTCTGGGTCATGCCGCCAAAAATCCATTCTCCCAACCGGCTGTGTCCATAGCCGCCGGTGACGATGAGGTCGGCGCCGAGTCCGGATGCCAACCGAACAAGATAGCCTCCGTCCGGCTCCGCAGTGTGGACACGTATCTCGTGTTGGGACTGCACGCCATGTCGTTGAAGATAGCCGGCCACGTCGCGAACCCGTTTGCGGGCCGCATCCTGCTCGCCCGACGTGCAGATTTCCGCGATTGTGACCTGGGAGGCCCTGGTCAGAAACGGCATAGCATCGCGAACGGCGATACGTGCTTCCCGTGTGTCCTTCCAGCCGACCACGATGCGTTCGCCGGACAACTCCGTCACCCGCTCCGGCACCGATAAGGTGGGGCGTCCCATCCGCAGCATGGCTCCGGCTGGATCGAGGAAGTGCGAGTGGCTGGCCGTGTGTGACCTACGCTTGACGACCACAATATCCGCCGCGCGAGCCTGCTCGACCAGAAAGTCGGTCGGATAGTCCAGTGCCCAGCGCCATTCGACCGTCTCGCTCGGCAGGCCGAGCACCCTCTTGAACCAAGCCTCCTTCGCCGAAAGCGTTGCCTTTATGCGTTTGATGTCTTCCTCGGTGGTCTGCTCGATGACGACACCCTCTGCCACGAAGGGAGGTTCCACCGCCACCGCGGAAATACCCAGGACGCTCGCTCCGAACGTTCTCGCAATCCCCCCGGCAACGGCAACTTGGCCTGCCGCCTGCTGTTCGGAATCGACATAGACCATGACGCTTGCGACAGACATGATGATGCTCCGGCAAAATGCGACGGCCTCTTATCGCCCCTGGATCGGCGAAACGCTTGACAGAAATCAAAGACGTTGCAGCGGCCCGTCGCTGGGACGGCTGCGATGCTTGATCCCGATCAAACCGGACCACCCACGATCAGGCAGGATGGTCCGAAATTGAAAGGCGATACGGAGGGTCTATCATGCAGGCACGAGATGTGATGATGTCGCCGGTGGTTACCGTCGGGCCGAATGCGACCGTCCGCCAGGTGGCGCAGATGCTGTTGGAGCACCGGATCAGTGCTGTGCCGGTCGTCGATGCCGACAATAAAGTTCTCGGAATCGTGAGTGAAGGCGATCTGCTGCATAGAACCGAGAGCAGCACCGAACGTTCCCCCTCCTGGTGGTTGCGCCTGTTGACCGGCGATGCCGACCTCGCGAGTGACTATGTCAAATCGCACTCGATCAAGGTGCAGGATATCATGACACGAGACGTTGCCAGCGCGGCGCCCGAGACGCCGTTGCACGACATTGCGATGCTGCTCGAAGAACATCAGATCAAGCGCGTTCCCATCGTCAACAAGGAAGGCCAGCTCGTCGGAATCGTCAGCCGAGCGAACCTGCTCCAGGCGATCGCCAGCGCCAGGCCGAAGCTCGAGATTTCGTTGCCGGATTCAGCCATCCGGAAGAGGTTCTTCGAGGAGATCAGAAAGCAACCCTGGGCTCATACATTCAATTTGAACGCGACCGTACAGGACGGTGTGATCGATATCTGGGGTTTCGCGCCATCGCTTGCCGAACGTACGGCCATTCGCGTTGCCGCAGAGACGATCCCCGGCGTCGTAGCGGTGAATGATCACCTCCTCGAAACTCCAGCCTTCGTCTATTGACCCGGAAGCCGGCACGCGGGGCGGCTGTCCCGCTGCCTTCAGTCGAGGATGCACGGCATTTGCCCCGCTGGACGAGGTCTGGCATGGCTCGATCTTCTCATAGCTGGAATTATTGCAGACGCAGCTCGTCGAGTATTGATGCGATCAATGCCGCGAGCGCCGAATTCCGGCGGCGCCGATGAATATTGCATCGATGATGTACCGCAAAGCATAGTTGGTAACGTCCTCACCTCAGCCCCTTGATCGCCTTGCGGTCCATCCACTAGTGAACGCGGTCGCGGCCTGCGTAATGACTAACGGCATCAAACTGAAGAAAATGACAACGGACCACATCTTGAAGGTAGGAGGTGAGAGCTGCAATAGCAGGGCAATCGGCGGCAGGTAGGGCGGCACGGCAATCAGTACCGCGCAAAGCACTAGCGCGCACCACAGCCAGCCGTTCCGAGTCACTTCGTTGACGAAGACAGGTGAGTGCTGATCACGCATGTTCAATGTGTGCCACAGCTGCGCAAAGGCGAGCGTGAGAAACGTAACGGTCACGGTCGCTTGGGCGTCGAGAACCAACCAGGACGACACAGCCAGAGCGCCGAATGTGCCGGCTGTCAGTGCAGCACCATGCAGCACTATCGTAATCCATTGGCGGTGGCCCAGAATGGATTCCTGCGGATCGCGCGGAGGATGATTTAGGATACCCGCCTCGCCTTCGCCCATCGCCAGCGCGAAGGCCGGAAATACGTCAGTCACGAGATTGAGATACAGAACCTGTAGCGGCAGAAGCGGCAAGGGTAACGTTGACAGCACGGCCAGGCCGACTACCATCACTTCGCTAAGATTGCAGGACAACAGGTAGGCGGCGAAACGCCGAATATTGGCGAAGATGATGCGACCTTCGCCGATCGCCTTGATGATGGTCGGAAATGCGTCATCGAGGAGAATCATGGCCGCCGCCTCGCGTGCAACATCGGTTCCCCTTAGGCCCATGGCCACACCGATATCGGCCTGCCGTAGCGCCGGCGCGTCGTTGACCCCGTCCCCGGTCATGGCGACGATCTCGCCTGCCGCCTGGTATGCCTTGACGAGAGCAAGCTTCTCATCGGGGTTCACCCGCGCGAAAATTCCGATGTCGCGGAGCGAAGGTAATCCGGTCTCGATCACCTCCGCGATCTTCTTGCCTTCAACGGCATTCGCGATGTTCTCGCCAAGACCAACGGCGCGCCCGATACTTCGCGCCGTCACCAAATGGTCGCCGGTGACCATGATCACGCGAATTCCCGCTTGCCTGCAGTCCCGGATCGCCATTGGTACGTCAGCACGCGGAGGGTCCTCGAAACCAATCAGGCCAACAAGGATTAGCCCCTCATAGGGCGGAACATCGGCCCGCGTCTCGGCTTTCATCGCACAGGCAAGTACGCGCAGGCCGTGATGGCCGAGCTGCTCAGCCCGGCTTAACCACTCCGCTCGCATGTCGTCATCGAGAACGACCTCGCCGTCGGCGACGGCCAGGCGCGTCGTGACTGCGAGGACTGCTTCCGGCGCTCCCTTCACCGCTACCAGCACGCCACCGTCGTATTCGTGAACCGTCGCCATCATCTTGGTGGCGGGATCGAAGGCATGCTTTCCAACGATCGGCTGCCCATCCAGCAGGGCAATCCGCGATATGCCCACGTTCAATCCGGCACGCAAGAGCGCGATCTCCATCGGGTCGCCGCTGCCGCTCTTGTCTGCCAAGTCGAGGTGGGCGTCGTTGCAGAGGACTGCAATTCGCAGCAATTGAACGGCCTGTGGGTCATAGCCAATCTGCGAACCCTCACTTTGCTGCGCTTTTGCCTCGAGTTCGATCTCGCCAGAGGCGGTGTAGAGCCGCCGCACCGTCATCCGATTCTCGGTCAAAGTGCCCGTTTTGTCGGTGAGGATGACGGTCGTAGCCCCAAGCGTCTCGACTGCGGACAAGCGCTCGATCAGCGCGTTCCGTCGCGCCATGCGCCACATGCCGCGGGCGAGCGCGAGCGTAGCAACGATCGGAAGGCCCTCGGGGATCGCCGCCACGGCGAGTGCTATCGCCGCCTCGACTATCACGAGAGGTTTCTCACCGCCGCGGAGACCGAGGGTGCCGATAACGGCGGCGGCCATGATGGTCGCCCAAACGAGTTGCAACGACAGGCGTTCGAGCTTGCGTTCAAGAGGCGAGCTACCCGGATCAGATTCGAGGACAAGACGGGCCACTCGGCCAAGTTCGGTGGCGAAGCCGGTCGCGACGACGACGCCGGCCCCGGTCCCGCGCGTAACGGCGGTGCCCTTGAACGCCATCGACGCGCGATCGCCGAGACGGGTGTCTGCGCCGACCGGGTCGATCTGTTTCTCGACGGCGACCGATTCTCCGGTCAACGACGACTCGTCCGCGGAAAAGCGAGATGTCTCGATGAGACGCAGGTCAGCCGCAACCGCGTCACCGGCCTCCAGAACAACGACATCCCCCGGAACGAGTTCCTCGGCCGGAACCCCATGCACCAGCCCCTGCCTACGGACACGGACGGTATGCGTGCCAAGCGCCCGCAACGCCTCGATCGATCTGACCGCCTTCAACTCGGTCACGAAACCGATCAGCGTGTTGATGGCAAGCACCGCAACGATGGCGCTTCCTTCTTCCAGTTCACCAAAATATAGTGCCAGGCCGGCTGCGCCACTCAGGAGATAGACGACCGGGCTCCTGAACTGGTGCAGCAGCAGGCGCATCGCGCCGGCTGGACGTCGGGAGGCGATGGTGTTCGCGCCGAAATGCTTGCGCCGTGCGCTGACCTCGGTCTCGGAGAGCCCTTCGGCACCGGATACGCGCAACTGACCGAGCAGTTCCGTGACAGGCAGAGCGTGCGGATACTCCGGAAGTATCGGCGGGTTGGCAAGTTCCTGCTTCGAGATGGCGAACCTCCTTTGCACCGGAACAGAGGAATTGTGCCGCTAGGCCGGGGCCTGAGCCGACACGGCTTCGTAGATATCCTCCTCTTGGGCCGTGTGCATGCGCACCAGCGTCTCGATCGCCTCGATCACGCGTTGCGCGTCCCGCACGAGATAGCGGTCGATTTTGTCCGAGGGCATGTCCTCGACGATCCGGCTGAGCAGCCGGGCAAGATGCAGTATCTCCCGATGGGCGCGGCTCATGGCAGAGAGACCATGGCGCTCGCGCAGCACCTCCGCGAGCTTCGGATAGACGCTGTCTTCGTCATCGCGCTCGTGTTTCACGACGCTGCCCTGAACCACCCGCTGGGCTTCGCCGATCAATGTCCCGGCCGTTTCGGGGGGCACGTCGTCCAATGCATCGACGATCTTGCGCAGGCGGTCGAGGTCCCTGAACAGGGTCTGATGATCGTGATGCAAAGTCAGCCCCTGCTCCGGCGTGATGCGACGGCCGCCAGCGCCGAAGGCTGGAGTGAGCGCGCGCAGCGCGTTCAGGATGACGGCGACATCGATCACCTCCTGCACGATCGCCGCCGGCACCGGGGCTAGCCAGCCGAGAGCGGCGGCGACCATCGCCACCAGCGACAACCCCATGCCGACGACAATGCTTTGCAGGGCAATCCGCCGCGCCCGCTGCGCAATGATGATCGCTTCGCCCACACGGTCAAGGCGGTCGGCCAGGATCACCACATCAGCCGCCTCGGACGAGGCGCTGGCTCCCCGCGCCCCGAGCGCGACCCCGATGTCTGCCACGGCCAGCGCCGGGGCGTCGTTGATACCATCGCCGACCATGATGGTCGGATGCAGCCGTTGCTCGGCGCGCACCGCCTCGACCTTGTCGGAAGGAACGCGGTCCGCCAGCACGGCATCGAGGTCGAGCGCAGCACCGATGGCTTGCGCCGCCGCGGCGCGATCACCCGTGACCATAACCATGCGCGCGATGCCCGCGTCGCGGAGCAACCGGATCGCTCTCGGCGTGTCGGCACGAAGTTCATCAGCCAGCAGCAACGCACCGATTGTACGTCCGTCTACGGCGACAAAGACTATCAGCGCCGAGCGCCACGAGGCGCGCCGGATTGCCCGCAGCTCCCACGGCAAGAGCTCAGCATTCGAGGAAAGCATCTGCCGCGATCCGGCCGTGACCTGACGTCCGTCGATCCGGCCGCTCAAGCCCGAGCCCATCGCCTCCTTGACCTGTTCGGGTGCTTTCAGCTCGAGGCGGCGATCGAGAGCCGCCGCCACCACAGTCTTGGCAAGCACGTGATGTGAAGCCTGCTCAAGCGATGCCCCGAGCCTGAGCACCTCGTCAGGGTCCTCTCCTGGCGCGACTTCGATCGACAGCAACCGCGCCCCTCCGACCGTCAAGGTGCCTGTTTTGTCAAACAACACGGTGTGCGCACGAGCCAGCGCTTCCAGCGCCCCACTGCCCTTGGCCAGAATGCCGCGGCGCGCCGCTTGCGCCACGCCGGCAATGAAAGCAACCGGTGCCGCGAGAATCAGCGGACATGGTGTTGCCGCGACGAGCACAGCGAGACTGCGCGTCAGATCGCCGGAGATCCGCCACGCCACGAAGGCGATGACAAGCGTGACCGGCAGAAGGATCAGCGCGTAGCGATCGGCCAGTCGCACGAAGGGAGCTTTTGCAGTTTGCGCCGCCGTCACCATGCGCACGATGCCGGCATAGGTGCTCTCGCCAGCCGGCGCGGTCACGGTCAATTCGAACGTCTCACCCGCATTCAACGAGCCTGACAGAACGGCACTGCCACGCGCTTTTTCGACCGGGATCGGTTCGCCGGTCACGGCGGACTCGTCAATGGTAGCCGAAGCCGAGCCAACGATACCGTCGACCGGCACGATCTCGCCGGCCCGCACCAGAAGTTCTTCGCCGACCGAGATTGCATCGACTGCAACCTCTTCGATCCGCTCGCCGCTCTTGCGATGGGCCTGCCGCGGCGCACGATCGACCAGCGACCTCAGGTCGCGCTCGGCGCGTGCGACCGCGATATCTTCCAGCACGTTGCCGCCGGAATACATCAACGCGACCACGGCCCCGGCAAGCGGTTGGCCAAGCGCCAACGCCGCGCTCATGGACAGCAGCGCAACGGCGTCCACCCCGAGGCGGCCGCTCAGAAAATCCCTGACGATGGAGACCGCAAGCCCTCCAATCACGGGCGCCGTGCCGAGTTCCCATGCAAGATCGGCGAGATCAGGCCGGCCGACGGCTCGCGCGAGAATACCTGCGACCAATCCCGCGATCGCAATCGCGACCAAGGCCCATCGCAGGACCCGCTCAAACGACATGATCTTATTCCCACGGTTGGCGACAAATCACACTCTTCCAAATCCGGCTTCGCCCATTGAGCAAGATCAACGCGTTCGTTGCGAGACCCTCATGCCCGGCGAGACACGGTCACTGGGATAGACAATCACCTTTTCTCCCGGAGCCAGGCCGGAAGCGACTGCCGCTAGACGGCCCGAGCGGCGCAAAAGCTCGAGTTGACGCAATTCGGCGCGCCCGTCCTTCGCGACGTAGACGTTCCAGCGCTCTCCGCGACGAAAGAGTGCGCCAGATGGGACGATCGTCGCGTCGTCCTTTGCGAAGACCGTGATCTGAACGTCGACCTGATAGCCGTCACCAAGCCGCGCCCACTGTCCCGGTGGCGACAGAAGATCGACGAGAACATTGACCCTTTGCTCCTCGACGCCAAGCGTAGAGACCTTGGTGAATGCCGCCGGCTCAACCCGGCGGACGCGGCCCCTCAATTTCCCCTCGCCGCCCCAATGGTCGATCGTGACATCAGCCCCCGCACGGATCTCGACTGCGTCGGTGCTGAGGACATCGGCCACGATTTCGAGATCTCTGGCGTCGCCGATGTCCAGAAGCGGCGTACCCGGCTGCACGGTCGTCTCGCTTGGCGTCGTCACCCCCAAAACAACGCCGGCGACCGGCGAAGCGACGCTCCAGCTTTCCGGTTGACCGTCGCCGTCGCTGCCGTAACGCGCCAGCAATGCGCGCATCTGACTGATCTCATGCCCGGCGGCGTGATCCTGGAATTCCGCCGCACGAAGATCCCGGTCAGCCAGGCGTGCCGCAAGTTCGGCACGTTCAAGGGTCTGCACCGTAGCGGCCCCTTGCTGGGCCAGGGTCCGCGCCCGCGTCAGATCGGTATTGGCCTGGTTGACCTGATCCCGCACCCGCTCGACAACTGCCTTGGTCCGCTCGAGGTTGGCTTCGGCCATTCCCAGCCTTTCCTCGACTTCCCGCCGGGTTCGTGGGTCCATCAGCGGCGCCGGCGATGGCCAGATCGTGGCGACGGCATCGTTGACCTGCACCTGGTCGCCGACCTTGAAGCGGATCCGGCCTAACCGTCCTGCGAGCGGTGCAGCGACAACGTATCGCTCGCGCACGCGTGTCTTGCCGTCTTCATCGACGGTGGCGACGAAGCGTCCTTTCGTCACCGCGCTCGTCTCGACCGCCACCGGCGCTGGCACCAGGAGCCAGATCGCGATCCCGGCCGCGGCTAGAATTCCCGCCGCCATTCCAATGTGCCGGCCCGCGATGCGCATATTCATTCTCTGGCCTTGAGGGCTGCAACCAGATCGAGCCGGTCGACACGCGCCTTGACGATGTACGCACTGGCAACGGCCGCGAGCAGCACGACGCCGGCTGCAATCAAGTAAGTCGTCGGGGCGACCACCGCAGGTATTTGAAAGCTCTCGTTGGAATGGAATCTCGCGATCAGATCGATGACAACGCGCGAAAGCGGCAGGCCGGCCGCAATGCCCAAAGCGATCTCTATGCTGAATTCGCCGAAAAGGATGCCTGCGACCTCACCACGGGTGAAGCCCAACACCCTCAAGCTGGCCAACTCCCATGCTCGCTCCTGCAGGCTGATGCGGGCACTATTGTAGACCACGCCCACCGTAATGATCGTGGCGAAAGCTGCAAGGATGCCGGCTGTTACAAAGATAAGCCCTGCAATTTTCTCCATGAAAGACGTGAGCGTATACGCTTTCATCGTCACGGATTCGATAGTGGGGAGGTTCTTTAACTTCCGCCCCAATGTCGTTACCGCCGTCGGCTCGACATACAGGCTCGCGGCCGAGACCACGGCGCCTTCGTCCGTGAAACGGTTCAGCGTCTCGATCTCCATGTAGGACGCCATTCCGATCGGTTCATCGACGACAGCACTGACCGGGATATCTCGCTTGCGCCGCCGCCCCTCCATCGCTTCGATCGAGATGATGCCGCCGGCCTGCACATCGAGCCGCTCGGCAAGACGCCGGGTGAGCGTGATGCCGTCGGGCTCGGCCGCGATTGGGCGCAGCATGGCGTCATGCGGCCGGCGCAGTTCGTCCCCGACAGCCAGGCCGATCACAGACGTCAGATAGCTGCGTTGCCCGGCGCGAAGCCGTACCGGCACCATGCGCTGGCCTTCAACCGCTAGTACGCCGGGCTCGCGAGCCAGGTCGCGAATGATCGAGCGATCCATCGGATGCGGAAACGTGACCGTCGTATTTCCGCGCTCCACCAGATTGAACTGCAGATCAATCATCTCGCCGATCGCGTCGTGCCAGAATATCCCAAGCACCATCATTGGCACGGCAAGGGCCACCCCCGCCACGGTCAGCAGCGAACGGAGTGGGCGTCCAGCGGTATTCCGCAGGACCATCATCCGGCGCGATCTCGCGACATTACGTGGCAGCAGGGCCTCGATCCAGGATCGGCGAAAGTCGAGCGGCGCGGCCGGCCGCATGGCGACCGCGGGCGCAAGTCGAACGACCTGCCGCAAGGCGGTCAAAACGCCGAGAGACGCCGCGGTTGCGCTGATCACAATGCCCAACACCGCTGACCAGGGAGCGAGCGCAAAAGTCAATTCGGGCAGATGAAAAAATCCTCGATAACTTGCGATCATTGCCCTTCCAAAGCCCCAACCGGCGGCAATCCCGAGTACCGACCCGATCAACACGATAACGAGAACCAGCTTCAGATAGTGCAGGCTCAACGCAGTCGTGGGAAAGCCCAGCGCCTTCAATGCGGCGATCTGCTCGCGCTGCACCGCAACCAGCCTGCCGAGCGCGCTGTTGAGCAGGAACGCGGCGACCCCGAAGAAAATGAAGGGAATAGTCGTCGACATCACCTTTTGCTGATTCAATTCGTCTTCGAGAAATCTGTTGGACGGCTGATCCCGCCGCTCGACCGCGCCAACCGATCCATACGGTTCGAGCAGCCGGTCCAGTTCTTCGATCACCGGCTTGGGGTCTGTGCCCGGCGTCAGCGAAATGACCGCGTCGTTGAAGGCTGCCTTCATGTCGAAGCCGGCTTCCGCCGCGCTGCGGTCTACCCAGAGAATTGCATAGAGCCGGTCGTCCGGAATCGGCAGCCCCGGCTTGACGGCGTAGACATATTCGGCTGAGAGCGCCACGCCTATAACGTGAAACGCCTCCACCTTTCCGTTCAGCAGCACGCGGATCTCATCGCCTGGCTTCACTCCATTGGCTTCCGCGAACGCCTCATTGACCGCTGCGTCCCGCGAGAAGCCGAGTTCGGGCGCCATGCCTCGTCGCAAATGCAGCCGGGCAAGGGTCTCGTCCCCGGCATGTACGAGCGACACCATGCGGGCCGAGACCGGCTGCGAGGCCGCCGGCCAGTCGACGATGACTTCACGAACAATGCGCGGATCGACGGCGGCGACTCCGGGAATCGCGTTGAGCTGCGTGACGATCGACAACGGTGCGCGCTTGAGTGTCACGAACACCTGCGGAAACCGCGTCGTCGCGTAGAATCGCTCCACTGCTGTGTCGAGGGACTCGTATGTCGAGACCGATCCCACGAAGACGGCGATGCCGGCGGCAACCAGCAAGGCGATGGTGAGCACCTGGCCCCGCATGGAACCGATGTCGCGCCGCAGTTTTCGATCGAGCAAGCTCACCACCGGACCTCTTCCGCCGAGAGCCGGTGTGTATTGCGCTCCTCGCCGACAATCCGCCCGCCGCCAAGCCGCAGCACGCGGTCTGCCATGCCCGCGATCGCCGCATTGTGCGTGATGATGATGGTCGTCGTGCGGAGCCGCTCATTGGCGCGTGCGATGGCTGCAAGCACCACCTTGCCGGTCTCGCAATCCAGCGCACCGGTCGGTTCGTCGCACATCAGGACGTCGGGCGACTTAACGATGGCGCGGGCAACTGCGACGCGCTGCTGTTCGCCACCCGACAGTTGCGAGGGAAAGTGGTCGATCCGCTCTTCCAGCCCGACAAGGGTGATCGCCTCGAGCGGATCGAGAGGCTTCTCCGCTATCTCGTTCACCAGTGCAACGTTCTCCAGCACCGTAAGGCTTGGGATGAGGTTGTAGAACTGAAAGACAAAACCTACATGTTCGCGCCTGTAACGCGTCAACTCGGCGTCGGTCGCCCCGACCAGATTGTGGTCTCGCCAACGAGCCTCGCCGGACGTCGGACTGTCCAGGCCTCCCAGAATGTTCAGCAAGGTCGACTTGCCCGATCCGGACGGCCCAAGGAGCACGACGAACTCACCCTCAAAGATGTCGAGATCGACGTCGCGTAGCGCATGCACGTCGATCTCTCCCATTCGATAGGTCTTCGAAAGCCCCCTGGCGTGAAACACCGGGGATCCGCTGCTATCCGGCTTGGGCGGATGGACATCCATCAGCATAGTCCGCTTACGGCCGCCCTTCAGTAGCTTGGCCGATTACCGATCGGTTCAATGCGACAACAGCACAGGAATTGGCGGCCTCGTCAGTATGCTGCGGGTCGCGCCTCCCAATATGAACTCTCGTAAGCGGGAATGACCATACGCCCCCATGACGAGCAGATCCGCCCTGCGGGAAGCTATCTGAGCCGCGAGAACCTCGCCGATGGCTTGTCCCGCGGCATTGACTTCCTCGACGACCACGTCGATGCCATGACGCGAGAGATTCTTCGCAAGTTCGGACGACGAGCGTCGGCTCGATATCGCCTTCTCGTTGGTCACCGTGAGAATGAACACCTCTCGCGCATTCTCCAGGATCGGGATCGAATCGGAGACGGCGCGTGCCGCCGCGCGGCTGAAGTCCCACGCAACGATCACCCTGTTGAGTTCGGCTTCCTTCGAGGCAGTCGCCTCCGGTAGCACCAGCGTCGGTCTTCCCGAACCGAATATGATCGCTTCAGCATACCATTGGTCATAGGATTCCGGCACCGGCACGATGGTGAGATCGCGCAGCCGCGCATAGTCCACCAGGAGGTCCGGGACTTCGGACGTCAGACAACGCTCGAGAATGGTCTCGTGCAGCAGCCCCGATTTCGTAGCCGCCGCTTCAGAAGTCGCCAGCAGTTCCTGCGCATTTTTCCTGCTCTTGTGAGCTTCACCGGCCACGATCGATCCGACATTGCCGACCCCAGACAGGAAGGTCCCGGGTATTTGCACATGGACTTCACACGAGATCGCCGCGACGTGGGCTCCAAATGGTGAGACGAGCGATACGGCGCGGTCGATTACCGAAACCGGCGTCGGCTCGGGATAGCTGGTCAAGGTGAGCAGAACGTCCCTTACGGCCATCGCGTGTCTCCGAACTTTCGATCATGGTATCAGCGCCGCGTCCGGGTCGATTGATCTAAGTCAGAACGCCTTCGGTTCGGCCCCTGCCGCCAAACTTCCGATCACCGGCCCACGCCGCGACCTCGAGTCCGCTCATTTGACCCAAATCAAGCGGCTGTACGTCGGTCGGCTTGATAAAGCTCCGGTGACGAGGAGGATGCGAGATGGCCTACTATTTCAGCAAGACACTGCCGGTTGGCTTCGACGCTGCATCGCAGCGCGTAACGGAAGCGCTCAAGCAGGGCGGCTTTGGCATCATCACGGAAATCGACGTCAAGCGAACGTTCAAGGAGAAGCTTGGCACCGACTTTCGAAACTATCGTATCCTTGGCGCATGCAATCCGAAGCTCGCCTATGAGGCCCTGCAACTGGAGGACAAGGTCGGCACGATGCTGCCGTGCAATGTCGTAGTGCAGGAAATTACTCAAGATCGCACAGAGATCGCGGCCATTGATCCCGTCGCATCGATGCAGGCAATCGATAATCCCGAGCTCAAGGCATCAGCCCAGCGTGTCCAGACGCTGCTGCGGAAGGTGATCGAGAGCTTGTAGGAAGTCCATCCAAGCCGTTGGAAGGCTTGATCTGCCTCAAGCGGGAAAAGCCGTCACCTGATCTGCTGCATCCATGTCCTCGTATATCAGATCCTTCCTCGAACTCGGTTTGGGCGACGTCGGCCTGGTCGGCGGCAAGACGGCTTCGCTGGGCGAACTTTACTCAGCTCTCGCCTCGCAAGGGATTTCGGTCCCCGACGGCTTTGCGATCACGGCCGACGCCTATCGCGAGGCGCTGTCGCGGCACAACGTCGCGGATGCGCTTCACCAGCTTCTCGACGGAGTAGACAAAAGCAAGATCAAACAGCTCGCCAGCAAGGCTGCGAAGGCTCGAGAGATCATCTATCACGCGATGGACACGCCCCTTCTCCGCCACCAGGTCGTGGAAGCGTACCGGCAGCTCGAGCACGAGTCCGGGACCGGTGTTGCCGTTGCCGTGCGAAGCTCTGCGACCGCCGAGGATCTTCCGAACGCGAGCTTCGCAGGCCAGCACGAAAGCTATCTCAACGTGCGGGGGCCGGAGGATCTGTTCGAAGCCTGCCGGCGCTGCTTTGCGTCCATCTTCACCGATCGCGCGATTTCCTATCGCATCGACAAGGGTTTCGATCATTTCAAGGTCGCACTCTCCGTAGCCGTGATGAAGATGGTGCGCTCCGATCTGGCGGCCAGCGGCGTCGTCTTCACGCTCGACACCGAATCCGGCTTTCGCGACGTCGTCTTCGTCACAGGCGGCTACGGTCTCGGCGAGACCATCGTTCAGGGCCAGGTCGATCCGGACGAGTTCTACGTCCACAAGCCCACGCTGAGCCTGGGATATCGCTGCGTCCTGAGGCGACGGTTGGGCGCCAAGCAGATCCGCATGATCTACGGCAAGCGCGGCGGCAATCATGCAACGCTCACCCGCAATGTTCCGGAAGCCGAACGCCGGAAGTTCTGCATCTCCGACCCGGAAGTGCTGAGCCTTGCCGAAATCGCGCTCCGGATCGAGGCCCACTACTCCCAACATGCCGGCGTCGCGATGCCGATGGATATCGAATGGGCCAAGGACGGCACTGACGGGAAGCTCTACATCATTCAGGCGAGGCCCGAGACGGTAGCCTCGCGGCGCTCCGCAGACGTCTACGAGACCTATAATCTGAAAGCGCATGGCCCATCATCGTCAGCGGTCGCGCGGTGGGCGAGAGGATCGCGTCCGGACGGACGCGCCGCGTCGTGACCGCGCGCGACCTCGCTGCCTTCAAGCCCGGCGAGATCCTGGTGGCCCCGGCAACCAGTCCGGACTGGGAGCCGGTCATGAAGATCGCGGCCGGCATCATCACCGACAAGGGCGGCCGCACCTGCCATGCCGCCATCATCGCGCGCGAGCTGGGCATCCCCGCCGTTGTGGGGACCACGGTCGCGACCGAAAAGATCAAGACCGGGACCGAAGTCACGATCTGCTGCGCCGAGGGCGATGTCGGCAGCGTCTATCAAGGAAAGGCCGGCTTCGACGTGACCAGGACGCCGGTGAGCGAGCTGCGGCAGCCGCGCACGGCCATCATGGTGAATGTCGGCACCCCGGAGATGGCGTTCCGGACCGCAATGCAGCCGCAGGCCGGGGTCGGCCTCGCCCGCATGGAGTTCATCATCAGCGAGCATATCGGGGTTCACCCGATGGCGTTGCTCAAGCCGGATCAGGTCAAGTCAGCCAGGGCGCGTGCCGCGATCGCGCGGCTCGTGAGGGGCTTCACGAGCCCCGCCGATTTCTTCGTTCAAAGACTGGCGGAAGGTGTCGGCACCATCGCTGCGGCATTCTATCCGAAGCCTGTGATCGTGCGGCTTTCCGATTTCAAGACCAACGAGTATGCCAGCCTGATCGGCGGCGAAGGCTTCGAGCCCCGGGAAGAGAACCCGATGCTGGGTTTCCGGGGCGCCTCTCGCTACAGCCATCCTGCCTATGCCGAAGGATTTGCGCTGGAGTGCGCCGCACTCCGCCGGGTGCGGAAGGAAATGGGTCTCTCCAACCTGCGCATCATGGTGCCGTTCTGCCGGACGGTCGAAGAGGGCCGGCGCGTGATCGCGACGATGGCGGCAAATGGATTGAAGCGCAGCGACGACGGTCTGGAGATATACGTGATGTGCGAGATTCCGAACAACGTGATCCAGATCGATGCTTTTGCGGAATTGTTCGACGGCTTCTCGATCGGCTCCAACGATCTCACCCAGCTCACGCTGGGAGTCGACCGGGATTCCGACATCGTGGCCTTCGATTTCGACGAGCGCGATCCTGGAATGCTGGAGATGTTCCGACAGGCGGTGGTCGGCGCCAAGCGTAACGGTCGCCATATCGGCATCTGCGGCGAGGCGCCCGCGAACTACCCGGAGATCGCGCGTTATCTGACAGGGCTTGGCATCGACTCCATCAGCGTCAATCCGTCGAGCGTGTTCCGGACCATGGCTGCCGTGTCGGACGCCGAGGCCACCCTCCCACAGTCCGCGACGTAACGCTTTGGCCCATTATCGCAATCAGACTGCGGCCGGGACGGCCGCGGCGTGGATACGTTCCGCCGCGGCATTGACCTTGGTCATCATCTGCGTCAGTTCGTCATAAACTTGGTCGTCGATGGTCACCATGCCGAAATTGGAATCCTCGCCGTCAAAGCGACCCTCGGCCGGCTGATCCGCATGCTCGAACCAGTGATAGCCGACCACATTCGGCTTGCTGAGGGCTGCCGCGACGTAGCCTTCGAAGGCCCGGGCACGTTCGGTCTGGGTTGGCACCCGCGGTCCGCCCCCTCTGGAATTCGCCAGGCCCGCATCGTCGCCGCGGAACGAGAATTCCGAGATCAGGCACGGCTTGCCGGTGGCAGCATAAGCGTCGATGACAGGACCTGGATCGAAGTCGTAGCAATTGAAGGAAACGACATCCAGGTGACGCCCGGCCGCGGCGATCACGCCGCTGAGCGGTTGATATCCGAACCGGGAGCCGAGCACGAGATGATTGGGATCGGCGGCCTTGATCGCCGAGACGCACAGTTCGAAATACTTGTCGGCCACCACGGCCACAAAGGCATCGCAATCGGCAGAGAAGGCCTCGCGGGCGCGATCCGTCAGATTCGCCTTGGTCTCGAGCGCATCGTTCAGAACGCCGGGCCGGAGTCTGACAAAGGGCGCCGCGATGTGTTCGATCCTGCCGAGTTCGTCCCAGGATCGTGCCTGTGTGCGCCATACCGAATTGAACTGAGAAAACTCCCGATAATGCTCGTGCAGACCCGCGATTGCGGCAATCCTGCCTGGACGATGAGATGGCAGGTTCAGAAACAGCGTCAGGAGCTCGTCGGTGCCGCGCCAGTCCGGCGACCAGTAGAGTTCGTTGTCGATGAAGGTCCCGAGTAAGCCGGGATCGTTGCGCCGGTGCTTGCAGCGTTGCTCGGCGCTCACACGGATATGCGCCGAGAATTCGGGATCGTAGACGTCCGGAAAGATCTGATCGCGGCGATGCAGGCGGAACGAGGCGCCAAGCTCCGTGGTTGGCGTGCTCGCCAGCAATCGCGATCCCGCACTGGCGACGAGTTCGTCCGACCAGCAGCCGACAGTGTTGAAATTCCAGCGCGCCAGCCGGTCGGCGGCCGCGGCGCGCCAGATGTGGGGGCTGCCGTATTTGGCCATGCAGGCCTTGGCGTAAGGCACGCGATCGGTCTGTCCGACATGGTCCTGATCGAAACGGATGGTATTGACGCCTTTGGAGAGAAAGCGGCCACCGTCAGGATCGACCAGCCAGAAAACGCCGTTGTGCTCGGCGACACGGAAGAAGCCGCTTCCGCTGACGCCATCGACGACCCCTCCCCACTTCGTTCTCTGCAACTGCGGACCCCGGCAACGGACCAAGACTAACCATTCATCGCACGGTCCTGCCCAGGCCTTTTGACTTGTCTCAATACCATCCAGAACCTGCCTGGCTATCAATCTAACAGATGCTTGAAATCAACGACCACACCGGCGTGGCGCGGCACAGGTAGAGCAGGACCAAGCAGGTCGTCCATGTCGACAATTCGACTGCCGAACACCGCCAGTCTGCGTCCCGATTTTATCTGGGGCGTTTCCACCTCGAGCTTTCAGATCGAGGGAGCAACGGGGGAGGACGGCCGCGGCCCCAGCATCTGGGATATTTACTGCCAAAGCGGCACGATCAAGAATCACGATACCGGCGACGTCGCGTGTGACCACTATCATCGCTACCGCGAAGATGTGGCCCTGATGAAAGACCTTGGCGTGCAAGCGTATCGGTTCTCGATAGCCTGGCCACGCATCCTGCCGCAGGGCCGCGGAGCCGCGAACGAGGCCGGTCTTTCTTTCTACGATCGCCTGATCGACGAGCTCCTGGCCGCCGGCATCGAACCGTGGATGTGCCTGTACCATTGGGACCTGCCGCAGGCCTTGGAGGAGCGGGGCGGCTGGCAGAACCGCGAAATGGCGACTTGGTTCGCCGACTATGCGGCTCTGGTCGCCACCCGCTTCGGCGACCGGGTCAAGCAATTTGCGACGCTCAACGAGCCATCGATCTTCAGCCTGTTCAGCCGATCCCTCGGCAAGCGGGATCGCAGCAGCGAGGACAAGCTGCATCGCATGATCCACCACGTCAATCTTGCGCACGGCACCGCGGTAGATGTTGTCCGGGCAAACGTTGCCGGCGCCTCAATCGGGTGCATCCACAATCGGCAGCCATGCCGGCCCTCCAGTGACGGCGAGGCCGATAGAGCCGCGGCTGCACGTCTGGACATCTATTGGAACAGCGCCTTCCCGGACCCCCAATGCCGTGGTGCATATCCGGCGCAGATGCGGGAAGCGATCGAGCCACATCTGGAGCCCGGCGACCTCTCGCGCATTTGTCGGCCGGTCGATTGGTTCGGACTGAACCACTACAGCCCGGTCTATGTGAAGGCAGATGCGGATTCGATGCTGGGCTACGACTTCGGCGACAAGCCAGCTGGAGTCCCCTTGACACCGATCGATTGGCCGATCGATCCCAAGGCTTTCAGCGACACGTTGCGGAGTGTCCACGAGCGCTATAGCCTGCCGATCTACGTCCTCGAGAACGGATACGGAAATTCCGACCAGCCTGACGTGACCGGCGCGGTGATCGACACTGGCCGAATAGAGTTCCTGAGGGACTATGTCGACGCGATGAATGCCGCCGCCTCTCGCGGCGTCGACGTTCGCGGCTATTTCGTCTGGTCGCTGCTCGACAACTTCGAATGGGATTCCGGATACAGCATCAGGTTCGGCCTGACTTATGTGGATTATGCATCGCTGCGGCGAACACCAAAATCCTCGTTCGCCTGGTATGCAGGGCTGATCAAGGCGGGGCGGCCATGACGAAGGCGCCACTTCCAGCGCGAACGACCCTGCTCGCCGATATCGGAGGGACCAACGCCCGCTTCGCACTTCTGACCGACGGCAAGCTCAGCACGATCGCGCACACGGCCGTCAGCAATCACGGCACCTTTCCGGAGGCGCTCGCCGCCTATCTCGGCGACAGAACGAAGGCCGGGACAATTCAGCACGCAATCCTTGCTGCCTCCGGCCCGGTTCAGAATGGCCGTTGTGCGCTCACGAACAACTCCTGGGTGATCGATGCAGAGCAGTTGCGCGGAGCCTATGGCTTTTCGTCCGTACGCCTAATCAATGACTTCGAGGCGGTTGCGTTGGCACTGCCCCATCTTGCCCCAGGCAGTCTGCTGCAACTGGGTGGACGCGATCGGGTCGCGGGAGCGCCCCTTGCGGCGATCGGCCCCGGCACCGGCCTTGGCATGGCGGCCCTCATATCGCACGCAGACCGTCAGATCGTTCTTTCCGGCGAAGGCGGCCATTCCACGATGGCAGGTGGCTCATTGCGCGAGGACGCCGTGATCGCACACTTGCGCCAGCGATTCGGGCATGTCTCGTCCGAGCGCCTGCTGTCAGGCGCAGGATTGGAAAATCTCCATGACGCTCTTGCTTCTGTCGACGGGGTAACCGTTCCAAAACGCCACGCGGCCGACATCACGCGCGCCGCAATCGAGGCGACTTGTGCCACCAGCCGTGCCGCTGTCGACATGTTCTGCGCGATGCTGGGATCGGTCACAGGCAATTTTGCGCTCGCGGTCGGTGCGAGAGGTGGCGTGTTCATCGGCGGAGGCATCTTGCGCCATATGCCCGACTACCTTGCTGCGTCCCAGTTTCGAATGCGCTTCGAGGCAAAGGGGCGTCTCAGGACATTCCTGGAGCCAATACCAGCCTATCTCATCCTGGATGACGACGTCGCGTTCACCGGCCTTCGCGCGCTGATGGAGGTCGACGGCCTTGGCTGAGATGCCGCCAATCCAGATCGTGACGTTGACCATCAACCCGGCGGTCGATATCTCGACTTCGGTCAGGAAGATGGTCCCCTTCACCAAAATGCGTTGCGCGGAAGCTCAGCGCGATCCCGGCGGCGGCGGAATCAACGTCGCAAGGGTTCTGACGCGGCTCGGCATCGACACGATCGCGGTCTATCCGGCCGGCGGCGCCACCGGACAAACCCTGGCGGCGCTGGTTGAGCGCGAGTCCGTGCGCAGCATCGTGATCCCGACCTCGAACGATACCCGCGAGGACATCACCATCTTCGACGAGACAACCCGCGAGCAGTTTCGCCTGGTCTTTCCGGGCGCCTTGCTCAGCGAATTCGAATGGCAGCAGTGCCTCGACGCACTCGCACGCATCAGTTCCCAAGCGGGGTTTGTGGTCGCAAGTGGCAGCCTCCCCCCCGGAGTACCAGCCGACTTCTACGGCAAGGCGGTCCGGGCGTCGAAAGGGGCAGCCAGGGTCATCGTTGATACGACCGGCGCCGCGCTGAAGGCCGCCCTAGATGCCGGCGTTTATCTCATCAAGCCCAATCTTCACGAGTTTCAGGAACTCGCCGGGATTGGCACCGAGGATGAACCCTCGCTGCTCGAAGCAGGACGCAAACTGTTCGATCGTTACAGCATCGAGATCATCGCACTCTCGCTGGGGTCGCAGGGCGCTCTGCTCCTGACGCGCGACATCGCTTTGCGGGCAAATGGCCTCCCGATCGAGCCAGTGAGCGTTTCCGGCGCCGGCGACAGCTTCCTGGGTGCGATGGTGTCGAGCCTTGCACGAGACGACAATCTCGAAGCCGCTCTGCGCTATGGCGTCGCCGGCGGTTCGGCGGCGCTGCTGAGCCCCGGCACGGGGCTATGCTTGAGAGAGGACATCCATCGTCTCGCGTCCAGCGTGAACGTAACAGCTATCGCCGGCCGTCATGCCTAGCAACAAGGCCCATCAACCGCCTGGCGAACGCAGCCGGTTGACAGACAACTATCCGCGGCTGTCAGAATGGGTCGCTTCAACCCGTTGGGTTGATTGCCACGAAACCGAAGGGGCAGCAGGTGGAGGACGAACTGCTTTCAAAACTTGAGCAGCGCCTGGGGCGAATTCACGCCCGGCAGCGACTCGGCATAGAAACCGATCATGAAGCGCAGATCTTCGGCCAGGGCCTCAACTTCTTCCACATCGAGAACTGGTACTCCGTTCATTCGTTGATACGACATGTTCTGAAGCTGTCCGGGCTTTACTGGCGCGGTTGCCGAAATGCCGAGAGCGTTGTCGTCAAGCATAACGCGATCGAATGTGCCACCTTACCGACTCTGTTCGACGGCTTCACAATTCTTCATATCAGCGATACCCACGTCGATATGAGCCAGCGTGCCATGCGGCGCGTCGTAGAGCTGGTCTCAGGCATGGACTATGATTTATGCGTCCTGACCGGCGACTATCGTGGCAAGACTTTCGGAGCGTACGACGCGGCGCTGGAAGGCATGGCACGGGTGACCGCTCACCTTAAGCAGCCCATTCTCGGCGTGCTCGGCAATCACGACACGATCAGGATGCTGCCCGGTCTGGAGGCAATGGGCATACGCATGCTCCAGAACGAATGCGCGACGATCGTGCGCGGCGATCAGGAGATATTCGTCGCAGGGATCGACGACGCGCACTATTTCAGGGTCGACAACATCGAGAAGGTCGCGTCGGATGTCCCCGACGGAGCCTTCTCGGTCCTGCTGTCCCACACGCCGGAAATCTACCGGCAAGCAGCGCATGCCGGCTTTGACGTGCTGCTGAGCGGACATACGCACGGAGGACAGATCTGCCTTCCGGGGTCGATTCCCATCACGCTCGATTCGGTGCTGCCGCGTCGGTTCGGATCCGGCGCCTGGCGCTATCGCGATATGGTCGGCTACACGTCCGTGGGTGCGGGATCGAGCGTCGTGGCAGTCCGCTTCAACTGCCCGCCGGAGATCACGCTGCATCGCTTGTGCCGGCCCGCCGATCGTTTCAATACGGCTGATCCCTGATACGCAACACGTACAGCAGGCGGGAGATCGCGAGCTCGCCGACAAAGAACATCAAGACAATCACTAAGATCCCGGCGTAACTCAGGCCGAGACTCTCCCGGCAAGCGAGGAGCGGCAACAGCGATTCCGGAACCTGGTCCAAACCCAACGCCTGGCTGCTAAAGCGGGATGAGGTTAGGTTGAATCGATTTGGGATTCCCAAATCAGTGTGTTTCTGATTCACCATGCTGGCTGGATAGGAGGCCAGCATGGATGGGCAAGCCTTATTCTCTGGATCTTCGCAAGCGCGTGGTGGCGGCAATCGAGGGCGGGATGTCCCGCAATCGAGCCGCCAAGCAGTTTGGGGTGGCGATCAGCACGGCCATCGGCTGGATGAAGCGGGTCGATAAGACCGGCAGCGTCGAGCCTGGCCAGATCGGTGGCTACAAGCCGAAGGCAATTTCGGGCGAGCACGCGATCTGGCTGTCGCAGCGGATCAAGGACGGCGATTTCACCATACGGGGTCTCGTCGCCGAGCTTGGCGGACGCGGCCTGAAGGTCGACTACCACTCGGTGTGGGATTTCGTGCATGCCGAGAAGCTCAGCTTCAAAAAAAAGCGTGGCGGCTGGCGAACGCGATCGACCGGAGGTCGCACGGCGGCGAGCCCAGTGGGCAAAGTATCAAGGTCGCGTCGAAGCTGAGCGGCTGGTCTTCATCGACGAGACCTGGACCAGGACCGATATGGCGCCCTTGCGGGGCTGGGCGCCGCGCGGACACAGACTTCACGCCAAGGTTCCCCACGGCCGCTGGAAGACCATGACTTTCCTGGCGGCCCTGCGCCATGACCGGATTGATGCGCCATGGTTCATCGAGGGGCCGATCGATGGCGTGAGCTTTCGCACCTATGTCGAGAAGGTTCTTCTGCCCGTTCTGCGACCCGGCGATATCGTCATCCTGGATAACCTCGGCAGCCACAGGAGCAAAGCAGTGCGCCAGCTCATCCGTTCGGTCGGCGCCAAGCTCTTCTTCCTGCCAAAATACTCGCCCGACCTGAACCCGATCGAACAGGTCTTCGCCAAGCTCAAGCACCTCGTCCGCAAAGCTGCCGCGCGAACCGTCGACACCGTCTGCGCCGCAATCGGCCACGCACTCGATGCCTTCACATCCGAGGAATGCGCCAACTACCTGAAAAACTCAGGCTATCGAACTTAATGCCATCATGCTTTAGGCGGCATGTTCATCCGCCGCTTCAAGAAGCTGGAAAGCAGGTCCCCCGCCATCGCGACGATGGCCATGAGGGCTCCCAATTCGTAACCCAGTCCAAGAATGCCCCCGCCAACCGCGGTCACGGCGATTGAGGCAACGATACCGCGGACGGTCTTCGAGGCACCGAATACCGGGCGGCCGTCGAAGAGCAGAAGCCCTCCATCCAGTGCGAACGCGAAGCGAGGACCGAAGAGCTTCTTGGCTACGACCGGCGACCCGTTTGCGAGCGTCAAGAGAGCAATTGAATAGAGGATCGGCATCGCAGCCATCAAGCATCTCGCGGACAGCATCGGGGTATGAGAAGCGGACACATCGGCAGATCGCAGCCCGTCTCAATCCTTGGAGTGAGGCAACATCCGGACGAGGGTGCGGTCGTGCAATACCCAATGATGAATGAGCGCGGTAGCCGCATATCGAAGCCTCTCATCACAATAGACCAAGCGCCGATCATATCGTTGAGGTGAATCGAGCAGGTCGAGCCCAAGTCTATGTTTAGCCTCACCAATCGGCACACCGATAAAAACGCCGCCTGCTTAAATGACCGCAGGCGGCGGCTTTCCAGCCCCGGGAGGACGATGCAAAACCCGGTAGATGGGATACTGCACGACTTGGGCCGACAGCCACTTTGCTCTAGATCAAGACTCCTGCAGCCAAATAGCCGCAGTTGAAACTGTTGCGGACCGGCCCCGCTCTGCAGCAGGGTCACGCGAGGGGGCATTTTGAATCTTGCAGATTGTTGTAACGAAGGCACCAAGGAGTTCACAGATAGCGGCTCATCCCAGCGATGATCGTGACTTGCGGCTCGACGCTTGTCGCGGGCTGGCGCTCTGGTTTGTCTTCATCGACCACATCCCTGGCAATGCCCTCGACTGGTTGACCATTCGCAACTACGGCTTTAGCGACGCCTCCGAAGTATTCGTATTCGTGTCGGGCTATACGTGCATGGTCTCTTATGGCGGCACGCTGCAAAGTCGAGGTTGGCCAACCGTCATCGCACGCAGCTTGCGACGCAGCTTCGAAATCTACGTTGCGTTTCTGCTGCTGGTCATCATCTATCTCGTTCTGGCTTGGCTAAGCGGTTCCTATCTGGACGAAACCAACACAAGACACTTTTTCAACGATCCGGGGATAGCGCTTATCCACCTCCTGGCTCTTCAGTACGCTCCCGTCAACACCGATATCTTGCCCACGTTCGTCATCCTGCATTTCGCATTTCCACTCGTGCTGTGGCTCATAGCCCGTAGTGCAGCAATCGCACTCGCTGCATCGTTCATGCTTTACCTGATGGTGCAGCTATATAGCTGGCACATGCCCGCCTGGCCGGCTGGCGAGCTCTATTTCAATCCCTTCGCATGGCAGATCCTGTTTGTGGTCGGAGCTTGCTCCGCCGGTCCGCGCGCCCCGTATTTCTCTGCTCTCTTGCGACACCGGGCCACGATATCAATCTCCGCGGCCTATGTTCTGTTCAGCCTCATCGTCGCCTTGAGTTGGCGCCTGGATGGGTTCAAGTGGCTGATCCCGCAAATGATCGAAGACTGGCTCTATCCGATCTATAAGAGTCATTTGGATCCGGCTCGACTCATCCACTTTTTGGCAATCGTTGTTTTGTTGACGCGCTTCGTGCCGCCGAATCGGAACCGTTCACCCGGGCCATGGGCGACGGCGCTGATCCGCTGTGGCGAAAACTCGCTCTCCGTCTTTTGCTTCAGTGTTCTCGCTTCGTTTGTGGCATTTGTTGTTTTGAACCAGGTGTCCGATCGGCTGCCGATGCAAGCTGCGGTCAGCGCTTTGGGCATTGCGCTTATGATAGCGATTGCCAACCTTCTTACATGGGAGGCTAAGCTTGACCGGCGGGGTCCAGAATTGTTCTAGGTTTAAATAGTTGACCTCGATCGACTTCAAGCGGGAACCAGGGGCGCCGCGTATGCTGGGTCAGTTCATGGGCGATCCAGACCACGTCGCGCGCGGCCGGACGAATCGAGCGCCTCGGCATTGCCACGATTGCCGGCGCCGCGAATCCCCGAGACATCGAGCTCGTACGCTCTTTGACTGCAATCCAGCCTTCAGTTTTTGGGGTACGCAACTGACATTCTGACCTATGCACCTCATGGACGGAATCGCTAAGGTCTTAAAGAGAATCGGCGTGCGGCCCGTCGCGGCGCCCGCAACAAACTGAGAGGTTCCCATGACTGCCACCTATTCCGACCTCGCCGGCAAGGTCGTGCTCGTCACTGGAGGCGCAGCGGGAATTGGTGCTGCAATCGTGCGGCGGTTCGCGGAGCAGAAATCCAAAGTGGTGTTCTTCGACATCAGGGTCGACGAGGGCCAACGCCTGGCGCGCGAGCTGTCGGATCGAGGACTGGCTGCGCATTTCCAGCACGTCGACCTGACCGACATCCCGGCACTGCGCGCCGGCGTCGCGGAGGCACGCAAGGCGCACGGCGCGATCAACATCCTGATCAACAACGCCGCGCATGACGAACGGCACAAGACCGAGGAGATGACGCCGGAATATTGGGACGATCGCATAGCCGTGAATCTGAAGCATCAGTTCTTCGCATCGCAAGCCGTGCTGCCGGATATGAAGGCCGCGAACGCCGGCGCAATCATCAATCTCGGCTCGGTGTCGTGGATCGCCGGACAAGGCGGCATGGCGGCCTACACCGCAAGCAAATCGGGCGTGATCGGCCTGACGCGCTCGCTGGCGCGCGACTACGGTCCCTACAACATCCGCGTGAACGCGATCGCCCCGGGCTGGATCATGACCGAACGCCAGCTCGAGAAATGGATGACGCCGGCCGGCGAGGTCGAACTGCAGCAGCGGCAGTGCCTGAAGCGCCGGCTCGTGCCGGACGAGGTTGCGAAATTCACCATCTTCCTCGCCTCCGACGAGGCCTCCGCCTGCACCGCTCAACACTACATCGTCGATGGCGGCTGGGTCTGACATGCACCTCCGCGCCGGTTGGGACCGGGGCAGCGCGGCACTCAGTCTACAGCGCCCGCGCGTCACTTCGGATACCGGTCGTCCTCGGATCTGCACGCTGGACGCAGCTTCGCGTTCTCGCGGCACATTCCGCCCGAGCTTTGCCGGTCGTTCGCCCCTCTCTAAACCCAAGAGGGCGCAGGGAAGACCGGGTGCCGACCTCGCACCCGCGGTCCGCTGCGCGAAAAATGTAGCGCAGGAAAACCGCACAGCAGCATACAGGTGGTGCCAATCACTCGGCCTTCCCTGCGCGATGGTTTGACGGCTTATGCCGTGCTCTCCCGGGAGCCGAATTCCTTCTGGCCTCCCTCGCCCGCAGATTGATGATGCAGTTCACCCGGTTGGGCTCCCCGCACCTCCGCGACGGCTTGACCGTAGCGACGACGGCCAGGACCACACGGTTTTGCCGTACGCGCGGTTCGCAAATTCGCCGCATGATCATCCAGCTTCGTCGACGTTGCCGGATGAATGCTGGCGAGACGAACCTGACAGCGCCGTTCGTCCGGCACGCGGTTACGGGCTCACAGGGACTACCCGCCCTGCCCGCTCCTCTCGCGCCCAACGCTGCCCGCGTCCACCGCAAGCCCGGCTCGCAATCAAGACGACTCGAGATCGCCCCTCAAGGATGAGCCGGGATGGGTGATACATACGACATTTCCGAATTTCGGTAAAGTGGAATATATTTGACGAAAGGGATTGACGGGGTGCCGGATGTTTTGCCCGACGGGTCGGCGAGACCGCATCGATCAAGCCAGCCCGGCCACCTTCAAGCTCTGCTTCAGATGGGCAACACCCTTCCTGGCATAGGTCAGCGGATGCGCCTTCTGCGGGTCTTGCTCGGCCTCGACCACGATCCAGCCGGAATAACCCGGCAGTTCGCGGAAGACGGCGGGGTAATCGACCATGCCATCGCCGGGCACGGTGTAGACACCGAGCTCGCCGCCCTGCCCCAGCACCGCATCGAGGAAGCTCCAATCCTCGCGCCGCGCCTGCTCCATCACCGCCCGGCGAACGTCCTTGGCGTGGACATGGCTGATACGGGCGCGATACTTCCGGGCCAGTGCAGCGGGATCGGCGCCGCCCCAGGTGGCGTGGCCGGTATCGAGCAGGAGATGAGCGGCCTCGCCGGTCGCCGCCATGAAGGCGTCGATGTCATCGGCGCTTTCCACGATGGTGCCGATGTGATGATGGTAGACCAGCCTGACGCCCTCGGCGAGCGTACGCTCGGCGATATCAGTGATACGGCGGCCGAACTCCACCCAATCGCCCGCCTTCATCATCGGCCGCTGCGATAGCGGCTCGCTGCGGTCGCCATGGATCGCATTCGAGGTCTCGGCGAAGACCAGCACGGTCGATCCCATCGCCTTCAGCAAATCGAGATGCGGGCGCAGATGCCGCATCTCCTCGTCGGCATCGCGCTTGAGAAGCTCGGCCGAATACCAGCCGGAGATGCAGGCCATGCCGAAGGGCGCGAGCGCGGCCTTCAAGGCTTGCGGTTCGCGCGGAAATTTGTGGCCGAGCTCCATGCCCTCGAAGCCCGCCTCGCGCGCCTCGGCGAGGCACGTCTCGAGCGGCGTGTCGCCGCCGATCTCCTGAAGATCGTCGTTCGACCAGCCGATGGGGTTGGCACCGATACGGATAGGCATGTCGTCCTCGCTTGATCAGGTATTGCGGCGCACCAGCGCCTCGACATAGCTGCGCCTTGCGGCCTCGACCTCAGTGCGCTCGGAGACCTCCGGCACCGCCACATCCCACCAATGGCCGCCGGCATCAGTCGAGCGCAGCGGGTCAGTATCGATCACGACGACGCTCGTCCGACCGTGGTGACGTGCCTCGTCGAACGCCGTTTCCAATTCGCTAATGCTCGCAACCTTGCACGCGATCGCCCCCATCGCGGCGGCATGGGCGGCGAAGTCGATCGCGGGCAACGTCTCGTGGCGGGTATCGCGCAGGAGGTTGTTGAAGGGCGCGCCTCCCGTCGCGTTCTGGAGTCGGTTGATGCAGCCGAAGCCTCTGTTGTCGAGCACGACGATGATGAGTTTCGTACCCAGCATCACCGACGTGGCGATCTCGGAATTCATCATCAGATAGGAACCATCGCCGACCATCACGACGACTTCGCGCGTGGGATCGGCGAGCTTGACGCCCAGCCCGCCGGCGATCTCGTAACCCATGCAGGAATAGCCGTATTCCATGTGGTAGCCGCCGGGCGCGCCCGGCTGCCAGAGCTTGTGCAATTCGCCGGGCAAGCCACCGGCCGCGCACAGCACGACATCATCGGGCCGGCTGTGGCGTTGAACGGCGCCGATGACCTGCGCATCGCTCGGCAAGGCTTCGTTCCCGACAGCCAGGTAGCGCGCAGCCGTTTCCAGCCAGGCCGTGCGGCCGCTTCTTGCCTGATCGGTCCAGATAGCAGGGGCCGTCCAGCCCTGAAGCGCGGCGCCGAGGTCCGCCAAGCCGACCTTGGCATCTGCGACGAGTGGCTGGGCGCGGTGCTTGCCGGCATCGAACGGCTGTGTGTTGAGGCCGACGATCCGGCAGGCGGGATCGGCGAACAGCGAGCGTGAGCCCGTGGTGAAATCCTGCAAGCGCGTGCCGATCGCCAGCACGAGATCGGCCTGCCGCGCCGCATCGTTGGCCGCGCCGGTGCCGGTGACACCGATCGCACCGAGATTGAGCTGCAGATCGTGAGGCATCGCGCTCTTGCCGGCTTGCGTTTCCGCCACCGGGATGCCGTGCGCCGTGCAGAAGGCAGCGAGATCACCTTCCGCCTCGCTATAGAGGACGCCACCACCGGCGACGACGAGCGGGCGCTTGGCTGCCTTGAGCAGCGCTGCGGCCTGAGCCAGTTGCGTCGTGTCGGCTCGCGCCCGGCGCGTCTGCCAGACGCGCTCGGCGAAGAACCAGTCGGGATAGTCGAAGGCCTCCGTCTGCACGTCCTGGCAGAGCGCGAGCGTCACGGGGCCACATTCGGCCGCGTCGTTGAGAACCTGCATCGCGCGCTCGAAGGCGGGCATGATCTGCTCGGGCCTTGTGATGCGGTCGAAATAGCGCGAGACGGGCCGGAAACAATCATTGGCGGAGACAGTGCCGTCGCCGAAATCCTCGATCTGCTGCAGCACCGGATCGGGGCGGCGGCCGGCGAAGACGTCGCCCGGCAGCAGCAACACCGGCAGGCGGTTGACGTGAGCCACGGCTGCGGCCGTCACCATGTTGGTTGCGCCGGGGCCGATCGAGCTCGTCACCGCCATCATGCGCCGGCGGCGCGAGGTCTTCGCGAAGGCGATCGCGGCATGCGCCATCGCCTGCTCATTATGCGCGCGCAAGGTCGGCAGACGATCGCGCGCGGCATACAGCGCCTCGCCGAGACCTGCGACATTGCCATGCCCGAAGATCGCCCAGACACCGGCGAAGAGAGGCCGGTCCTGCCCGTCGATTACAGTTCTCTGCGCTGCCATCGCGGCGACGAGCGCCTGCGCCATGGTGAGCCTGATCGTCGCCATTACTCACTCCCACTCAACCGCGCCGCCAGCTTGGATCGGCCGGCCGAAATATTCCGTCATCACGCTGACCGCGCCTTCGTCGTCATCCAATCTGACACGATGCCGTGAAGCGGTTAACGACATCGAGAAGGACACGCTCCGACCTTGACTAGGCGGCGCAGAGAATGGAATGCTTATTCGAATAGTCAAGCAAGACAAAGAAAATATGCCACCCAGGGAGTGCCTCCGTCTGAGACGGACTTGATGATGACAATGCGGTTTGGACTTCTCGGCGCCGGCAGGATCGGGCGCATTCACGCTCTCAATGTCGTCGCACGCGGCGATGCACGGCTCGTCGCGGTGGCCGACGCCTCAACCGAGGCCGCGTCCTCGCTGGCCCAGGCGACCGGCGCGAAAGTCGCCGATGCGGACGCGATCATGAGCGATCCCGGCATCGACGCCATCCTGATCTGCACGCCGACCGACACGCATGCCGATCTGATCGAAGCCTCCGTGTCGGCCGGCAAGGCGGTGTTCTGCGAGAAGCCGGTCGATCTCGATTCGGGCCGCATTCGCCGCTGCCTGGCCACGGTCGAAAAGTCAGGCAAGCCTCTGATGATCGGCTTCAACCGCCGCTTCGATCCGAACTTCGCGGGCCTGGAGAAGCGGCTGCGCAGCGGCGAGGCCGGCGAAATCGAGATCGTCAGCGTCATCTCGCGCGATCCCGGACCGCCGCCGGTCGACTATGTGAAACGCTCGGGCGGTCTGTTCCGCGACATGATGATCCATGATTTCGACATGGCGCGTTTCCTGCTGGCGGAGGAGCCGGTCGAGGTCTTTGCGCTCGGCTCGGCGCTAGTGGACAAGGCTATCGGCGAGGCCGGCGACGTCGACACCGCCGCGGTGCTGATGAAGACGGCGAGCGGGCGCATCGCCCAGATTTCGAATTCGCGCCGCGCCACCTACGGCTACGATCAGCGCATCGAGGTGCACGGCTCGAAGGGAATGCTCCGGGCCGGCAACATTCACGAGACGACCGTCGAGATCGCGACCGGCCAGGGTTTTCGTGCCGATCCGGTGCAAAACTTCTTCCTCGAACGCTATGCCGCCGCTTATCGCGCCGAGCTCGCTGCGTTCGTCGATGCCTGCGCCGGCAAGACCGCGCTCTCTCCGACCGGTCTCGACGGCCTGCGCGCCCAGATGCTCGCCGACGCAGCGACCGAATCGGCCCGCACCGGCCGCCCCGTCGCCATCGAGGCCGCCTGACGCTGACGCCGGCCGAACTCGGTTCAAACGCCAGATTGCCGCGTTGGGCGCGCCGGCAACGATAAGACCAACGCCTCAAGCGTGGGCCACCTCGCGATTCTCTCGGACCGATTGTATCATCGGCGCATGAGAGACTCCGACGCCGTGGAAGGCGACGCAACCCGCGTTCGCAAGATCATCCATATCGACATGGATGCCTTCTACGCGTCCGTGGAACAACGCGATAACACGGAGCTGCGCGGCAAGCCCGTTGCCGTCGGCGGGTCGGCCGAGCGCGGCGTGGTCGCTGCGGCGAGCTATGAAGCGCGCAAATTCGGCGTTCGGTCTGCGATGCCGTCGGTCACCGCGAAGCGGCAATGTCCCGACCTGATCTTTGTCAAGCCGCGCTTCGAGGTCTACAAGGCGATCAGCCGGCAGATCCGCGAGATCTTTGCCGAGCACACGGAGACCATCGAGCCACTGTCGCTCGACGAGGCCTATCTCGATGTGACCGAAAACCTGCAAGGCATTCCCCTCGCCCGCGACATCGCGCTCAAGATCCGCGAGAAGATCAAGGCCGAGACCGGCCTCAACGCGTCGGCGGGCATTTCCTACAACAAGTTCCTGGCCAAGCTCGCCTCCGATCATCGCAAGCCCAACGGCCAGTTTGTGATCTCGCCCGAGATGGGACCCGCCTTCGTGGAAACGCTGCCCGTCGGCAAGTTCCACGGGATCGGACCGGCAACAGGTGCAAAGATGAACGCACTCGGCCTGTTCACCGGTCTCGACATCCGCAACCAGACGCTCGAATTCATGAACGCCAACTTCGGCAAGTCGGGCGCCTACTACTATTGGATCTCACGCGGCGTCGATGAACGGCCGGTGCGGGCCAACCGGATCCGCAAGTCGATCGGCGCGGAGACCACGTTCTCGACCGACCTCGCTGATCTCGACGTGCTGGTCGGCGAGCTTCGTCCCCTCGTCGACAAGGTCTGGCGCCACTGCGAGACATCCGGCAGCCGGGGCCGCACCGTCACCCTGAAAATCAAGTTCGCCGATTTCGAGATCATCACCCGCAGCAGGTCCGTGCTCGCGCCGGTCGCCGGCCGGGACGAACTCGCGCGCCTCGCCAGCGGCCTGCTCGAAGTCGAGATGCCGCTGCCCAAGCGAGTCAGGCTGCTTGGTGTATCGCTGTCGTCCCTCCAAGTCGGAGACGATGCGGAACCGCAATTGACCTTCGGTATCTGATCCGTGGGACATGGGCAGACCCGCTGTCCTGCAGGAGATCTCGTGGTTGCCGGCAGATCAGGCCGCGATCTCTTCCGCCCCGCCTCCATGCTCATCGCGCTTTGCATTGATCAAGTTGAGTAGATGCGCGGCGGCGCGGGCATCGCATAGAGCGCGGTGGTGGTCTTTCAGCTCGATATTGTAGGCACGGGTGAGCTTGCCGAGCCCGTAGGATTTGTGACCGGGGTAATGCCGGCGCATGCCCGCGCAGGTGCAGAGCTTTGGAAAGCGGAAGCGACGCTCGAGGCGCTCGTATTCCGCGGCGATGAAACCATAGTCGAAATTGACGTTGTGGGCGACGAACACGCCGTCGCCCATGAATTGCATGAAACCGTCGGCGACTTCCGCGAACAACGGCGCGTCCCGCACCATCTCGTTGGTGATCCCGGTCAACGCGACGATCTTGGACGGGATCGACCGCTGCGGGTTGATCAGCGAATGCCACTCCGCCACGACCTCATGATTGCGGATCTTGACGGTACCGATCTCGGTGATGCGGTCCCCGCCGGTCCAGCCGCCTGTTGTCTCGATGTCCACGACGACGTAGTCCTGCTCCGGATCGAAACGGAAATCGGCACGGCCGATTTCCGCGAGGATTCCGGCGTTGCCGAGTTGGCGAAGCCGCGTGAGCTGGTTGCGCCTGATGACGTCGCCCTCCGCCTTCACTTCCATGAACGAGACGGCGCCGTCAGCCACGAGCATCAGATCGGGGAAGCCATCGCGCATCGCGCGATAGTCCTCGCACATCAGGCGAAGAATCCTGGCGAGACCATCAGCACTTGCGCCGGCAAGCAGCGCGCGGAGTGCATCCATGTCGACATGCTCCCAGGCGAACACGCCGTTCGGCTTGCCCCACTTTGCGGCGACGATACGTAAAATCCGGGGGAACGCGGAGCGCGACGCGACGGCCTCCAGCTTTGTCTCGATCTGGGGCGAGAACATCAACGCGAAGGTTCTGTCCTTCAGGCAATGCGGCATCCAGTCGAAGCCGCTGTGCAGTTGTCCGGATTCGAACAGCTCGTCCCAGAACAGCAATCCGAACAGGCAATGCCAGAGCGTGTTCTCGGCGTGGAAGACCTCGAGGCCCTGCCGGCGCAGAACGCCTGCGATCCCGGCCTCCGGGTTGCCGCGCCAGGTGTCGTCGACCCTGAGCGTTCGTCCCGCCCGCAGCAGTTCGGTGCATAGCCCCGTCCGGCGTCGATCGAACTTGCGGGCATAAAAGTCGCTCGCGAAGACGAATTCGTCGTCGCTGGCGGGATCGTCGATCATCCGACGCAGCAGATCCTCGGCTGAATCCTTGTCGCCTTCCGCATAGAGCAGTCGAGCGAGGCGCTCGTTGCATTCGGCCGAGGCGCCGGCGCGGTAGAGCTGGACCGCGAGCGCCGCCTCGCCCTTTTTCTCGAAATGCAGCCCCGCTTTGTGGGCAGCACGGCTTCGCAGCTCGATCGCGTAATCGGTCGGGCAGACCGGACCGCCGAGAATGTCGGCGACGGAGTTGCGGTACACCTCGTCCGATTTGGTCTCGAGGTGACGCAGCAGGCGCGCGTAGTGGAAGCAGGCCCTCGCTTCGCCCGCATCGGCAAACCGAGCGCTGAAATCGCCCTGATCGTTGGTGCGCAGGATACCGAGATCGCGCAGCGCGAAATTCTTGAGGTTGTCCTCCGTCTTGCCGAAGTAGAGATAGAGCAGGAACTCCAGCGGCTCGGTGTCACCGAGTGCGATGAAGGCCTCGCCACCGCAGTGCCGAAAGGCCGTGCCGAACGACAGATGGGCGAGCCAATACTCGGTCAGCTTGGCCTTGGGCCATGAGGCCCTGACATCGCTCATGCCGGCCGCCCTGGCACCGTCGAACAGCACCGGCTTCGCAAGGCACGCCAGGAACGCGGCGTAGTCCCGATCGGTCAGGCCACGGACATAACCGGCGAGACCAAGCTCCCCCAATGCACCGACGGGATCGGCAATCTCCGCATATTTGAACGTGGAGGGATTGAAGACCGTACCGTTCCGGTTGACCATCCGGATGAAGAGGCACTGGGCGTCCTTCGAGAGCGACGAAAAACGAGCGATAAATGTGCGATGCCGTTCGGCCAGCACCGGACCGTAGGTCTCGCAAACGAAGCTCAGCATCTCGGTGAAGTGGTCGTGATAATAATAGACCGGCAGGACAGGCAGCGTCATCCGCGCCTCACCCTCGGCGCGGCGCAGCGAGATCCGGATCTGGCGCGGGCAGCAAAGGCACGGGCCACCTCTGATTCACGGGCATCCATGTTCAACTTTTGTTCTTTTTGCCCGACAGTGTCAAGCTCAGAACCTTCGCGGTTGCTGCTCGGCTTCCAGGGCGTCTACCCTGCCGTGCCCGACAGCGAGCCGACGGGATGAAGTGCGACCGGCACGGCAATGTCTGGGTCACCGCGCTTGGTTAAATACGTCAACTTGCAGTGATACGGATGGGATTCGGACCATCAGAGTCCGGGCCGCTTTCGAGGACAAGGGAGGGACACAACATGCTCAAGGGCATCAACCCACTGCTGAATGCCGACGTGCTCCATGCTTTGCGGGCAATGGGGCACGGCGATCGCCTCGTCATATGCGACACCAATTTTCCGGCTGACTCGATCGCGCGCCAAACCACGTTCGGCGAGCTGCTCCGCATCGACAACGTCAGCGCGGCGAAGGCGATTGAAGCCATCCTCTCGGTGATGCCGCTCGATACGTTCGTTGACGATGCGGCGCTGCGCATGGAGGTCGTCGGCCAGCCTCACGAGGTGCCGCCGGTTCAGCGCGAGGTGCAGGCCGTGATCGATCGCGCCGAGGGACGCTCCTGGCCGCTGGTCGGGGTCGAGCGCCATGCCTTCTATGAGAAAGCCAAGGCATCCTACTGCGTGATCGCCACCGGCGAGCGGCGCTTCTACGGCTGTTTCCTGCTCGCCAAAGGCGTCATCGCGCCGGACGAAGAATGACGACGACGAGAATGCGCGCCCCCCGGCGCGCTTACAGCGACTGGAGCCCGATCGACCTGATCACGGGCGCAAGGCTTGCCAGGGTGGCATCGACGGTTCGCTGGAATTTGTCGGGGCCTGAATCGCTGTCGGGCTCCATGCCCTGCGCGCGATAGTTCGCCTGGAGTACGGGATCCGCCATTGCCGCAAGGGTCGCCTGCGCGATGCGGTCGATGATCGCATCATCGGTCGTTTTCGGCGCGAACAGGCCGAACCATCCTTGATAGCTGAGATGTGGCATGCCCGATTCGATGGCAGTCGGAATATCAGGCGCACCGCTCAAGCGTTTGTCCGTGGTGACTGCAAGCAGCCTTATCTTGCCGGCCCGGCTCAGTTGCTGCAATTGGACCGACATCACCGCAACGACGAGAGATATCTGGCCGCTGACGAGGTCGTTGGTCGCCTGAGAGATGCCCCGATAGGGGATGTGGACGATATCCAACCCACCCGCCTGCTGCTTGAACTGCTCGCCGACGAGGTGGTTGCCGGTGCCGATGCCTGGAGTTCCATAGGACAGCTTGCCGGGATTGCTCCTGGCATGAGCGATGAGGCCTTGCAGATCGGTGGCCGGCACCGACGGATGGATGGCGAAAACCAGAGCGCTGCTGATCAGCCGATAGATCGCCCGAAAGTCGCTGATGGAATAAGCAGGATTGCGCGTCGTCAGCGGGATGATGACCTGCGTGCTGCCGTTTCCGAGCAGCAGCGAATAGCCGTCAGGCTTCTCGCGTGCGATTGCGGTCGTCCCGATCGCACCGCCCGCACCGCCGATATTGTCCACATAGGTCGGGCCGAGCTGAGACGACATCCTCTCAACCCATGGGCGACCGATCTGATCACCTGAACCGCCGGCAGAATATGGAATCACCAGCCGAATGGGACGCGATGGATAATCGGTGGCGCGTCCACTTCGTGGATTTCCGGCGAGGGCGGCAGCAAACGTGGCCGCATTGACGAAGTCTCGCCGCGAGAGGGATGCCATGTCCTGTTCCGAAGTCGGGAGCCTTGATCAACGGGACCGGCCCCAAAGCGCCATTCGCAGCACTCTGCGGCGATCGTCAATGGCGGCGCGGCCGATGAGTGGCATGCCCATCGCGCGGGACTGGAAGCTGCCGGCCATCGCCGGAGCGGGCTGTCATAACCCATTCATTTTGCAGGTGATATTTTCACCGCGGGTCGTCGACAGAAGCGACTGCGAGCGACCAGACCACCGCCTTTGCTGCTTTCGTCCAGTTTACTGTACGCTTCGTTCTGGTAGACCAAATCAAACAATTTTGACTCCCCGCCGAGGGGGCGATGGCGCGTGCCAGACAACAACAACAACCAAGACTCGGCCATTTCTTTTGGGCCATTCCGACTGTTTCCGAAGTCCCGCCTCCTCGAGAAGGATGGCGCGCATCTTCACGTCGGCGGCCGCGCGCTCGACATCCTGATCTTCCTGGCCGAGCGGCCCGGCGAAGTCGTCGACAAGCGCGAACTGGTCAAACGCGTCTGGGCCGACGTGAATGTCGACGATGGCAGCCTCCGCTTCCACATCGCAGCGCTGCGCAAGGCGCTCGGCGACACCGGCAAGTCGGCTCGTTATGTGGTCAACGTCCCCGGGCGCGGCTATTGCTTCGTCGCATCGCTCGCCCAGGCCGCACCCGCACCTCCTGCTTCCCCAATTGATCTCCCCCTCCCCCGATCGCTTCCAGCTCCGCTGGCCCGGGTGATTGGGCGGGACGACGTCATCGACAAGATCTCGACAGGGCTCGTCCAGCATCGCTTCGTCACCGTGGTCGGCCCCGGCGGGATCGGCAAGACCGCAGTCGCCGTGGCCGTGGGCCATCGCCGTCTTGCCCATTTCGACGGCCAGGTCTTCTTCATCGACGTCGGACCGGTGAGAAGGCCCGAACTCGCGGCAATCACCATCGCCGCGACACTCGGGCTGTCCATCAACGCAGAAGACCCGGTCCCGGCTCTGCTGACCCATCTTCAGACCAAGCCGACGCTGTTGATCTTCGACAGTTGCGAGCACGTGCTGGAGACCCTTGCACCGCTGGTCGAGCGCCTTGTGCGCGAGGTACCGCGATTGCATGTGCTGGCAACCAGCCGCGAATCCTTTCGCAGCGAAGGCGAACGGATCTTCCGGCTGTTTCCGCTCGATTGCCCGCCCGTGCGCGACGACCTCGCGGTGGCCGAGGTGCTTGCCTATCCTGCAGCCCAGCTCTTCGTCGAACGGATCGCGCAGAGTTCCGGATCGTTTCAGCTCAGCGCGGAAGAAGCGCCGCTGGTGGCGGACATCTGCCGCCGCCTCGACGGCATCGCGCTTGCGATCGAGCTCGCGGCGGGACGCGTCAACGCCTATGGGATCGCCGGCACCGCATCCCTCCTCGACAGCCGCTTTTCGCTGCAATGGCGCGGGCGACGCACCGCCATCCCGCGACACCAGACGCTCAGCGCCGCGCTCGACTGGAGCTACGACCTGCTTCCCGCATCCGAGAGCGCCGTCTTGCGCAGACTGTCGGTGTTCGTCGGACCATTCACGCCGGAGGCCGCTGCCGCCGTCGCCTCGGGCGACGGGCTCAGCGCCGCAGCGACAATGGAGGCGATCGACAATCTCGTCACGAAGTCGCTGATCGCACCATCAGGCGCACGAACACTGCGCTATCGCCTGCTGGATACCACACGGACCTACGCGCTGGGCAAGCTGAACGAAGCCGGTGAAGGCAAGCGGATCGCGCGGCGGCATGCCGAATATTTCCGCGGCCTGTTCGAGCGCGCCGAGGCCGAGACCTCCTCTCCCTTGTCGGACTGGCTCGGCACCTACGGCGCTGAACTGGACAATCTGCGTGCCGCGCTGGACTGGGCCTTTTCGCCCGATGGCGATGCCCAGCTCGGCATCGCGCTGACCGCCGTGGCAGTCACGCTCTGGGTCCGTCTTTCGTTGTTCTCCGAATGTCGCGAGCGCGCCAGGACGGCGCTTGCCGCGCTCGGCGACCAAGGCGACGACCGGGTGCGCATGCAGCTCCTGGCGGCGCTCGGCTGGTCGCTGATGTATGGCGAAGGACGGGCGCGCGAAGCTCGCCCGATCCTCGAGGCCACGCTCGAGCTGGCCGACAGGTTCGATGACAAGGATTTCCGGTTGCGGGCCCTCTGGGGCTTGTCCATCGATCAGTTCAACAATGGAGCGTTCGGCAAGGCACGCGCGCTTGCCGACCGTTTCGCCGAAGCCGCGGCGAATTCACCTGACAAGACGGACCTCATGCTGGCCGACCGCCTCACCGCCGTCGTGCTGCATTATCTCGGAGACCAGCGCGAGGCGCGCCTTCGGATCGACCGGGTGAATGCGTCGCTGCATGTGCTGGCCGAGAAGCCGAAGATCTTCCCGCTCGATTTGCGGATTTCGACGCAGTATTTCCGCGCTCGCATCCTGTGGCTGCAGGGTCAGGCGGATCAGGCCCTCGCACTCGCCGAGCAGAACATTCACGAAGGCCGCGCCAACGGCCACGCGCTGACTTTCTGTAGCGTGCTCGGACAAGCCGCCTGCCCGATCGCTTTCCTGGCCGGTGACTACGATGCCGCCGAGCGCCATGGCACCGAGTTGCTGGAGCATACCGATCGCCATGCCATCAGGCTCTGGGGGCTGTGGGCCCGCGCGTTCAACGCGCTGGTCGCTGCGAAGCGCACGGACGTCGAGACGGGCCTGCCGCTGCTCCGCGACGAGCTCAATCGCGCCGGCGATGCGCGCTTCCTGCCGCGTTTCCTTCCCCTGCTCGGCGAACTCGCGGCGTGTTTCGGACAGGCCAACCAGGTCCACCAAGGCTTCGACACGATCGAGAGCGCCTTGGCGCGTTGCAACGACAGGCAGGAACGTTGGTATCTGCCCGAGCTGCTGCGCATCAAGGGTGAGCTCATGCTGCGAGACTCCCCGGAATCGGAAACCGCCGATGCCTGCTTTCGCGAGGCCATGGATCTGGCCACACAGCAAGGCGCGGACTTCTGGCAGCTGCGATGCGCCATCAGCATCGCGCAGCTCGGGATCGGACAAGGTCGGCGCGCAGACGCACTCGCCGTTCTGGAGAAGGTCTGCGGCACGCTGACCGAAGGATTCGACATCGCCGATATGCGGATCGCGCGGGGCCTGATCGCAGACCTGCGGACGTGACCCTCGCGCATCTTGCTGCGGTGGCTCTGACCCGAATGAAGCCGGCACTCACGTCCTTCAGTTCATACGGCTCTCGGAATAAAGCCGGGCACGCCGGTCTCGACCACCGAGTTGAACCTGATGTTCGTCGTGATCCGCTGCTGTATCTCCTGCATGGCCTCCTCAGGCAGGGCTGAGATATCGAGGTTTTCCCGGATGCGCCGCGGATTCGTCGAGGTGGTCAGGAATGCGGAGCCGCGTTGGACGGCCCATGCCAGTGCAATCTGAGCCGGCGTCTTGTGCAGGCGCTCAGCGATAGCTGTGATCACAGGATCGGCCAGGACGTTCGGCTTCATGGCGTGTCCAAGTGCCGCAAACGCTTGCAGCACAATTCCGTGCTCGCGGCAGAAGTCGAGTAATTCCCATTCCGGCAGATAGGGATGGGCTTCGACCTGCACCATGGCGGGCCTGATCCGCGCGACCGCAACGATCTCGCGCAGCTTCTCCAAAGTGATATCCGAAAGGCCGATCGACCTGCAGTGGCCCTCGTCGACGAGCCGCTCCAGTGCCTGCCATGTCTCTGCCAACGTCACTCCTGAATCATAGATGACCCGCCCACGCTCGTCCCTCGGGTCCTGCTCGTCGCCGGGTTGAAAGGCAAAGGGCGTATGGATGATGTAGCAGTCGATGTCGTCGAGTTTCAGCCGCCTGCGGCTCGCGTCGAAGGCGGGTTTCACCCTCTCCGGCCGATGGTTGGTGTTCCATAACTTCGTTGTAACGAACAGGTCCCGACGCTGAAGCGTCCCCGCCCCGAACGCCTCGTGAATCGCATCACCGACCGCCTCTTCGTTGCGGTAACGCTCTGCGCAATCGAGATGGCGAAATCCCGCCTCCAAGGCAGCCTTTGTGGCCTGCCTGGTCACGACCGAATCCGGAATGAGCGTGCCAAAGCCCACGGCGGGGATCGATCCGGAGCCATAGGTGGGAACTCTCGTGTAACGAAGGGAATCGGATGCAATCATGTCGAGACTCCTTTGCTTGTCCTTGGCTCCCGCACGATCGCAGGACCAAATGATCGAAACTGAAGATGCGATGTGATCTGCCCGCCGCCGCGATTTACCGGAGGGCCGTGGCCTGCGCAGAAAGAAGACGAGCGGCATCACGACGAGCATGGCGAACATCAGGATCTCGAACTGATCGATGACGGCAATGGTGGCCGCCTGGCGCGTGACCATGCCATTGAGGGCGGCAAGGCCCGGCTTGCCGATCGAACCCACCGTATTCGCCGCCACACGCAGCGGCGTAAGGTGCTTG
Organism: Bradyrhizobium sp. CCBAU 53338; assembly: GCF_015291665.1. Classification (NCBI taxonomy): domain Bacteria; kingdom Pseudomonadati; phylum Pseudomonadota; class Alphaproteobacteria; order Hyphomicrobiales; family Nitrobacteraceae; genus Bradyrhizobium; species Bradyrhizobium sp. CCBAU 53338. Next base: position 4,862,744 of record NZ_CP030048.1, read on the forward strand.
GCGAGCGCGATGTGCATCGCCTGTGTGTTGGCATAGAAGAACAGCTGGACCACGGCGATTCCGATGGTGCTGCCATAGAGCCGCGACAGGCTGATCAGAGCGCTGCCTTCCGGGCGAAGCTTCGTATCCAGAGTTCCGAACGCGGCCCTGGCGAGCGTCGGCAGCAACATGCCGAGACCTGCACCCTGAAGGAAGCCAGCTTCGACGACCGGCCGCCAATCCATCGCCGGCGAATAGCCAAGCATCAGCCAATTGGCATAGACCACCAGCGCCATTCCCCCCAGGAGAAACGGCCGGTAATCGACCTGCGCCGGAACGAGACTCGTCAGCACCAGCGCTCCGACCAGCGCCATGCCGCGCGGGATCGTCATGTAACCGGTGGTGTCGACCGGGTAGTTGAGCAACTCCTCCAGCATTGGGGACGTCAGGGCCAACGTCGGCAGCAGGACGAAACCCAGCGCGAAGGAGATCACCGTCGAAAGGATGAGGTTGCGATCCCTGAACAGGACCGTGCGCAGGAAATGCTCTCTTGTCGTCATCACGTGCACGATGAAGAGATAGAATCCCAGGACAGAGGCGCCTGCTTCGACCCAACTCTCCGTAGAGGCGAACCATTCGAGGCGCTCTCCGCGATCCAGCAGCATCTGCAGTCCGATCATCCCGACGGAGAAAGTCACAAGGCCGAAGAAGTCGAAGGGCTTGCTTCGCTCTGCGCGCTTCTCGCTCAGCAGTGACCTCATCGTCGGAAAGATGAATGCCACCATCGGCAGGCTGAAATAGAAGATCGACGGCCAGCCATAATATTCGGCGAACCACCCGCCGATGGCGGGACCAGTGCTGATGCCAAGCAGGGAGCAAACGGTCCACGCCAGGCTCATGCGCGCATGCCGGGCGGCGGGTGTCACCTCGAGCAGGATCGCCAGCGACAGCGGTGCGAGCGGTCCGCTCGCTGCGCCCTGAACAATCCTGGCCAGCACTAACTGGATCGACGTTGTTGCCAGCGTGTCGAGCACGAGGCCGAGCGCGAAGATGGCGAGAGCAGTCTGATAGATGGTCCTTCTGCCATAGCGCGCCGCGAGCCATTGTGTGATCGACATGCTGACGGCGCTTGCCGCGATATAGGAGGAGAACACCCAGCCAACCTCGTCGTTCGCCATCGAGAGCGTCGCCTGGATGTGCGGCAGCGCGGCGTTCGGCACGGAAATGTTGACCGCTTGCATGTATGTCGCCAAAAGCGCCGCCGCGGTGATTGTGGGGTGACCGCCGACCGCAGCGCGCGATGGATGGAGCGTGCTCATTTGACCTCCATTGCGCGCGCGGGCTGGAGCAGATGCAGCGAGCTTTGGCGATGGCCCGTGTCGACACGCGCGGTCACGCTGATGCCCGAGAACAGTGGCCGGGTCGGATCGGGATCATCGAGTTCGAGGCGGACCGGCACCCTCTGGACGACCTTGACCCAATTGCCGGTCGCGTTCTCGGGCGGCAGCACCGAGAAGTCCGACCCAGTGCCGGGACTCATACTGACGATGTGAGCCTTGAACTTGCGGTCCGGATAAGCGTCGACGTCGATCACCGCTTCCTGGCCCGGACGCATGTGGGTCAGGCCTGTCTCACGGAAATTTGCTTCGATCCAGATGTCCCTGCTCGACATCAGCGAGAACGTGGGCGCCCCCGCGGCGACGAACGCGCCGACCTGCAGGTCATCGACCTTCGTTACCACGCCATCGTCGGGTGCCCTCACGGTGGCATAGGAGAGATCGAGGCGCGCGCGGTCGAATTGTGCCTTCGCCGCACGGACCGTCGGGTGACGATCGATGTCAATATCAGGATCGCCGTTGAGCGCGACGACCGTGTTGGCAATCTGCTGTTCGATCGAAGCCGTGCGCTGACGCGCGACCTTGAGATCGGTCTCAGCCCGCTCATAGACCGCGCGCGGCGTGAAGTCGGAGGCAACCAGCATTTTCTTGCGGTCGAACTCGCGCTCGTCGAAAGCAGCTGTATCCCTCGCCGATTGCAATTCGGCCTGCTGCTGGCGGTAAGTTGCCTTGAGGGATTCGATCTGGAGCCGCGCGCTGCCGAGCCGGGCTTCGGCCTGATCGACGGCAATCTGATAAGGCTCCGGATCTATTCGGAACAAAATCTGTCCTTGGCGAACGCGTTGATTGTCGCGCACGGCGATCTCAACCGCCTGGCCGGACACCCGTGCGTTGATGGTCACTTTCGCGGCTCGGACGAATGCGTCGTCGGTCGAAATATAGCGTCCCTGCGCAAGATACATGAAGGCGCCGAACAGGGCAGCCGCGGCCGGCAGGACCAACATCAAGGGGCGGCGCAGCCGCCTGGAAAGATCAGTCCCGGGAAACGTTGCGGAAACTTCGCGTCCGCGGAAGCTCCCGAGATCGCACAACCAGCCGGCGATTGGCGCAATGTTCAGACCCATCGTCCTCGTCCTTATATCTTTTAATAACGCTCGTTACAAATATTTCACCGTCACGCAGCGATCAAGACCGCCCTATTGATTTTTATAACGATCCATACAAATATATGTGTAGAGCGCTGGAACCAGGATCTTGGCGACATGGCACGGAAGAAGAACGAGACGGGCCCGGCGCGCCGCGGACGGCCGCCGGCCTACGACGCGGAGACGGCCCTCAAACGGGCCACGGAAACGTTCTGGAGGGCTGGCTATTCCGGCACATCTCTCGACAGGATCGCCGTCGCGACCGGCATGAGCCCACCAAGCCTGTACGCGGTGTTCGGCAACAAGCACGCGCTCTATCTCGAAGCGCTCGCGCGCTATTGGGAGACGAGTCTGGCCGCCACGCGGGAGGCCCTTGCAGGGAACCATCCCCTGGATGAAGCCTTGATGTTGGCCTATGAGGCAGCCCTTTCGATCTATTTTTCCGGGAAAGGAACCGCTCGTGGCTGCTTCGTGGTCGGAACTGCAGTGACCGAAGTCGCGGAAGATGCGGAGATCCGCAGCAGCGTAGCGGCCGGACTGCGCGCGATCGATGCCGATTTCGAAGCCCGCTTTCGCCGCGCACGGGACGAGGGAGAACTGAAATCGAACGCCGACCCCGCTGCGCTTGCGATCCTTGCCGCCGCCACAATGCAGACGATTGCCATTCGCGCACGTGCCGGCGCTCGTCGCGCCGAGTTGCGAGAGCTCGCCCGGAAGGCGGTTGACGTGATCTGCGGATGCCGGCCGGAAGCGCACCGGGACGCGACTCCCGTCTGAGATCGAAGGCTTCATCAGGCGAACCAGTTGGCAGCCAGCGCTGCCGGCAAAGCGACAAGGATGGCTTGCACATTTCCGCCCGCTCTCGTTAGAGTCTAGCGATCGCCTTCAAACCCGGGACCAGCGCATTTCGCCGCCGGCCCTCATTCCAATCCTTCGATGATCCGAACGTCACGCTCGCACGCATTGCCGAGCGCCCGAAGCGCCTCCGCATAGGCCGGGCTGTCGTGCGCGCCCACGGCGAGTGCGAGGTTGTCGAACTCGGTCACCGTCGCGCGCTGGTCAATGCCCTGCTCGTAGGTCTTCGCGGCAATGCCGCGAGCGAGGAAACGACCACCATGGGCGGTGATCGCCGGCCCCGCGAGCTTTGCGTATGCCGCGAGCGCCTCTGAATCTGAAATCGAGCGATAGAACGTGATCCAGTATCCTCTCGCCATCGCTAGCCTCCCGCAACAGTCGCACGTCGTGGCAGCTTCCAGTCCGGTCGAATGAAATGACAGGTGTAGCCGGCAGGATAGCGCTCGAGATAATCCTGATGCTCCAGCTCGGCCTCCCAGAACTCGCCGACTGGCGTGACTTCGGTCACCACCTTGCCGGGCCACAGACCCGATGCCTCGACATCGGCAACGGTGTCCTCGGCGATGCGCTTCTGCTCGTCCGACGTGTAGAAGATCGCCGAGCGATAGCTCGTCCCCAGATCATTGCCCTGGCGATTGAGCGTGGTGGGATCGTGGATCTGGAAGAAGAACTCCAGCATGGTCCGGAAGCTGGTCTTGGCGGGATCGAACATGATCTCGATTGCTTCGGCGTGACCTTCGTGATTGCGATAGGTCGCGTTCTTCACCCGGCCACCGGTATAGCCGACCCGCGTGGCGATCACGCCTGGCTGCTTGCGGATGAGATCCTGCATGCCCCAGAAGCACCCTCCAGCCAAAACCGCGCGCTCTGTCGTCATGTGATGTATCCCTTCTGCTCCGCCGTCTCGCCCAGGACTTTGCCTTCATCGGACTGATGCTGGCAAGTCCCGGGAATGAGCCTTGCAACAGCTCCCGGCGCCGGCTCAGATCAACTTGGCGTCGAGTGTGATCGTCGCGTTCAGCACCTTCGACACCGGGCAATTCTTCTCGGCTTCGCCCGCGATACGGGCAAAGCCGGCATCGTCGAGGTTCGGCACCTTGGCGCGCAAGGTCAGTGCGGACTTGCTGATCTTGAATCCCTTGCCTTCTGGATCGAGGCTCACTGCGGCCTCGGTGGTCAGCTCCGTCGGCGTGAAGCCCGCGAGTTGAAGACCGAAGGCCAGCGCCATCGTAAAGCAGCCCGCGTGGGCCGCTGCGATCAATTCCTCGGGATTGGTGCCCTTCTCATTCTCGAAGCGGGTCTTGAAGGAGTATGGCGTGTCGGAGAGCACGCCGGACTCACTCGATAGATGGCCTGTGCCGTCGCGGCCGGTGCCCTGCCAAACTGCTTTCGCCTTGCGGATCATGTTGTTTCTCCTTGCCTTGATTTGGAGTCGTCCAGCGGCGCTCCTGCCCACGATGGGAAGCGGCCCCGCTGGCGCTACCAGGGACGATCCAAGATTTGCGCCATTGAAGTGTCTTTTGAAGGGCGGGATGCGTCTGCCCCACCTGCCTCAGATCGACTGACGCAGCGGTCGGAACGCGGTGCGCATTTCCGCGCAGAACAATGCCGGCTGCTCCCAGGCCGCGAAGTGGCCGCCCTTTTCGAGTCGGTTGTAGTGAATCAGCTTGGGATAGGCCTTCTCGGCCCAACTGCGCGGCGCGGCATAGATCTCATCCGGGAAGACGCTGACAGCGACTGGGATATTCACGTGCTTGGGTGCAAAGAACACCAGCTTGTTCTCCCAGTACAGCCGCGCCGACGACACCGCCGTGTTGGTGAGCCAGTAGAGCGTGATGTTGTCGATGACGTCATCGCGCGACAGGCCTTCGGTCCTTCCGTCGAAAACCCGCGCCATCATCGCGGCGCTACGGGCGTCGTGATCGAGCATCCAGGACGCCAGGCCCGCCGGCGAATCCACCAGGCCATAAAGCGTCTGTGGCCGGTTCGACATTTCGATCGCGTAGCCGAGGCCGTGCTTGTAGAAATCGTCGAGCTGGTCGTAAGCGTAGTTCTCGTCGGCGGAGAGGCCTGAAGGCTTCGATCCGCCGGGCTGGAGCGCGTTGGCGATATCATCAGGGACGGTTGCAGGCATGTTGGTGTGGATGCCGAGCAGTTCCGGCGGCGCCAGCAGCGCCATCTGCTCCGTGACTGCATTGCCCCAATCCCCGCCCTGGGCGACGTAACGGGCGTAGCCGAGCCGTTTCATGAGCACGACCCAGGCCCGCGCGACACGCTGCGGATCCCAGCCGAGTTCCGTCGGCTTGCCGGAGAAGCCGTGGCCCGGAAGCGAGGGGATCACGAGGTCGAATGCATCCGCCGCCGTCGCGCCGTGCGCAGTCGGATCCGTCAGCGGACCCACGATCTTCATCTGCTCGATGATCGAGCCGGGCCAACCATGTGTGACGATCATCGGCAGCGCGTTGTCGTGTCCGGAACGCACGTGAATGAAGTGAATGTCGACACCGTCGATCTCGGTGACGAATTGCGGCAGCGCGTTCAGCCGCGCCTCCATCCTGCGCCAGTCGTAGTCGGACTGCCAATAGCGAACCAGCTGCTGGACCGTCGTGAGCTGCACGCCCTGCGACTGGTCGGCGACGGTCTCGCGATCCGGCCACCGCGTTGCCGCAAGTCGGCGGCGCAGATCGAGCAGATCTTCCTCTGCGACATTGACATGGAACGGGCGGATCGCGCCACTCGCGGCAGCTTTCACCTGATGCAGCGGCAACAGGCTCGCGACACCAGCGGCAACGGCGCCCATCGCGGCCTGATTCAACAATTGGCGGCGATCCGGGTTCAGGATGTCGGCTCGTGCTTGCATCGTCATCTGGATCTCCATCGTTCTGATTGGTGACCTCGACCGAATTCGAAATCGCCAGGATCGGTTCGTCCTGTGACGACCTTGGCCCAAGCATCCGCAATTTGCTCGTTATGGATTGTTAGACCGCGTTAGGCGTTGCGAGTCGCAGCCGCATTCAAGGCCAATGAGTGCCGAGGCACACGAGGTACGCAAATGCATCACGGCGCGCGATGAGTGCTCGCGCGCCGTGCGACTATCGGGCCTGGTAGATATTGCTGCGCATCAGGTCGGCAGCGGCTGGCCTAGCTGCTCGCGCACGATGTAGTCGGCATACCAATCCTGCCAGTTCTCATCGTGCGCGCCGGTCCGCTTCTCATGCTCACCATGCGCCACTGCCGCGCGCCGCAACGCGCGTGCAAGCTCGCTCGACGAGGAGAACGTGGCGTCCAGCGCGTCGATGCGGCCGGGCAGTCGCATGGTCACTTCCTGAAAGAACCATCCGTTGCCGTCGGGATCCCTGAAGGAGGCAAACGAACTGTAGCTGCCGCGTTCTGGATCAGCACCGCCGAGCCTGATGCGGCCGAACAGATACGGCTCGTCCGTTCCGGCGTGAACATCGCCGCCGCCGTGGAAAGGTTCGCTGACCTTGACGCCGCGCGTGAGCAGATCCTGTCGCGCAGCTTCAAGATCGGAGACGATCAGATACAGGCCCTGGGCAGACCCGGGCGCCGCCGATGTAACGTTCGTGCCGAAAATCACCGAACAGGTCGACCCCGGCGGTGTGAACTGGATGACACGCCAGCCATCGGCGGAAGCGAAATCGGCGTCCAGTCTCCAGCCGAGTTTTGCATAAAATGCCTTGGCTCGGTCGACATCCGATACGGAGATCACGACGACCTCGAGCTTGAGATCGGTTCGACGCGATTTCGACACTTCCGTTTCGACGTCGCGCTTTGTCTCAATGATGGTCATGTCGAACTCCCTGATTTGGCGTGCGGGTTCGAGAGTGAAGCGGGTGTCTAGGCTGGTTCAATCGGCATCGTGATGGATATGCGCGTGCCGCCCTGCCCCGCATCGCCGAACAAGCGAGCACCGAGGCTGCGCGCCAATCCTTCCAGAATCCGGCTGCCGGCCCCCTGAAGGGGTCTGGTCGCACCGACGCCGTTGTCGGCGACCGTGCAAAACCAACAGCCCTCGTGGTTCGCCATTTCGATGCGGATCACCGCGCCATTCTTGTTCGGAAAGGCATGCTTGGCAGCATTCGTGACCAGCTCCGTCAGCATCAGAGCGAGGCGGTGGCACTGCCATGCCGGCAGCGTGCCACTTTCGATCGCGGCCTCGCACCGGACGCACGCCGGCTCCAGCACCGCCGCGGAGAGCGCACTACACAGGTTCTCGAAAAAGGCCTCGACGGAGATCTCCGCAAGATCATCATTGTCGGACAGCAGCTGATAGAGCCTACCGAAGGCGACGATCCGCCGCTCCAGCCGGTCCACCGCAACCGACATGTCTCGGCCTCCGGCCCGCGTGAAGTCGCGACGGACTGACGCGCCCAGCAGCGTCAGCGTGTTCTTCATGCGATGGTGCGACTCCCGCAGCACGAGTTCCCAATCCCGCGAGACGTCATCCAGATTGGCGACGAGGTGAGCTCGAACGTCCCCGTCGTTCGACCGAGAGCTGATATCGGGCATCATAGTCTCCCCCGTTGGAAATAGGCCTAACTCGAGCGCTATACTGATGCAGACCCGCGCCGCGCGCTCGTTAGACGTTGCAAGATTTTGTTATGATCGAATGGGCGTGATGCTTGCGCGACGCGGCCGATGCATCCGTTCCGAGGCGCACTGCCGAACTTTCGCGCTTTCCGCACAAGCCATTCGGGTTTAAACAAAATTCGTCGCGTTTCGACCGTGCCCTTTGGACCCAATCGCATGCCCGCTGCGCGATTCCGCCGCTTTCGGCAGGTTTACTCACGGTCTCGTTCTGGTAGATCAAACAAGACAGCAGCACTTTCCTTTCGCTGGAATCATGGCGCGTGCCAGACAATAACGACCAGGACTCAGCCATTTCCTTCGGGGCCTTCCGGCTGTTTCCTCGGTCGCGGCTGCTTGAGAAGGACGGCGTGCCCCTTCACCTCGGCGGCCGCGCGCTCGATATCCTGATCTTTCTCGCGGAGCGAGCAGGCGAGGTCGTCGACAAGCGAGAGTTGGTCAAGCGGGTCTGGGCCGACGTGAACGTCGACGAGGGCAGCCTGCGCTTTCACATCACCTCGCTGCGCAAGGCCTTGGGCGATGCCGGCGAAGGCGCCCGCTATGTCGTCAACGTTCCTGGCCGCGGCTATTGCTTCACGGCACCGCTGCTCCGCGCCGCACCCGCGGAAGTCAGGACAAGCGCTGTTGCTCCCTCGCTTCAGTCGCTTCCCGCTCCGCTCGCCAGGATGATCGGACGAGATGACGCCGTCGAGAAGATCGCGGCCGAACTTTCCCTGCATAGGTTCGTCACGATCGTCGGGCCCGGCGGCATCGGCAAGACATCGGTCGCACTGGCCGTGGCGCATGGCCAGCAAGCGGGCTTCGAGGGCCAGGTCTGCTTCGTCGATTTTGGCGCGTTGACCGACCCGCGGCTCGTTTCCGGCACGATCGCGGCGGCTCTCGGCCTGACGATCAGTTCCGGCGATCCGATACCGGGACTGCTGCAGTCGCTGCGCAGCCGTCGGATGCTGCTGCTGTTCGACAGCTGCGAGCATATCATCGACGATCTCGCTCCGCTGGCAGAGCGCATGGTGCGGGAAGCCCCTGCGCTGCACGTTCTCGCCACCAGCCGCGAGTCTTTCCGCACCGAGGGCGAACGAGTGTACCGGCTGTTTCCGCTGGATTGTCCGCCGCAACGCGACGGACTGAGCATGGCCGACGTCCTCGCCTATCCGGCAAGCCAGCTTTTCGTCGAGCGGATCACGGAAAGCCTGAGCGAATTCGAACTCAGCGAGGAGGACGCACCTCTCGTCGCCGATATCTGCCGGCGCCTCGACGGGATTGCGCTCGCAATCGAGCTTGCCGCCGGACGAGTCAACGCTTATGGGATCGCCGGCACGGCCTCGCTACTCGACAGCCGTTTCTCGCTCTTGTGGCGGGGACGCCGTACCGCGATTCCCAGGCACCAGACACTCAGCGCGGCGCTGAGCTGGAGCTACGACCTCCTGCCCGCGGCCGAGAGTGCGACCTTGCGCGGCCTGTCGGTCTTCGTCGGGCCGTTCACGCTGGAAGCTGCGCTCGCCGTCGCCGCAAGTCAGGGCATCGACGAGGCGGAAGCGGTCGAAGCGATCTCGAACCTGCTGTCGAAATCCCTGATTGCGACGTCGCCTGCGGAACGAAGGCTGCGATACCGCCTGCTCGATACGACCCGCGCCTTTGTCGGCGACAAGCTCGTCGAGAGCGGCGAATCGGCCCGCGTCGCGCGCGCCCACGCTGATTATTTCCGCGACTTCCTGCACGACATCTCCGTCAAATCGACCGGCATGCAGAGCACGGGCGGCTTCCTGCCCTATGCCGATCATCTGCCGAATGTGCGGGCCGCGCTGACCTGGAGCTTTTCCGAGGCCGGCGACCGCGCGGTCGGCGTAGACCTTGCGGCGGCGGCCGCGCAGTTCTTCCTCGAGCTCACCTTGCTGACGGAATGCCATAGCTGGACCCAGCAGGCGCTTGCCTCCGCCGATGGGATCGACAGCCGAAAGGAAATGACCTTGCAGGCGGCTCTCGGCGTCTCCGTGATGTTCACGCAAGGCAATACGGAAGGGGTACGGTCGGCGTTCACGCGAAGCCTGCATCTGGCCGAGGGCCTCGACGACCTGCACTGGCAACTCTGGCTGTTGCGCGGGCTGCACATCTACCTCACCCGGGTCGGAGATTTTCACGGCGCGCTCGGCACCGGCGTACAGGGCGAAAGCGTCGCCAGGAAACTGAACGACCCGACCAGCACGCTGAACGTCGAGTGGATGCTCGGCGTCGCGCATCATCTGATCGGCAACCAGGACAAGGCCGTCCAGTTCTGCGAGAGCGCGATGGTGCACAATCCGGGCTCACAACGGCTCAATATCGGCCATCTCGGCTATGACGACCGCATCGTCGCGCTGGTCGCCCTGGCGCGCGGGCTCTGGCTCAGCGGCCGGCCCGATCGTGCCATCGAGGCGGCGAGATACACCGTGAGAGAGGCCGAGCAGCTCGAGCAACCTTTGACGCTCGGGATCGCCCTGATCTGGACGATCTACGTGTTTCTATGGGTCGGCGACTGGACCAGCGCAGAAAGCCTGATCGAGCGGCTGATCGACCACGCCGCACGGCACTTCCTCGGCCCCTATCACGCGGTCGGTATCGGCCAGAAGGGCGAGCTCCTGCTCCGCCGCGGGGACATCGCCGGCGGCATCGAGCATCTGCGCCGCAGCCAGGCGACCTTGTACGCCACTCGGCACAGAATCATGACGACCGTGTTTGCGACGGCGCTCGCGGAGGGGTTGGCGGCCCAGAACCAGGCCGGCGAGGCCTTGCGCACGATCGATGAAGCGATCGCCCAGATCGGCGACCACGGCGAATCCTTCGACATGCCGGAAATGCTGCGGGTCAAGGCCGACATCCTGGTCCAGTCCGCCAGGACGACCGAGGCAGAGACCTGGCTCCAGCAATCGCTGGCCTTGTCGCGCCGGCAAGGCGCGCGCGGCTGGGAGTTGCGGGGGGCGATGAGCCTCGTTCGCATCTGGCAGCAGGCCGGACGAAAGCGCGACGCGCAGGCCCTGCTCGCGCCACTGGTTGCGCAGTATCACGAAGGCCTGTCGAGCCGTGACCTGATCGCCGCGAAGGCACTGCTGAGCGTCCTGAATTAGGAGCATCTTCAACAGGATACCGCCCGATTGCGCTCTTGCAACTCCTAACAACTTCTAACACGCCAAGCCGCACCCGTCCCGCCATGGTGCAGACAATTCATGGTGGAAGCAGTGAGACATGGCACTTCTTGACGATGCGATCGACGCCTGCGGAGGCCTGGTCCGCTGGAACAGCTTGAGCCGGTTCACGCTGCATCTTTCCGTTGGGGGGGCCCTGTTTTCCGACGCGGGACATGCCAGGGAATTCAAGGACGTGACCGCGGAGGGATCGACGCGCACACAATCGGTCCGCTTCACCGGGATCACCGGCGGCGAGCAGTCCGGCGCGTTCGCGCCCGACGCGATCACGATCGAAAGCCTGGACGGACAGGTGCTTCGGACCTGGCGCAACCCGAGCCTCGCCTTTCCGACCAACGGCACGCACGCGCTCGCGGACGAACTGCATCTGGTGTTCTTCTGCGGCGTCCAGATCTGGAACTATCTCACCACCCCGTTCCTCCTCGCCCGTCCTGACGTCGTGGTGGAGGAGCTGCCGCCCTGGCAGGAGAACAATGAGACATGGCGCCGCCTTCGCGCGCAATTCCCGTCGAGCCTGATCAACCTTGCGTCCGAGCAAGTGTTCTACTTCGATGCTAGTGCTTTGCAGCGACGCACCGATCACGATCTCCTGGGCGCACGGGTCGCGCATTATTCGTGGGCCCACGATTTCTTCGGTGGCATCGTCGTTCCAACGCTTCGGCGCACCCTGACATTGCAGCCCGACGGCACCGTGATGGCCAAGCCCGTGCTGATCGACGTCGAGATCTTCGACGCCGTCTTCGAATAGCGGCATGTCCTTGAAATATTGGCTAAAGCCAAACCCGATGCGACCGGCCGCCGCACCCTGCGCACTCGCACAGAATCTAACAGATCCTAATCACCCCTAACGAGCTTCCAGACCTGCTTAGGCCTAACCTTTCAACATACCAAGATCGCGGGTTCGCAGCTCGCCAAAAGCACGACCGCGAAGCTGAGAGAGGATAAGCAATGTTGACCGAAGCGCAGACGGCCTACACTTGGATTGATTGTCCGGCCGGTTCGCGGGATCGGGAAATCCCTCACACGAGTCTGACGGTCGCCCGAGAAGTCGAATGGCGCCAGATTGCGTCGAGCTCGACGATTGAGGACATCACGATCTCGCGCTGGGAAGCTTCGCGGGACGCCAAGCGGCACGAAGCAACGACTCCCGATGGCCGGTATTTCGTCGGCATCGCACTGAAGACCACGCGGGCCAAACTGACCAGGGAACGCCAGATCATTTTCGACGGCACGATGCCGTCAGGCACGCTCTATGTCAGTGCGCCGTCGCGACGACTGAGCGCGCAATTCGAGGGACCGTGTGACTTCCTGCACTTCCATATATCCGCCGACCATTTCCCTGCGCGATGGTCGCCGGATGCAGCCGAGGAGCTCGACGACCTCGTTTTGCTGCGCGATCCGCTCGCTGCCGGACTGACCAGGGCTCTCGCCGAGCAGGGCGATGCCGCAGGCCACCAATTTGCCCGTTGCATCGGCGAGATTCTCGCGATGCATCTGGCCCGCCCCGAATTGCCGCGCGCCAAGGTCAATGCCCTGCCGAAATGGCGGCTGCGGCGCGTCGAGCACCATATTGCGGCCCATTTCGAACGCGGCATCAGCCTGTCCGAACTCGCCAATGTCGCCGGCCTCTCGAGAATGCATTTCGCCGCGCAATTCCGTGCAGCGACGGGCTATCGCCCCCGTGAATATCTGCTCAATCATCGCATCGAGCAGGCGAAGTCGATGCTGACGACGACCGAGAGACCATTGGCCGAAATCGCCCTTGCAGTCGGCTTCAGCACGCAGGCGCATTTTTCGACCGTGTTCAAGCGCATCAGCGGCGAGACCCCGGCGCGCTGGCGCGCGGCCTCCAAGGGCCACCGGCCTGACGTTGAAGTGCTCTCACGACGACGTCCATCATGGGATCGGGATCACATCGTGAGCACCGCCGCATGACAAGGCTGGCGACAACCTTCTTGGCGTAAGTGCCCTGCGGCTTGCGCCGGCTCGCGCCCTTCTCTTCCCTGGGGCTACGAGCCTCTCGGGGCCGCCCTGCTCCCCACAAGGCGGCCCCTTTTTCGGCCGCCTATTCTGTCCATCCGTTCGCCTACGCGCCCGGTTCTGCCGCGATCCGGCGGCCATTGAGCAACATCAGCTGACGCCGCCCTCTACCCCGCCGGCAGCGCATCGAGGTGGCAGGCCACCCATTGCTCGCCGTCCACCGAACGAAGCTGCGGCTCTTCCGTCCGGCAACGGTCGAACGCATACGGGCAGCGGGTGTGGAAGCGGCAGCCCTTCGGCGGATTGATTGGGCTCGGCACGTCGCCACTCAGGACGACCGGATTGCGCTTGGCCCCGGGCTCCGGCAGCGGCACCGCCGAGAGCAGCGCCTTGGTGTAGGGATGTCTTGGCGCGGCAAAGATCTGCCGCCGCGGCGCCACCTCGACGATCTTGCCGAGATACATCACCGCGACGCGATGGGTCATGTGCTCGACGATCGCAAGATCATGGCTGATGAACAGCAGCGCCAGTCCATACTCGCGCTGGAGATCCTGCAGCAAATTGACGATCTGCGCCTTGACGGAGACGTCGAGCGCGGAGACCGCCTCGTCGCAGACGATCAGCTCGGGCTCGGCCGCGAGCGCCCGCGCGATGCCGATGCGCTGGCGCTGGCCGCCGGAGAATTCGTGCGGCCGGCGGTTCAGCGCCTCGCGCGGCAGGCGCACCGTATCCATCAGCTCCGTCACGCGCGTCTCGAGATCGGCCGCGGACTTGGCGAGGCCGAAATTGCGGATCGGCTCGGCCAGGATGTCGCGCACGCGCATGCGCGGATTGAGGCTCGAGAACGGATCCTGAAACACCACCTGCACACGTCGCCGCATCTGGCGCATCGTGCTCGGATGCGCGTCATCGATGCGCTGGCCGTCGAGGATCACCTGGCCCGACGTCACGTCGAACAGCCGCAGGATCGCGCGGCCGACCGTGGACTTACCGCAGCCGGACTCGCCGACCAGCGACAGCGTCTCGCCGCGCGCGATCTCGAACGACACGCCGTCCACCGCATAGACGAATTCGGTCTTCCGTCCGAATAGGCCCTTGTTGACCGGAAAATGCTTCTTGAGGTCGTTGACCTGGAGCAGCGGGGTACTCATGCCGCGATGGCTCCCTTGGCGGCGTAGTGGCAGGCGGCGATGTGGCGGGGGCCCTTCTCTTCGAGCCCCGGCGCGTACTGCCGGCACAGATCGGTCGCCTGCGCGCAACGGCTGGCAAAAACGCAGCCGGTGATCGGCTTGCGCAGGTCCGGAACCTGTCCCGGAATTTCGGCAAGCCGCGTCGCGGTGCCGGCGAGCGACGAGCCCAGCCTCGGCACCGCGCCGAGCAATCCTTGCGTATAGGGATGGCGCGGCGAGCGGAACAGCTCGGCCACTGGCGCCTCCTCGACCTTGCGGCCCGCATACATCACCATGACGCGCTCGGCGATCTCGGCGACGACGCCGAGATCGTGAGTGATCAGGATGATCGCCGCGCCGACGCGGCGCTTCAGGTCCAGCATCAGCTTCAGGATCTGCGCCTGGATGGTGACGTCGAGCGCCGTGGTCGGCTCGTCCGCGATCAGGAGCTTCGGGTTGCACGCGAGCGCAATCGCGATCATCACGCGCTGGCGCATGCCGCCCGAGAGCTGGTGCGGAAATTCACGCACGCGCCGCTTCGGCTCGGGAATGCCGACCAGTGTCAGCATCTCGATGGCGTGGGTCTCGGCTGCCTGCTTGTCGAGCCCCTGATGAATCATCAGCGTCTCGCGGATCTGGCGGCCGACGGTCAGGACCGGATTGAGGCTCGTCATCGGCTCCTGAAAGATCATCGAAATGTCGTTGCCGCGGATGGCGCGCATCTCCCGGTCTGACAGCTGCAAGAGGTCCCTGCCTGCGAAGCGGATGGCGCCCGCAATCCTGCCCGGCGGCTCCGGGATAAGCCGCATCAGGGACATCGAGGTCACCGACTTGCCGCAGCCGGACTCGCCGACGATGGCGAGTGTCTCGCCTTCGTTGACGTGGAAGGACACGCCGTCCACCGCGCGGTTGATGCCGCTGGGGGTGCGGAAGTGGGCTTGGAGATTTTCGACTTCGAGCAATGCCATCGCGATCAGCCTCTGGACACTAGAGACGCTTGGCCATGCGCGGATCGAGCGCATCGCGAAGGCCGTCGCCGAGCAGGTTCACGGCAAGCACGGTGACCGAGAGGAAAGCCGCTGGAAAGAAGACAATGTAGGGCTTGACCTGCCACAGCGCGCGGCCTTCGGCCATGATGTTGCCCCAGGACGGAATGGTCGGCGGCGTGCCGGCGCCGATGAAGGACAGGATCGCTTCCGTGATCATGGCGCTGGCGCAGATATAGGTCGCCTGCACCAGCATCGGCGCCAGCGTGTTCGGCAGGATATGGCGCAGGATGATCATCGGCGTCCGCGTGCCGCAGGCCACCGCGGCATCGACATAGGGCTGCTCGCGCAGCGACAGCACCACGCTGCGAACGAGCCGCGAGACGCGCGGGATTTCGGCGATGGTGATGGCAAGGATGACGTTGCCGACACTGCCGCGCGTCAGGGCCATCAGCGCGATCGCGAGCAAAATCGGCGGGATCGACATCAACCCGTCCATGAAACGCATCAGGATGCCGTCGGCCCAGCGGATGAAGCCGGAGACGACACCGATGGCGAGCCCGGCGGCGGAGGCCAGCGCGGCGACCGAGAGGCCGACCGTCAGCGAGACCCGCGCGCCAAAGAGCACGCGCGAATAGATGTCGCGGCCGAGCACGTCGGAACCGAACCAGAAATCGGCCGAGGGCGCACGCGTGCGTTTTGCCGGTGCGAGCGCCGTCGGATCGACCGTTCCGAGATAGGGCGCAAAGACCGCGATCAGAACCAGCGCCAGCAGCAGCGCACCGCCGATCGCGACCGTGGGATGGCCGCGCAACAGCCCGATGAAACCGCGCCGGATCGCGACCGGCCGGAGGATGTCGGGCAGTTGCGGCGCAAGGACGAGGCCGGCCGGAAGCGACTGCGGGTTGACGGTGGCATCGGTCAATAGCGGATCCTCGGGTCAACGAGCGTGTAGGTGACGTCGATCATCAGGTTGACGAGGACGTAGACGAAGCTGAACAGCAGCACGATGCCCTGGATGACGGGATAGTCGCGGCGCAGGATC
Organism: Bradyrhizobium sp. CCBAU 53338; assembly: GCF_015291665.1. Classification (NCBI taxonomy): domain Bacteria; kingdom Pseudomonadati; phylum Pseudomonadota; class Alphaproteobacteria; order Hyphomicrobiales; family Nitrobacteraceae; genus Bradyrhizobium; species Bradyrhizobium sp. CCBAU 53338. Next base: position 4,879,027 of record NZ_CP030048.1, read on the forward strand.
GCATCGATCGTGAGACGGCCGAGGCCTGGAATCGCGAACACACTTTCGGTCACGACCGCGCCGCCGATCAGGAGCGCGATGCCGATCCCGATCACGGTCACGATCGGCACCGCCGCGTTCTTCAGCGCGTGAATGAACAGGATGCCGCCCTGCCCGAGACCCTTGGCCTTCGCGGTGCGGATGTAGTCCTGCTGCAATACCTCGAGCATGGCAGCGCGCGTGATGCGCGCGACCAGCGCGATGTAGACGCAGCCGAGCGCAACGGCCGGCAGGATCAGGTTCTCCAGCCAGGGCCAGAAGCCTTCGGTGAGCGGCGTATAGCCCTGCACCGGAAGCCATTCGAGCCGGAGCGCGAAGATGTAGGCCAGCATGTAACCGACCACGAAGACCGGCAGCGAGAAGCCGAACACCGCGAAGCCCATGATGGCCCGATCGATGAAGCTGCCGGCCTTCCATGCCGCAATCACGCCGAGCGGCACCGCGACGACGATCGTGAGCAGGAGCGTCACGATCATCAGCGACAGCGTCGGCCCGAGACGCTGTCCGATCATGGTCGACACCGGAAGATTGGTGAAGATCGAGGTGCCGAGATCGCCGTGCAGGATGCGCCAGACCCAGCTTCCGAACTGGATCAGGAACGGCCGGTCGAGGCCGAGGCTCTGGCGGATGCGCTCCACATCCTCCGGGCTCGCCTGGTCGCCCGCGATCACCACGGCGGGATCGCCCGGCGCGATGTAGAGCAGGCTGAACACGAACAGCGCGACGATCGCCATCACTGGCAGGGTCGCGACCAGGCGACGGAGGATGTAGGAGAGCATCTGGCTTCAGCGCGCGATCATGCGGACTTCGACACGCCCCAGAACAAGGGCACGGGTCCCTTGGCAACGCCGGAGACGTTCTTGCGCCACGCCGTGTAGCTCAGGAAGAAGCCGGTCGGTGCGTAGACGACGTCGTCCATCGCAGCCTTGTTGAGGCGGCCGATGGCGGCCTTCTCCTCATCGAGATTCTTGGCCTCGAACCAGGACGTGACCTCCTTTTCAGTGGCCTCGCTGGTGGGCCAGCCGAACCAGGCCTTGTCGCCGTTGGCGCGAATGGCGGTGTAGGGAGCCGGATTGACGCAATCCGCGCCCGCATGCCAGGTATGGAACATGTTCCAGCCGCCCTGTCCCGGCGGGGTTTTCAGTGCGCGCCGCGCGCCGACCGTGCCCCAGTCGGTCGCCACGAAGTCGACGTTCATGCCGAGCTTCTTCAAAAGGTCCGCGGTCACATCGCCCATGGCCTTGGTGATCGGCTGGTCTTGCGCGACGAGGCATGTCACCGGCTCGCCCGAATAGCCGCTCTCGGCGAGCAGCTTCTTGGCGGCATTCAGATCGCGCTTGCCCTTCAGGATATCGCCGCCCAATTCCGTGTAGAGCGGCGTGTCCGGCGTGAAGAAGCTGGGCAGCGCCTTCCACAGCGAATTGTCGTCGCCGACGATCGAGCGCATGTAGTCTTCCTGGCTGAGCGCCATCAGCACCGCACGCCGCGCCTTGACGTTGTTGAACGGCGGATAGAGGAAGTTCATGCGGAACGAGCCGATATTGCCGAGGGGATCGCCGATATCGACGCTGATGTTCTTGTTGTTCTTCAGAACCGGAACGAGATCCGCGATCGGATTTTCCCACCAATCGACCTCACCGTTCTGCAGCGCGGCCGCCGCCGTGGCCGGGTCCGGCATGATCACCCACTCGACGCGATCGATCATCACCTGCTTGCCGCCGGCGAGCCAGGACGGCTTCTCCTGCCGCGGCACGTAGTCGGTAAATTTCTCGAACACGGCCTTCGCGCCGGGGACCCACTCGCCCTTGACGAATTTCAGCGGACCGGAGCCGACATAATCCGAGATCTGCTTGAACGGATCCGTCTGCGCGATGCGCTCCGGCATGATGAAGGCGCAAGGCGAGTTGTTCTTGCCCAGCGCGAACAGCATTTTCGGGTAAGGCTGTTTCAGCACCCATTTGAAGGTGCGGTCGTCGACCGCAGTCAACTCCTGCTGGATCGCCTTGAGCATCAGGCCCATCGGATCGCGCGCCGCCCAGCGGTTGAGGCTCGCGACAACGTCCTTGCTCCGCACCGGCTCGCCATCATGGAATTTGAGGCCCGGGCGCAGCTTGAATGTCCAGGTCGTGCCGTCATCGGTCACTTCCTCGGACTCGACCATCTGCCGCTGCGGCTGGAACGAGGAATCGATGCCGTAGAGCGTGTCCCAGACCATCGCGGCCGCATTGCGCACGACGTATTGCGTGCCCCAGATCGGGTCGAAATTGGCGAGATTGGCCTGCGGCACAAAGCGCAAGGTGCGGGCGGCGGCGCCTTGCGCGATCGCGGGGGCCGAGAGGCCGCCGGTCAATGCCAGACCGCTCGCTCCGGCCAGTCCCTTCAATACGCTCCTGCGATCCATAATGTCCTCCCAGTCATGCCGTGATGCCGGCCGTTCATTGGCCAAAGGCAGGTGAAACAGAGCCCATTAGCGTGCAAATGGTATGCCACTGGTCGCACCTTCGCCAGCAGGTTCTCCTAGACTTTAGGACCCGTCGTTGCGCAGCAGCATGAACGCGTCCGTGCCGAGCCGCTGGGAGCCGTTCTGTTCGAGGAGCCTCCCGGACGATGGTCTTCACCGCACGCGATGCAGGATCACAGCAGCCTCGCCCCAAAATTCCGCTCCGGATCCACGTCGGCGACGAGCCGACCGGTCGGCTTCGCTGCCGCGCCGCCGCTGCGCGCCAAAAATTGTCCGCTGCCGGCGCTCGCAAGACATTTGCCGCCGTCGATGATCACACGGCCACGTGACAATACCGACACCGGCCACCCCTTCAGCTTGCGGCCTGCGAACGGCGTGTAGCCGGCGAGGTCGTGCATCATGCCGTCCGCGATCGTGGTCTCCCGATTGGGATCCCAGATCGCGATGTCGGCGTCGGCACCAACGGCGATCGAACCCTTGCGCGGATGCAGATTGTAGATTTTCGCCGGCGCCGTCGCGGTCAGTTCGACGAACTTTTCGAGGCCCAGCCTGCCCTTCGAGACCATCGCGTCGAACAGCAGCGGCAACCGCAGTTCGAGTCCCGGCAGGCCGTTCGCGACCTGCTTGAAGTTCGGATTGGGGCCGGCGCGCAGCTTGCCGGTCTCGTCATAGCGATACGGCGCGTGGTCAGACGAGATGGTCTGGAGATCGCCGAGCGACAGTGCCTGCCACAGCGCTTCCTGATCGGCATGCGTGCGCGGCGGAGGGCTGCACATCCACTTGGCACCTTCCGTGCCGGGCTTGTCGAGATCGTTGGCGGTAAGGAAGAGATATTGCGGACAGGTCTCAGCAAAGACCTTCAGCCCCTGCCCGCGCGAGTCACGGATCACCTTCGCGCCCTCGGCGGTCGAGACATGAAAGATCATGATCGGCTGGTCGATCAATGCCGCCATGCCGATCAGCCGGGTGAAGGCTTCGGCTTCCGACACGCGCGCGTGGCTGACGGCATGGTATTTCGGCATGGTGTAGCCGCGCGCGAGCAGGCGTTTCACCATCCAGGCGATGATGCCGTGGTTCTCTGCGTGGGCACACAGCATCGCGCCGGACTGGCGAGCCGCGAGGAGAATGTCGAGCAGCGGCTCGTCATCGACCTTGAGGCGGTCGTACGTCATGAAGATCTTGATCGACGCATGGCCCTGCTTCACCAGCGCCGGAATGTGCTCCTCGACCGTCTCCCTGGTCGCGTCCGCGACGATCATGTGGAAGGCGTAGTCGATGATGGCGCCCTTCCTCGCGAGCGCGTGATAATCCGCGACCACCTGCGGCAGATTCATGCCGACATGCTGGGCCGCAAACGGAATCACCGTGGTGGTGCCGCCAAAGGCCGCCGACACAGTCGCACTCTCAAACGTGTCGGCATTCATGATACCGGCGGCAGAGAGCTGCTCGATATGCGCGTGGCTATCGACGCCACCCGGCAGCACCAGCTTGCCGCGCGCGTCGATCTCGCGCCTGGCTGGAGGCAGCCCACGGCCGATGGCCGCGATGGTCTCGCCGGAGATCGCAACGTCGGCCTCGAACACGTCGGTGGTGGTGGCGACGCGACCGCCGCGGATGATGAGGTCGTAGGTGGGGTCTGTCATGAGGCACTCCATGAACGATCGCCGGAAGGTCGACCGGCGTCACTTCTCCGGCGGCGGCACCGCGCCGGTGCGGCTGGTGATCAGGCCGTAATGCTCGATACGGCGGTGCTGCGAGAAATTGAAGATCGTGGTCTTGCCGAACATGGTCGCATCGAGATCGCAGGCATGGACCAGAAGCTCGTCTTCCTCCGTTTTCGCCTCGGCGACGATCTCGCCGTTGGGATCGACGATCAGGCTCCCGCCAAACAATGCGTGGCCGTCCTCGACGCCGGCCTTGGCGACCGCGACCACCCAGGTCGCATTCTGGTAGGCGCCGGCCTGCACGGAAAGGCGGTTGTGGAACAGGCGCTTCTCGAGGCCCTCCTCGCCCCGCTCCGCATTCACCGAGGGCGTGTTATAGCCGATCAGCACCATCTCGACGCCCTGCAAGCCCATGACGCGATAGGTCTCGGGCCAGCGCCGATCGTTGCAGATGGCCATGCCGATGATGCCGCCGAGTTCCCGCCAGACGTTGAAGCCGAGATCGCCCGGCTCGAAATAGCGCTTCTCCAGATGCTGATGCGACCGATGGGTCTCGTATTCCACGTGGCCCGGCAAATGGACCTTGCGATATTTGCCGACGATCTTGCCCGACTTGTCGGTGAGAACGGCGGTGTTGAAGTGGTGGCCGTCGGACGTGAGCTCGGCGTAGCCGAAATTCATCGCCATCCGATGCTGCGCCGCGCGTTCGAACAGCGGCCTGGTCGCCGCGTTCGGCATTTCGCGCTCGAACCAGCCGTCGAACTCGGCGCGGTCTTCCACGTACCAGCGCGGGAAAAACGTCGTCAGCGCCAATTCGGGATAGACGATCAGGTCGGCGCCTCTTGCTTTCGCCTCGTCCATCAGCGCGATCATGCGCTTGACCACGGCCTCGCGGCTGTCGGCCTTCTGAATCGGGCCCATCTGGGCGGCGGCAACTGTGACGATACGCATCAGCGATGTCCTGACTTCTTGACGACTTTTTTTGGCGAGGCTGGCGATCGCAGCTTCAAGGGCGGGTCGGCGGGCGCAGCATAACGCAGCCGCGCGCCGTTTTTCCACCAAGCAGCTTTCATGCCGTCTGCCTTCCATTCGGCACCTCGCGACCCCGGCACGCCAAACCCTCGGGCGCAGAGATGATGCCACACGCCCGGACGGTGCGGTTCGCGCCCCTATCTCGAGGGGTCACGTGCCTGCGGAGTGAGCAAACGAGTTGGCGGATCGCTCACCGCAGAAGCGTGCAGCGCACCACGGATTTCACAGGGGGAATCGCGACGTTCGCTGCGCTGCGTCCGGAGCACCTCAAACCGTCTGGCTAATTTGCAGGCTTTGGAATGGAGATACGAGGGCATTGGATGCCCATGAGCTATGCACAGCCGTCAGCTCAGCTTCTCCCGGCGCGCGGCCCAATCCCGGGCTGCTGCAGGCACGCCTTCGCCTTCCCGCGGCGCATTTCGCCCCGGGGTTTGCTGTTCGCGTCACGCCCTCAAAACAAAGGGCGCAGGGAAGGCCGGGTGCCGGCCGGCACCCACGGTCCGCTGTGCGCATGTAGCGCAAAAAGAACTGCACAGCGGCATACAGGTGTGGCCGAACACACGGCCTTCCCTGCGCGATGGTTGGACGGCTTATGCCGTGCTCTCCCGGGAGCCGAATTCCTTCTGGCCTCCCTCGCCCGACGGAAGTCACCGGCACCGCGCCGGTTGGCGCGATGCCGCATCCGCAAGGCTTGACCGTAGCGACGACGGCCGGGACCACACGGTTTTGCCGTACGCAAGCGACCCTGCTTCGCCAAGAGGCTTCGCAGAGCATCGAGCGCCGTTCGTACAACGCGGCTTGCAAGACGCTCACGGGGTTCGGCTCAATCCATCGCCCCGCCCTGCGGCCCGCATCCGCGACGGCGCTGCCCGCGTCCACCGCGACCCGATCCGCGGCTCGTGACGACGTACGACCGCCCCTTTTCGCCGGATCAGGATGGGCGACACATACGACAAAACCGAATTTCGGTAAAGCGGAATATTTTGGATGGCGCCGGTTGACCCAGGGTTTGCATGTTTTGCCTGTCAGGCAACGCAAGGGATTGTGGCTGACATCGCAATGATACAATTCGTCAACTCACAGCGCCGGCGGAACCCTGGCGTTCACTCCTGGTTGATGATCTAAGCACACGCCCCCGCGATCACGCGCGCTTCGTTTCCCTCCCGGAGTTTTACCGATGAGTTCAGCCGACAGGCCGGCGACGCGGCTCGCCACGCGCCTTTCGTTCCTGGTCGCCGGCTTCGGCCTCGCCTGCTGGGCGCCGCTGGTGCCGTTCGCGAAGGAGCGGCTCGCGGTCGGCGACGCCGTCCTCGGCCTGCTGCTGCTCAGCCTCGGTATCGGCTCGGTCGCCGCAATGCTCGCGACCGGCGCCTTGAGCGCTCGTCACGGCACCAGGCCGATCATCATCGCCGGCGGGATCGGCCTCGCCGTGGTCCTGCCGTTGCTGGCCATCGCCGAATCTCCGGCCACATTGGCTATTGCCTTGCTCGCATTCGGCGCTGCGCTCGGCTCGATCGATGTCGCCATGAACATCCACGCTGTCGAGGTCGAACGCGCGGCAGGGATTCCGCTGATGTCGGGCTTTCATGCGCTGTTCAGCATCGGTGGATTCGCGGGATCCGCGGTGATGACGGCCCTGCTGTCGTTTCATCTCGGACCGCTCGCATGCGCATTGATCTGCTCGGTGCTGATGCTGATCGCGATGGCGCTCGCCTCGCCGCGCCTGTTGCGCTCGGCACAGGCGCAGGAAGGACCGCTGTTCGTGCTGCCGCATGGCGTCGTGCTGCTGTTGGCGCTGCTGGCGGCCATCACCTTCCTGATCGAGGGCGCAATGCTCGACTGGGGCGCGCTGCTCGTCATCGGCACCGGGCTCGTCCGCGAAGCGCAAGGCGGGATCGGCTACATCGTGTTCTCGATCGCGATGACCGTCGGCCGGCTCGGTGGCGACGCCGTCGTGGCGCGTGTCGGCGATCGCGCAACGCTGGTCGGAGGAAGCCTGCTTGCGATCGCAGGACTTGCGGTGCTGCTGCTGGCACCGAGCGCGGCCGTTGCCATCGCCGGCTTCCTGCTCATCGGCCTCGGCGCCTCGAACCTCGTGCCGGTGCTGTTCCGTGGCGCGGCCGGGCAGACCGCGATGCCCACGGGGCTAGCGGTGGCGTCGATCACCACCGCCGGCTATGCCGGTGTTCTGGTTGGCCCCGCCGGCATCGGATTTGTCGCGCACGCGGTCGGCTTGCCCACGGCATTCTGGATGCTCGCCGCGATGATGTTTCTCGTCACGCTGTCCGCACGTGCCGTGACCAGAAAATAGAAAGGCGCGCCACGGTCTGCCGTGACGCGCCTGCGATGGACGTGGCGCGAGCCCTACGCGCTGGCCTGCGTCACGAACTTCGTATTCAGGTAGCCCTCGATCGCCTCGAGACCGCCTTCGGAGCCGTAGCCGGAATCCTTGATGCCGCCGAACGGCACTTCCGGCAGCGCAAGGCCATGATGGTTGATCGAGACCATGCCGCTCTCGACGTCGGCGCCGATCGCCTGCATCGTCTTGGTCGAGGTGGTGTAAGCATAAGCCGCAAGCCCGTAAGGCAGACGGTTGGCCTCGTCCACCACTTCGTCATAGCTGCGAAACGACGTGATAGGCGCCAGCGGGCCGAACGGCTCCTCGTTCATGATGCGGGCATCGCGCGGCACGTCGGTGATGACGGTCGGCTCGAAGAAGAAGCCCTCATTGCCGATGCGCTTGCCGCCGGCCTGGATCTTGGCGCCGCGCTGGACAGCATCCGAGACGAAGCCTTCCATGGCGTCGACACGGCGCGGATTGGCGAGCGGACCCATGCGGGTGTCCTTGTCGAGGCCGTTGCCGACCTTGAGGCCCTTGGCCGCCGCGACGAACTTGTCGACGAAAGGCTGGTAGACGCTTTCATGCACCAGGAAGCGGGTCGGCGAGACGCAGACCTGGCCGGCATTGCGGAACTTGTTGGCCGAGAGAATCTTCGCGGCGTTGTCGAGGTCGGCATCCGCGAACACGATCGCCGGCGCGTGGCCGCCGAGCTCCATGGTGACGCGCTTCATGTGCAAGCCGGCAAGCGCGGCCAGATGCTTGCCGACTGCGGTCGAGCCGGTAAAACTGATCTTGCGGATGATCGGATGCGGAATGAGATATTCCGACACTTCCGACGGCACGCCGAATACCAGCTGGACGACGCCGGCGGGAATGCCCGCGTCGGCATAGGCGCGCACCAGCTCCATGCAGCTTGCGGGCGTCTCTTCGGGGCCCTTGACGATGATCGAGCAGCCGGCAGCGAGCGCAGCCGAGATCTTGCGGACGGCCTGGTTGATCGGGAAATTCCAGGGCGTGAAGGCTGCGACCGGGCCGACCGGCTCCTTGGTCACGAGCTGCGAGACATTGCCCATCCGCGGCGGCACGATGCGGCCATAGGCGCGGCGGGCTTCCTCCGAGAACCAGTCGATGAGGTCGCCGGCCAGCATGGTCTCGCCCTGGGCTTCCACCACCGGCTTGCCCTGTTCCATGGTCATGACAGGCGCGATCTCGGCGGCGCGCGAGCGAATGATGTCGGCGGCCTTGCGCATCAGCTTGTAGCGGTCGAACGGCGAGGTCTTGCGCCAGATTTCGAAGCCGGCCCTGGAGGCTTCCAGCGCACGGTCGAGATCGGCCTTCGAGGCGTGGGGGGTCTTGCCGATCGGCTGGCCGGTGGCGGGATTGAGGATGTCCTCCGACTTGCCGGAAGTGCCGTCGGTCCACTGGCCGGCGATGAACATTTGAACTTTCGGGTACATCCTTAGGTCTCCTCGCATGATTTCGGCGGCCCGACTTTCGGCCGCCGCTTGGGTGGGCGCAGAGCTACACTGAAAGGCGGCCGGCGGAAAGGGATCAAAGCTGCCGCAGCCACGCGCGGAAGCCATGCACAAGCGGCGATACGGCCTCGCCGCGGCGCATCATCTTCCCTTCACACCAGGCTGGACTTGCCGCGGCTGAGCACCTCGCCCGCACCCTTGTCGCCGACGATCTTGCCCTGCTCGTACACGACGCGCCCCCGCGCGATCGTCGTGACCGGCCAGCCGGTGACGTCAAAGGCTTCCCAAGGCGTGTAATCGGAGCCGTGGTGCAGGTCGGCCTGCCGGATCGATTTCTGCAGCTTGGGATCCCACAGCGCGATATCGGCATCGAAGCCGACCCCGATCGAGCCCTTGCGCGGATAGAGGCCGTAGATGCGAGCATGATTGGTCGCGGTCAGCTCGACGAATTTTTGCAAGGTGATGCGGCCTTTCGAAACGCCCTCGGAGAACAGGATCGGCAGCCGCGTCTCGATGCCGGGGATGCCGTTCGGCACCCAGCGGAACGAGGTCCGCGCATTCGGCGTCAGCTTGCCCTTGGGATCGTCGTAGCGGAACGGGCAATGGTCGGACGAGAAGGTCTGGAACACGCCTGACGTCAGACCTTCCCAGATCGCCTGCTGGCTCTCGACATCGCGCGGCGGCGGCGAGCAGACATATTTCGCGCCCGTGATGTCCATGTTCAGGCCCTTCATGTCGTCGGCCGTCAGCGTGATGTATTGCGGGCAGGTCTCCGCATGCACGGGCAGACCGCGCTGCTGGGCCCAGCGTACCTGCTCCATCGCCTCGCGCCCGGAGACATGGACGATCATGATGGGAACGCCGACCACCTCGGCATGGCTGATGGCGCGGTGCGTCGCCTCGCGTTCGACAGCCTGCGGCCGCGAGCTGCCGTGATAATAGGGCGCGATGTGGCCTTCACGCTCGAGCTTGGTGGTGAGGAAGCGGATCGCGTCGTAGCCCTCGCAATGGACCATCACCAGCGCCTCCTCGCGGCGCGCCACCTCGAACACCTCGAGCAGCTGCTTGTCGCTGAGCACGAGGTCGTCATAGGTCATGAACACCTTGAACGAGGTGTAGCCGTCCTTGACCAGCGCCGGCAGCTCCTGTCCGAGCACGACCGCGGTCGGGTCGGAGATGATGAGGTGGAACGCCGTGTCGATGTAGCATTCGCCTTCCGCAAGCTTGCGGTAGTTCTCGACGCAGGTGCGCAGCGACGTCCCCTTCTCCTGGAGCGCGAAGGGCAGCACCATGGTGTTGCCCCCGGCCGCCGCCGCGCGCGTCGCCGAGGCGAAATCGTCAGCCATCACGACATCAGGTCCGGACGGCTGAGATATGTGGACGTGGCTGTCGATGCCGCCCGGCAGCGCCAGCAGTCCGGTCGCATCGATCTCGCGCGCCGCGCCTTTGATGCTGTCCGCGATAGCGACGATGCGACCGTCGCGAATGCCGATATCGGCGCGAAACTCGTCGCTGGCCGTCACGATGGTGCCGCCGCGAATGGCGAGATCGAGCTGGGTCACTGGTGTCTCCGTCACTTCATCACGGCTGATGTCTGGAATATCCGTCCCCACGATGCCAGCGCGGTGACGTCGGCGCCGGCGAGGCTGAGGGTTCGCCACAGCGTCACGGCGACGGAATCGAGCACGGCGATCTCGAGCTCTCGTTCGAGCGGCGCGGCAAGCGCGGCGCCGTCGAGATTGGTACAGAGGATGACGACAGCGTCGGCCCCCTCCGCCGCCACCGCGCGAATCATGTCGGCGATTGTGGCGGGTGCGACCTCGCCGAAGGAAAAATTGTCGCGCAGGCCGAGATGTCGCTCGGCATGCGGTGCGATGCCCTCCCCGGCCCAGACGTCGCCGATCCGCCGTTGCACGTCGTCGATGTAAGGCGAGACGAGCGCGACACGTTCGGCTCGCAGCGCGCGGGCGGCGTCGATGCAGGCCAGCGTCGAGGTCGTCGCCGGCACGCCGGTTCGCGCCGTGATCGCCTCGCAAAGGCTCCTGTCCCTGCCGATGCCGAGCCAGCTTGCGGAGGTACCGTTCCACGCGATGGCATCGACCCTGGCATCGGCCAGCAGGTCCGCCGCCGGCAACATCACGGAAGCGTCGAACTGATTCAGCGCCGCGGCATCAAGCGCGATTTCGGTGACGCAAAAGCGCGAGAAATGCGCGGTGACATCATTGACGCCATGCAGCATGGCGCAGGTCACGGGCTCCAGCACCGAGTTGGAGGACGGCGTGATCATGCCGAGACGCTTGCGCAGGATTGACATCGATCACGATTGCTCCGTTGCGAACGCGCGCGATGGCGCCTTCCGGAGGATCATCCTCGCCCGTCGGGATCCGCGCAACCCGCAAATTTGCAGGCGGCACATCATTTGCCGCGTGCATTCAGGTTGCGAAGGTCGCCCGCAAGCGTCGCCAGCCGATCACGATGCCGGTCACGGAAAACACCAGGCCAAGCGCGCAGAGCCCGACGATCAGGATATCGCGCAGGCGCGGATGCGCCTTGAGGACAGGAAAATCCAGCGTGTGCAACGCGCTGTAAGCCCAGCGATAGGCTCGCCGCGACGAATCCAGCCGCTGCAGCACGCTGCCGTCGGCGCCGTCGATGTCGAACCAGAGATCACCGCAACGCACGCGGTAGACGGGCGCGCCGGGAACGATGGACTGCGCGGGATAATCGTCGTTCTCGGCCAGAACGGACGCCGCGCCGCAGCCGACCGCAAGGCGGCTCGTCAGGCCGAGCACATCCTCCGGACTGAGAGCCGCCGACTGCTTACCGTTTGGCCACATCAGGGCCTGCTTGCCGAGCCCTCCCCGCTCGCGTCGATAGACATGGCCGCCGAAGGCAAACCATTCGACTTCACGGAGCGGGGACGATAACGGCTGCTGAACCAGGGATGGCGCCGCGCGCCAGTCCGGCACGGCGTTGATCACGCCGGCCTCGGCCGCTGTCAATTGGCCGCGCGAGAACAGCCGGCCGTGATCCATGGAGAGCCAGCCGCTGAAGATCCAGGTCAGCACGAAGACCGTCGATGCGAGTCCGACGATGTGATGCAGCGCGTGCCAGCCGCGATAGGATGACGAGATCCGGCGGCTCCGGATTCTGATCCTGATCACACCCAGAACCGCGCCTAGCACCGCGGCAATCAAGGCCAGCAGCGAAAGATTCGAAACCACCTGGTCCCAGAGCGCCCAGTTGCGCCTGAGAACCGTCGGATAGATCCAGTGCAGGACGCTGCCGACCCAGTTCCAGCCACGCTCGTTGCGGGTGGTATCCAGCACGATCTCGCCGGTGCGCGACGAGACATAAATCTCTGTTCCGGCGGCGTCGCCGAGAGCTACGCGGAACAGCGGTCGATGGCGGTCAAATCCGTTCGGCACGCTCCATTGATCGCAATCCGCGCGCGCGACGATTGCCGCGTGTGTGGCATCGAGTCCGCGTCGCCGAGCATGATCTTGCGCAATGGCAAGTGCGACATCGGCAGATCCGACCGATGCCTCGGCCCCGCCTGAGGCATCGACCGCCCATACGCGTATCGGACCCGACACGACATAGACTGACCCGTCACTCCGCTGGATCAGTCGAACGCGCGTGGCGTCGGTGATCCCGCTCGCAGCCACCGCGTCGGCAACCGGCATGATCGGCGCTCCGCGCGCGAGCGGCAGCAGCCCGGCAAACCGTTCCGCTTCCGTCAGCGACGGAAACGGAACGAAGTGCATCACGATCCCGCTCGCGAACCACATCGCGAACGGAAGGCAGAACGCGATCCCGAGCCAGCGATGTAGCAGGGCGACCGCGCCCATCATTGGATCAGCGCCCTACCATTTGAACGCCGCGGAAATCTCGTAGGTCCGCGGCGCGCCCAACAGGATCTGGTCGGGATAGAACGGGTCGCCCCAGATCGCGTAGCGCTTGTCGGTGAAGTTGCGGACGCGGAAGGTCAGTCGCGCCAGGTCGACGGCATTGAAGACCGCCTTGGGAATGTCGACGAAGGCGTAGAGATCGCCGATCGTGTAGGCATTCATCGTCACGGTGTTGGCGTCGGTGTTGTAGCGGTCACCGACATGGCGGCCGGTGATGCCGACCTCGACCGGCCACGGCGTGAAGAATCGCCAGGACGCGCCGGCATTGGCGACGACGCGCGGCACGTTCGGCGGCACGTTGCCCGAAAACGAGCCGCCAACGAAATCGTAGTCGGCATAGCGCGCATCGACATAGGCGATGTTGCCCCACAGACGCAGAGGCCCGATCGGGCGGATCGATCCGGCGACCTCGACGCCCTTCGATTCCTGCCGTCCTGCGATGTTGAGCGTCTGGCCGCCGGCTGCCGCATAGACGTTCCTGCGCACGATGTCGTAGGCCGAGAACGACCACTCTGCCCTGTTGTCCCAAAGCACGTGCTTGACGCCGGTCTCGTAGGTGCGCGCGGTGGTCAGGTCGAGCGGCTGGGCCGGTGCGAGCAGGAAGATGTTGTTGGCCGAGACGTCGGCGCCGGTGGCGTACTGGCTGAAGAAGGTCAGGCCCGGAACGGCCTCCCAGGTGTAGCCGATGCGTCCCGTCACCGGCGCCCAGTCCTTCGTGAACGGAAAGCCTGCTTTCACAAGCCCGGCCGGATCGGTCGAATTGCGGTCGAGCCCGATATGCTCGACGCGCAGGCCACCGATCAGCGAGAACGTTCGTGTGAGTTTCAGCCGGTCCTCGAACGACAGCGCTTCGTTGTCGATGCGTGCGGTCTGCTGCTGCGTCGTCAGCGGGCCGTAGAAGCCGCGATCGGGATCGACCAGCGAGACAAAGTCGTTCGGGAAGTTTGCAGCACCCGGCCGGACGAAATCGAGGTAACTCGACGACAGCGTCGCAACCATGCGGTTGTCGAAGCCCGCGACATTGGCGTCCCAGACCAGATCGGTGATATTGCCGACGAGGCGCTGGCTGTGCGCGACATAGAAGCGCTCGCGATAGACCTGGTTGTTCGTGGCATCGAACGCCTCGATCTCGTTGTTGAACCAGCTGCGCTCGGCGCCATAACCATAGGCCTGGCTCTTCAGCGTCAGGTCGGGCGCCAGCTTCAGCTCGAAACCGCCGCGCAGCCACACTTCCTGGGCGACGTTGCGGTTGTCGAGAACGTTGTAGTTGGTGTTGAAGGTGCGGTCGTCGATCGTAACGGCACCGAGGTCGGTCCTGTTGAAGTAACTGCCGGAGACGATGCCCGCCGTCGCGTGCGATCCGCTGAAGGCCACCGGCACCAGCGGCGCGCCCCAATAGGCCTTCGAGCGGTCCTCCCGATATTCGATCGCGCCCCAGACCTTGAGACTGTCGGAGACGCGATAGTCGAGCTGGCCGGAGAGGTCGAGTGTCCTGGTGTTGGTGTCCTCGGCAAAGCCGTTGAGCGAGGAACGGCTGACGTCGAAGCGATAGTCCAGGCCCTGCACATTGGTGCTGCCACCGGAGCCAAAATGCGCGCGGAGGGAGTTCAGCGAGTCCCAGGAAAAGTCCGCTTCGTTCCGGATCGGCCCGGTGTGCGGCCGCTTGGTGACGAGATTGATTGCGCCGCCGGCGGCACCCTCGCCCGAGATCAGCGAGGCGGGCCCTTTCAGGATCTCCACGGCTTCGAGATTGGCCGTGTCCATGATCCGCGAGGTCATGTTCTGCGGACCGATCTTGATGCCGTTGTAGAGCGTGTTGATCTGGCTGTTGGTGAAGCCGCGCATGGAGAAGGCCGAGGGCTCGGCCGGATTATCGCCGGCGGTGACGCCGACCGCGCCTTGTGCGACGTCGGAAACGGTGCGGTAGCCCTGCTCGCGCATGGTCTCGGCGGAGATGACTTCGACAGTTGCAGGAGTCTGCCGCACCGTCAGGCCGAGGCGCGAGGCGCTCGCGGCGACGGCGTTGCTGTTGAGCGGCGTCGGTGGCGCAATGTCAAACGCGACCGGCTTTGGCGCGACCGCTGCGGTCACGGACCGCCGTGTCGCCGCACGGCGGGTGCTCGCTGCGTCCCGGCCGGCTGGTTTGGCCTGCTTGCGGGATTGCGGCGGCGACACCTCGACGGGCGGCAAGAGCTCGCCGGCCTGCTGCGCCAAGGCGGCCGTCATGTCGATCGCGGCAAAAAGTGCGAGAGCGGCGGACGCCGGCAGAATGCGGCGTAGTCGTACGAGACGGATGGAAGACACGGTTCTGGACCTCGGTGTGACGTCAGTGGCACGTCACCGCGAACCAAGGTCCCATCATCAGGCCGTCAGCCTTCCGATGAAGCCGAATGTCTGTACTCCCCGACCGACATCTTCGCGTGTGACCACGGCTGACGGCAGGTCTCCTGGCTCGCGGGTCGTGACCGCTTCGTCGCCTTCCCGGGACCGAGGACCCAGTGGCTCGTGACGAAGGATTCACCGCTTACAGTTGCGGGGGCAGCTACGGCATTGGGGACAACGTCCCCGCACCGCATTCCCTTTTCATCCCCTCGCGGGGAAACCGTCAAATCCATCTAGGATTACGGCGAAGACAGAGTCAATGTGCCTGATGCGGCGACATTGCCGCAGTGACCAACTTCTTTGGAGACGAGCATGGAAGGCGCGGCCTTCCTCTGGCTGATACGGCATGCACCGGTCGACGGTGTCGCGGGAACCATTCATGCGGATGACGCGCCGGCCGATCTGCGCGATCACGCGCAGCTCGCCGCGCTGCGCCAAAGTCTGCCTCGCGACGCGACGAGCCATGCGAGCCCGGCGCGCCGCACGGTTGAGACGGCCCGAGCGCTGGGGCTGGAGCCCAAATTGGTGGCCGAATTCGGCGAGCAGGATTTTGGCGCGTGGACCGGCTGGAGGCATGACCAACTCGCAGCTGATGGCGGCGAGACCTATGCGCAGTTCTGGAGCGATCCCGCGCGCAGACGGCCGCCCGGTGGAGAGAGCTTCGAGGAACAGGTCGCGCGCGTCCGGCGGGGACTCGCGCGGATCGGCCCCGGCCCCGCAACCCTCGTCGTGCATTCCGGCACCATTCGCGCCGCGCTCTGCATCGCGCTCGACCTGACCCCGCAAGCAGCGTTGCGCTTCGTGATCGATCCGTTGTCACTGACCCGGATCGACCGACTCGCCAGCGGCTGGCGCGTGGTGTCGGTCAATCAGCGGATGGTTTGATCAGCCAGGCCGATCCGGCACGCTGGCCTGTGCGAAGGTCGCCATGTCATTGTGAAGCGCGCAGGCCGATCGCACCAGCGGCAGCGCGATCGCGGCGCCAGATCCCTCGCCAAGCCGGAGATCGAGGCTGATCAGCGGCTGCACGTTCAGCGCGCGCAGCACCAGCCGATGACCCTGTTCCGCCGATTGATGCGACGGCAGCAGGAAGGGCTGGCACGACGGGTTCAGCCGCGCCGCCGCGAGCGCCGCAACCGAGACGATGAAACCGTCGATCAGCACGGGGATGCGCGCCTGCGCAGCCGCGATGATCGCGCCTGATATCGCCGCGATCTCGAGGCCGCCAACGGCGCACAATATTTTCTCGGGCGCGGCGCCGGCCACGCCATGACGTGCGATCGCTGCATCGATCACGCGCGCCTTGTAGGTACGGCCCGCCGCATCGACGCCGGTGCCGCGACCCGCCATTTCCTCGGCACCGATGCCGAGCAGGCCCGCGGCGATAGCCGCCGAGGTCGTGGTGTTGCCGATGCCCATCTCGCCGAAAATCAGGATATCAGGCTGACTGGCCTTCGTCCGCGCCACCGCGCGCTGGCCGGCCTCGAAGGCGAATGCCAGCTCCGCCGGCGTGAGCGCCGGCTCACTGCTGAAATCGCGCGTGCCGTGGCGCGGCTTGTCCGTAACCACGCCGGGCATGGCGTCCGCCGCCAGCGTTCCGGCGTCGACGACCTCGAGGCTCGAACCGAGCTCGCGCGCCAACACCGAGATCGCGGCGCCGCCGGCGGCAAAGTTCGCCATCATCGCGACGGTGACGGCCTGCGGATAGGCCGATACGCCCTGTGCGACGATGCCATGATCGCCGGCGAAGATGATGATCGGCACGCGCGCGGCACGCGGGCGTTCGGTCGCCTGCAAGCCCGCAAGCTCGATCGCGAGTTGCTCGAGCCGGCCGAGCGCGCCGGTCGGCTTCGTCAGTTGCGCCTGTCGCGCGATCGCGGCGTCGCGATGGACGACGGAGATCTCGGGACATTTCCGGGTGACCCAATCAGGGATCATGCTGCCTCGCTTACGGCCTGCGCTTGAGAATGTAACTGTCCATGATCCAGCCGTGACGCGCGCGCGCGTCCTGTCGCGCGGCGACGATGCGCGGGCCGACCTCGGTCAGCGCGCCTGACAGAATGATCTGGTCGGCCAGGCCGAGATAGGCGCCCCACCAGATGTGAAGGCCATTTGGATCGAGCGACTGGAATGCCGTGCCGCCGTCGAGCATCACCACCACGGTATCAACGCCTTGCGGCCAGCCGCCTTCGCGCAGGCGGCGTCCCGTCGTCACCAGAAACGGCTCGCCGATGTCGTTGAGCGGCAGCGCATGCGCCGCGCACAGCGCCTGGATCGAGGTGATGCCGGGCACGACCTCGATTCTGGGCAAGGGGTTGAGCCGTCGCGCGATGCGCAGCGAGGAATCGTAGAGCGAGGGATCGCCCCAGATCAGCAGTGCGGCCTTGCCGTCACCGCCGAGATGTTCTTCGATCGTCCGCGACCAGGCCGCGGCGACCGCATCGTGCCAATCGTCGACGCCCTTGCGGTAATCGGCTTCAGCGGCGTCGCGCACGGGAAGATCGAACTCGGCGATGCGCGTTGTGGCATTGGTGAGCACGTCGGCGCAGATCGCCCGCCTGAGATCGGCGAGATCTGTCTTTGCCGTTCCCTTGCGCGGGATCAGCACGAGATCGGCGGCGTTGATCGCGCCAATCGCAGCGCGCGTGAGTTGCCCGGGATCGCCGCAGCCGATGCCGATCAGGGAGAGCGTCATCATGACGATCCGCCCTCCGCCAGCGCGCCGAACATGATGACAGCGGCCGTGGAAGCCGCACCGCCGCGCGCGAGTTGCTCGGCAAGCTCGGCGATCGTGGTGCGCACCAGTCGCTCGTCGGGGCGTCCGAGGGATTCGGCGAACAGCGCCGGCGTGCTCGATGAAAGACCGTGCTCGATCAGTTTTGCGGCCAGCACCGGAAAGGTGCGCCGGCCCATATAGACCACCGTCGTCGCATCAGGATCGGCCAGCGCCGCCCAGTTCAGATCTGGCGGCAGCTCACCGGTGACGTCGGCGCCGGTCACGAACTGCACCCGGCGCGAGGTGTGGCGGCGCGTCAGCGGAATGCCGGCCTGTGCGGCCGCGACGCAGGCCGAGGTGACGCCGGGAACGATCTCGAAGCCGATGCCGGCCTCGCGCAGCGTCTCCAGCTCCTCCTCGAGCCGGCCAAAGATGCCGGCATCGCCCGACTTCAGCCGCACGACCCGCACGCCCGTCGCGGCATAGTCGACCAGCAGGCGATTGACGTGATGCTGCTTTGTCGACGGCCGCCCTGCCCGTTTCCCGACCGCGACGAGATTCGCGCCTGGCCGTGCGAGATCGAGGATCGCGCCCGAGGCGAGATCGTCATAGAGCACGACGTCAGCCTCGCGCAGCCGCGCGGCGCCCTTGAGCGTGAGAAGCTCGGGGTCGCCGGGGCCGGCGGAGACGAAGGAGACAAAACCGCTCACCGGTCCTCCGCGATCAGATGGAAGAACGTGCCCGAGGCGTGCCCGCGCCGCGAGCCGGTCTCGGCGATGACGCTGCCAGTTGCGTCGTGCACGACTGCCAGTGGCGCATCGGGCTGGGCGATGATCGTCGAATAGTGAAACTCGTGGCCGCGCAGCCGCGCGCCGGCCTTGTGCCCCGGCATCGGCATTGCGAGCGAGGCGAGACGATAGCCCAGATGCATGCGCCGCTTGGCAAAACTCGTCTCCAGGCCGAGCAGGCCCGTCATCTCGTGACGGATACCGTCGGCGTCGGTCAAAGCTGTCCCCAGCACCATATACCCACCGCATTCGCCGTGCACTGGTCGCGTCTCGGCGAAGGCGCGCAGACCGTTGCGGAAGCGTGCATTGGCGGCGATCTTGCCGGCATGAAGTTCGGGATAGCCACCGGGCAGCCAGCAGACGTCTGCGCCTGCATCGGGCGCTTCGTCGGCAAGCGGAGAGAACGTTGAAATCTCCGCACCTGCCGCCCGCCAGGCTTCCAGCATGTGCGGATAGACGAAGGAAAACGCGGCATCGCGCGCAAGCGCAATGCGCTGCCCGGGCGGTGTCACGTTGAGGCCGTTCGCGGCCGGTTGCGGCGACCAGCTAGCGGCCGATTGCATCACCGCATCGAGATCGACGTGCTCCGAGACAAAGCGCGCGGCCTCGTCGATCAGTTTTCCGATCTCGGCCTGCTCCTCGGCTTGCACGAGGCCGAGATGCCGCTTCGGCAGGCTGATCTCGGCATGACGCGGCAGCGCGCCGAACACGGCGATGCCGGCGTCGTCGAGCGCACGCCGCACGAGGTCTTCGTGACGCGGGCTGGCGACCCGGTTGAGCATCACGCCCGCAAGGCGCACGCCGGCACGATAATCGCGCAGGCCTGCGGCGATCGCCGCCGCGGTCTGCGCCTGACCGGAGGGGTCGATCACCAGAACCACCGGCCAACCCAGCATTTCCGCGATGTCGGCGGTAGCACCGGTGCCGGAGACGCCGCGCGCGGCGACGCCGTCGAACAGGCCCATCGAGCCCTCGGCAAGCACGATATCGGCATCGCTCCCCCGGCTGACGAGATGCGCGATCGTCGAACGGTCCATCGCCCAGCTATCGACATTGACGGAGGGGCGGCCTGTGGCTGCTGCGTGAAAAGCTGGATCGATGTAATCAGGGCCGCTCTTGAAGCACTGCACTTTCAAGCCACGATTGCGCCAGGCGCGCGCGAGCGCCAGCGTCAGCGTGGTCTTGCCGACGCCCGAGGCCGGCGCGGAGATGACGAGGCCTGCCGCCATCACGATGCCTCCGGAAAACGCGGCTCGGCGCCAACGGGACGATAGCGACGATCGTAATCCGCGGCATAGAGCCGGCTCTCGTCGAAATCCGCCGCACCCAGCGTCTTGCCGACCAGTATCAGCGCGGTGCGCTCCATCTCGGTCGCGACGGCGGCATCGAGCGTCGCCAGCGTCGCGCGGACGATGCGCTGGTCGGGCCAGCTCGCGCGCCAGACGATCGCCACCGGACAGTCCGCGCCGCAATGCGGGGTGAGTTCGGCAACCACCTCGTCGAGCAGATGAATCGACAGATGGATCGCGAGTACCGCGCCGGTCGCGGCGAAGGCCGCAAGCCTCTCGCCCTCGGGCATCGCGCTGGCGCGGCCCGGCGTGCGGGTCAGCACCACCGTCTGAGTGAGGCCGGGCAGCGTCAGCTCGGCTTCCAGCGCGGCGGCGGCGGCGGAAAAGGACGGCACGCCCGGTGTGACGGTGAATGGAATGCCGAGCGCGCGCAGGCGGCGAAGCTGCTCGCCCATCGCCGACCAGATCGAGAGATCGCCGGAATGCAGCCGCGCGACGTCCTTGCCCTCCGCATGCGCGGCGGAGATCTCCGCGATGATCCCGTCGAGCGACAGGGGCGCGGTGTTGACGATGCGCGCTCCGCTCGGGCAATGCGCCAGCACGCCCTCCGGCACCAGCGAACCCGCATAGAGACAGACCGGACAGGCCGCGATCAAATCGCGCCCACGCAAGGTGAGAAGATCGGCGGCGCCCGGCCCGGCGCCGATGAAGTGCACCGTCATGGGCCGTCTCCTTCTGCGATCGCCGCAGTCGCGGTGCGATCCTGCGAGACCGCGCGCGTCGCGATGAGCCGCGCGCGCGGACCAGCGGCGGCCAGCGCTGCTGCCTCGGCGACCGATCCCGTGCCGAACCTTCCGGCGATCCGCTGCGACTGCGTCGGCGTATCGACACGCGCAAGCACATCGGCCGGGACAGCCTTGATCGGCACGCCGCATTCACGCGCGAGCTGCTTCAACACGTCAGCGTCGGCCTTGTCGCTGACAGTAGCCATGGCCGCGAGGCCATCGGGGCCGCCGGCCGCTGCAAGCGCTTCGCGCAAAGAGGCCAGCGTCACATCCTTCTTGAATCCGAGCCCGGCAACCTTCATCGGACCACACTCCACTGCAGCACCGGCCGCGCCGCCTCCCAGGAGCGATAGCGGCCAAGCGGAGCGGCGTAGGCGATCTCGACCCGCATCAACTCGCCGCCATGCTGCTGATGCAGTTCGCCGAGCAGCGCTTCCGTCTCCAGCGTGACGGAATGTGCAACCAACCGCGCCCCTGGCGCAAGCCGCAACCAGATCGCGTCGAACATCGCACGATCGAGGCCGCCACCCACGAAGACGGCATCCGGCGCATCCAGCGAGGCAAGCGCTTCCGGCGCCTGTCCCGTAACTACCGTGATCCGATGCGTCAGTCCAAACGCCGCCGCATTGGCCCGAATGTTCGCGGCGCGATCCTCGCGCGTCTCGATCGCAATCGCCGTCCCGTCACACAGCGCCCACTCAACCGAAATCGAGCCCGAGCCGGCGCCGATGTCCCACAAGCGTTCACCGGGACGCGGGGCCAGCGCCGACAGCGCCAGCGCGCGGACCGGCCGCTTGGTGATCTGGCCGTCATGGGCGAAGAGATCGTCCGAAAGTCCTGAGCTGCGGGGAATGCCCTTCCCGCCCTTCGCCGCGACGGCGACTGCAACCAGGTTTCCAGCGAGGTCGCCGGCAAAGCTGTCGGCACGATGCTCCGCAATGGCCTCGCGCGGGCCGCCAAGTGCGGCGAGAGTCCAGAATGCCGAGCCACCCCACCCGCGTTCCGTCAGCCATCGCGCGAGGTCGCCAGCGGCCTTGCCGTCTCGCACGAGACAAATGATCCGCGCGCCCGGCGCGAGATAGGGTACGAGACGCTCGAACGGCGCGGCATGAAGCCCGAGGCAGGCGATGGATTCGAGCCGCCAGCCCAGCCGCGCGGCGGCGAGCGAGAAGGTCGAGGGCGCCGAATGCGCGATCCACTCGCTCGGGTCGAGCCTCTCGGCAAGGCCTGCGCCGGCGCCATGCCAGAACGGATCGCCGGAGGCCAGCACGGCCGTGGGCCTTCCACGGCAGCTCAGCACGATGTCTGCGTTGAAAGGCACCGGCCATGCGCGGCCGCGGCTTCCGACGTCTGCAAGCGCGAGATGACGCTCGCCGCCGAACACGGTTTCCGCGCTGGCGAGCGCCTTTCGACTTGCGTCCGACAGCCCCGCGAGGCCATCTTCGCCGATACCGATGATGGTCAGCCAGGGATCAGCCATGACGCGCGCCCTTGTTCTGGGCGGAATTGCCGACGCGAGCCTGCTCGCCGCGGAGATCGCGCGCGCAGGCATTGACGCCGTATATTCCTACGGCGGCCGCACCCGGGCGCCTGCCGATCAGCCGCTGCCGACCCGCATCGGTGGTTTTGGCGGCGCGAGCGGGCTGGCCGACTACGTCAGGCGCGAAGGCATCACGCATGTGATCGACGCCACGCATCCCTTTGCCGCCGAGATGAGCCGTCATGCGGTCGACGCTTGCGAGGAGACCGGCACGCCGCTGATCGCGCTCGAGCGCGCGCCCTGGAGCAGAACGCCCGAAGACATCTGGACCGAGGTCACCGACGTCACCGCCGCCGTCGCCGCGCTGCCGGAGGCGCCGGCAAGAATGTTCCTCGCCATCGGCCGCCAGCACATCGCTCCGTTCGCGGCGAAGCCGCAGCATGCCTACACGCTGCGGTTCGTCGATCCGCCGGAAACGCCTCTGCCATTCGCCGCCGATGTCATCGTGTCGCGCGGGCCGTTCACGCTTGACGGCGAGCTCGACATGATGCGCACGCGCGGCATCGCATGGATCGTCGCCCGCAATTCCGGCGGCGACGGCGCGCGCGCCAAGATCGACGCGGCCCGCCGGCTCGGCCTGCCCGTGATCATGATCTCGCGGCCGGCGCTGCCCGAGCGCAAGAAAGTCGAGAGCGTCACGGAGGTGATGCAATGGCTCGGTCATCGGGCCCGCCTCGGCGCATAGATCCAGCGGCCGACGCGGCGCGTCTGCGAATTGCCGACGATCACCAGCGTTCGCATGTCCGCCATCTCGGGCGTCGCGTCGTCCAGTGGCACGATCACGATCTTTTCGTCAGGCGCGCTGACGGCGCGCGCGAAAATCACGAGGCGCTCGCCACAGCCGGTTTCCTTCAACACCGCGAGCGCGCGGCCAAATCCCTCCGGCCGGCTCGCCGAGCGCGGATTGTACATTGCAATCGAAAAATCCGCTTCGGCCGCGAGCCGCAGACGCTTCTCGATCACCGTCCAGGGCTTCAGGTTGTCGGAGAGATTGATCGCGCAGAAATCGTGGCCGAGCGGCGCGCCGGCGCGCGCAGCCGCCGCCAGCATCGCGGTGATGCCGGGCAGGACGCGGATCGGCAGGTCCTGATGTTGCGGCGCCTGTTCCAACGCCTCGAACACCGCGGATGCCATCGCGAACACGCCGGGATCGCCGGAGGAGACGACGACCACCTGCCGGCCTTCGGCCGCAAGCTGCAAGGCTTCTGCTGCCCGCTGAAGCTCCTCGCGGTTGTCGGAGGGATGGAGCTTGAGGCCGGGCCGCGGCGGCACGCGCGCGACATAGGGGGCGTACCCAAGGATGTCGGTCGCGGCGGCAAGCGCTGCAGTGACCTCCGGCGTCACCAGCGCATCGCTGCCCGGGCCGAGGCCCGCGATGGTCAGCGTGCCCGTCATTCGGCGGAGTCCGGAAGCCGGCCCTTGCCGTGCACGAGCACGATCGCGAAGTAGGGACACTCAGCGGCGCCGATCTCGGCGAGCCGCGCGATGCGCTCGCCCGGCATGGTGCCGCGCTCCACCAGCCAGGCGTCATCGAGGCGGCCGGTGGACGCGAGTGCGCGCCGCACTTTTGCGAGGTTGCGCCCGGTCTTCATGATCACCAGCGCATCGGAATCGCGCATGCGGCGTTCAAGCTCGGATTCGGGAAGCGTTCCCATCAGCACCGTCGTCACGTCGTCGCCCAGCGCAATCGGCTGGCCGACACCATTCCAGCAGCCGACCATGCCGGGAATGCCGGCGATCACCTCGATCTCGACGCGGCCTTGCAGCCGCGCGTGCAGATGCATGAAGGACCCGTAGAAATAGGGATCGCCCTCGCAGAGCACGACGACGTCGACCGCGCGCGAAAGCCGCGCCAGACGCTCGGCCCATTCGTCGTAGAAGCCGGCAAGCAATTGCACGTAGTTCGGGCTATCGAACGCGATCTCCGTCGTGACAGGATATTCCATGGGATATTCGGTGACGTCGGCCGCGAGCATCCCCTCGACGATACGCCGCGCCTGACCGGGACGGCCCTTCTTGCGGAAAAAGGCGACGTGCTGCGCGCCGCGCACGGTCCGGTCCGCGCGCACACTCATCAGATCGGGATCGCCGGGGCCGAGACCGCAGCAGATGATGCGTCCCATGACTATTCGCTCCGGCTCGCCAGCGCGTTCACGGCAGCGACCGTGATTGCAGAGCCGCCGAGGCGACCCTCGACCGTCAGCGCCGGCACCGGTGGATCGGCCATCAACGCGGCCTTGGATTCGGCTGCGCCAACGAAGCCAACGGGACAGCCGATAATCGCCGCGGGCCGTGGGCAGCTGCGATCTTCCAGCATATTGAGCAGATGGAACAGCGCGGTGGGCGCGTTGCCGATCGCGACGATCGCGCCATCGAGATGCGGTCGCCACAGCTCCAGCGCCGCGGCCGAGCGTGTGTTGCGCATGGATTGCGCCAGCGCGGGAACGGTCTCGTCGCCAAGCGTGCAGATCACGGCGTTGGCCGCAGGCAATCGCGCGCGCGTAATTCCTTCCGACACCATGCGGGCGTCGCACAGGATCGGTGCGCCCTTCTGCAAGGCTGCGCGAGCCGCGGTCGCCATGCCCGATGTGAAGCGGATATGAGCTTCGAGGCCGACCATGCCCGCCGCATGGATCATCCGCACCACGACCTGCTCCTCATCAGGCGTGAAGCGGGCCAGATCGGCCTCGGCCCGGATGGTCGCAAAGGATTGACGATAGATCGCCGCGCCGTCGGTCTCGTAAGCATGTGGCATCAGTTCCCTCCCAACAGGATGGAGGGATCGCGAACGATATCGTCGCGGTCAAGCCCGCGCAGGACCGGCTCGTCGCGGGTCGAGCCGTCGCGCACGAGATCAAACCCGGCAGCCGTCGCGACCAGCGTGATCGCGACCGCGCCGGAATGGGCGCAGCCCTTTGCGCAGCCAGAGACGTGAAGCCGCGCGGCCCCGCCGATGTTCGGCGCGAGCGTTGCGGCCAGCCCGCGGGTGTCGGCATGGGCCTCGCGGCAGCGCGGCGCGCCGCTGCAGGCGATGACGCGCAACGCCGGATCGCAGGCTTCGGTGATCAGGCCTGGGGCTGATGGCATCGTTAGCTTGCCTTCGCTCAAAACCATCCGCCACGGCGTCATCCGCAGCGCATGCCCGAGGCCCGAGAGCTGATTGAGCGTCGCATGCGGCATCTGTCCGAAGGCGATCCCGACCATGGCGCCTTGCGGATAAAGCCCGGGACGCACTGCTGCCATGATCGGCGCGGGCTCCGCCTCGCCGCGCAGCGCCTGAGGCAATGTTGCGCCGGCGGCAACATGCGTTGCCATCCGTCCTCGCCCATCCCGGACGCCTGATGTGACGAACCAGCGCGCGACGGCAAGTGCGGCGGTCACCGCCTCGCCGCGCGCTACGCTGCGGCCGAGCGTGGCGCCATCGGCGCGCACCATGAGACCACCTGAAGCGTCACGCTCGATCCGGACGTCGGCGGAATCTCCAGCAAGCACGCGTGATTTGCCGTCATCGACGGCGAAGCCGAATTTCGTGGGAAGCTCGAGCGCAGAGTCCGCCAGCGCCTCTTCGAGCTCGGCGGCGAGCGCCTGGGTCTCGTCGCCATCGCGCCAGAACGGCGTGACCAGGATGTTGCGGCGGGATTCAGTGTCGGCATCAGGGTCGAGCAACTTCAATTGCGCGAGCCCGTCAAGCAGCAGCCGGTGGCTGGTCTCGCTGACGCCTCTGATCTGGAGATTGGCGCGGCTCGTCACGTCGATCAGGCCATTACCATGGCGCTCGGCAAGATGCGCAAGGCCAGCGGTCTGGGCCGCATCGAGCCGGCCACCGAACGGGCGCACGCGGACCACGAGCCCGTCGCCCGATTGCATCGGCCGCAGCGCCCCAGGACACCAGCCCTTCACCGAAGCCGCGCTCATGACGCCTCCTTCAGCGCGGCCGCGATCGAATTGCGGCGCGTTCGCCAGAGCGAGGCCTCGTGCAGGCGCTTGAAGCACGTTTCCATCGCGGCAAGCGCCGCCGGGTTTTCGCGCGCCATGAAAGCGCGCACATCGGCATCGCCGAGCGTCGCGTCATAATAGAGATCGAACAGATGCGGCGGCACGGCGCCGGCCAGATGCGCGAAGGCGGCCATGTGCTCCAGCGTCGCGGAGATCTCGGCCGCGCCGCGGAAGCCGTGGCGCATCATGCCGGCGATCCAGGCAGGATTGGCCGCGCGGGCACGGACGACGCGGGAGATTTCTTCGGTTAGCGTGCGCGCGTGCGGCTGCTCGGGACGCGTCGTGTCGAGGTGATAGAGCGATGGCCCTGATACACCGAGATGCGCTGCCGCCGCGGCGACGCCGGCTTCGTGCGCGGCATAGTCGGCAGCGAGCAGGAGATCGGTCTCCGGCAGGTCCTGGGCATGGACGAACGCATCTGCGGATGCAAGCCGCTGTTCGATACCCTCGCGATCGGGCTTGATCTCGCCATCGGCGGAGAACGCCCAGGACGAAGCCGACAGCCAAGCCTCGCCAGCCGCATCGCGCGTCTCCGGCGTGAAAACATCGGGGATTGCCGAAAGGCCGACGCCGTATTGTCCGGGGCGCGGCGCGAACACGCGCGAGGTGCGGCGGCGATAGGGATTCTCGTCGCCCTCGTCCTCGCGCGATGCGAGCGCTTCGGCCGCGGCCTCGAACAATTGCGCAAGGCCCGCAAAGACGTCGCGGAACAGGCCTGACACCCGCAGCGTGACGTCGATGCGGGGGCGGCCGAGTTCGGCCGGCGCGATGATGTCGTAGCCGGTGACGCGGCCGGAGGCGTGGTCCCAGCGCGGCGCGAGGCCGGCCAGATGCAGCGCCATCGCAAACTCTTCGCCGGCGGTGCGCATGGTCGCGGAACCCCAGAGATCGACGACGAGGCCCTTCGGCCAGTCGCCGTGATCCTGCAAATGCCGCCGCAGCAGTTCTTCGGCGAGCTTGATCCCCTGCGCATGCGCCGACGGCGTCGGCACCGCGCGCGGATCGACGGCGAAGAGATTGCGCCCCGTCGGCAGCACGTCCTGGCGCCCACGATACGGCGAGCCCGACGGGCCCGGCGCAACACGCTGACCGGCAAGCGCAGCGCGCAGCGCGTCCCGCTCCGCATCACCGCACGCGCCGCGGCCGAACACGTGCAGGCCGTCGCCGAACTGGCTCTCCTTGAGGTCGCAGACGAAGCGATCGATGCGCGGAATGGCTTCGGCCGGCGCGGCGGATACATCGAGGCCGAGATCGTCTTCGAGCCCTGCCGTGCGCGCCTCGTCCCGGATCGCGGCGATCAGGCGCTGGCGGCGGGCGGGGTCGAGACCGTCGGCGGTCGAATATTCGTCGAGCAGGCGTTCCAGCCGACGCAGCCCTTCCGGGACCGCGGATTGCTCGAGCGGCGGCGGCAGATGACCGATGGTGACGGCGCCAATGCGCCGCTTGGCCTGCGCGGCCTCGCCGGGATCGTTGACGATGAAGGGATAGATGACGGGGAGATCGCCGATCAGCGCTTCGGGCCAGCAGGCGGACGACAACGCCACGGATTTTCCGGGCAGCCATTCCAGCGTGCCATGCGCGCCCATGTGCACGACGGCATCAATCCCCTGCGCGCGGAGCCAGAGATGGAACGCGACATAGGCATGGCGCGGCGTGCGGGCGAGATCGTGATAGTCGACATCGCGCGTGGTCGTATCGCCGCGCTCTGGCTGGACCGCGATGATCGATCGGCCGCATGGGATCGCAGCGAAGTGGAACGCGCCGCCGCGGCAGCTCGGATCGCTCTCCGGCGCGCTCCAGGCCTGCGCGAGATCGTCCTGCAAATTCTGCGGAAGATGCGAGAGCGCCGCGCGGTACTCGGCAACGCTCCAGGTCAATTTCTGCCTGAGCAGCGCCTCACCGAGCTCCTGAACTGGCGCAACATTGAAGCCAGTCTCGGAGAGATCGGACACCAACGCCTCGACAGAAGCGAGCGCATCGAGACCCACCGCATGCGCGATCTGATGCGGGCGGCCCGGATAGTTCGACAGCACGATCGCCAGCCGCTTCTCGGCGGCCGGCGTCTCCGCGAGGCGGCGCCAGGCCGCAACGCGCGCTGCGACAGCCTTCACGCGCTCTTCATCCGGCCGGTGGGCGAGATGTGAAAACTGCAAATCGGGATCGCGCTCTGCGGCCGACTTGAAACTCACGACGCCTGAGAACAGGCGGCCGTCGACCTCGGGCAGCACGACATGCATCGCGAGATCACCCGGCGACAGGCCACGCAGCGATTCCGCCCAGTCCTCACGCCGCGCCGATGACAGCGCGACCTGAAACACCGGACACGATGCGGCATCGAACGGCGTCGTACCGTCGTCACCCAGCGCCGAGAACGCCGTCGCGTTGACGATCGCGGCGGGTGGATTCCTGGCGAGATGCGCGCGCAGCCAATCCGCGACGCCGGCAGCCTTCAGCGAGGCGACGAACGCGCCATGTGCGTCAAAGCCCTTCTCGCGCAGCGCCGCGATCAACGTATCGACAGGCCCTGTGTCCGCGGCAGTGAGATAGGAGCGATAGAACGTCACCAGCGCGGACGATTTGCCCTCGCGCGCCACCGGCGCGGCGATCACCCCGCGTGCGGGATCGTAAAAGCCCATCTCGGGCACGGCCATCTCGCCGACGACCGGGCCTGCATAGAGACCCGAGGCCAGCGCAAGCTGCGCGATCGCCGCTTGCGTCGCGACGGGCCCACCGGTATCGCAGAGCACCTTGAGCCGGCGTAGCGTCGAGACCGGCAAGGTGGAGTACGCGTCCAGCCTGATGTCGTCACGGCCATCGGCCGGGAGCACGGCCAGCGCGATGTTGCGATCCTTTGCCAGCTGCTGGAGCGCCGCAAGACCATACGACCAGTAGGATTCACCACCGATCAACCGCACCAGAATGCCGCGCGCCTGCGACAGCGTCCGCTCGATATAGGTGTCGATCGAGAGCGGATGACGGAGCTCCGCGAGGTTGGCGAGCCGCAGCGACGGCAGGCCCTCGCGGCCACGTCGCCAGCCGGCCGCAAACGCCGCCAGATCGGAATCCGAGAACGAGAGCGCCACGAGATCGGCCGGGTCCTGGCCGATGTCCCTCGGCGTCGCGGTCTCCTCGAGACCACGGCTCTCGCGGAAGACGACGTGCATCAGATCCCTAGCCCTGACCTGATCGCGGTTTCGTCGATATCGCCGTGCTCGCCGATCACGACGAGCTTCGACTGCCTGAGCCCTGCGCCCCAGGGCTTGTCGAACTGGTGGCGCACGCGCTCGCCGACCGCCTGCAGCAGCAGGCGCATGGGCTTGCCCGCGACCGCGATATAGCCCTTGGCGCGCAGCACGTTCTGCTCGCGCGCCAGCTTCTGTACGGACGCGACCAGCGCATCGACGTCGGCGACCTCAGGGAGATCGATCACGACGGAAGCGAAATCGTCATGCTCGTGCTCCTCCTCGCCGTCATGGTGCGAGGGGCGCGCGGCGAGATCGTTCTCGGCAGCGGCGCCGAGGCCGAGAATGACGCGCGCATCGATCGCGCCGTCGGTAATGGGAAGCATCGGCACGCGGCGCGGCATCTCGGCAGTGATCAGCGCCTTGGCGGCCTCGATGCCCGCAGCACCCGCGAGGTCCGCCTTGGTCAGCAGCACGATGTCGGCGCAGGCGATCTGGTCCTCGAAAACTTCCGAGAGCGGCGTCTCATGATCGAGATTATCGTCCGCCGCGCGCTGGGCTTCGACCGCATCCGGATCCGGCGCGAAACGACCGGCGGCGACCGCCTCGGCATCGGCGAGCGCAATGACGCCGTCGACCGTGATGCGCGAGCGGATCTCCGGCCAGTCGAACGCCTTGAGCAGCGGCTTCGGCAGCGCCAGCCCCGAGGTCTCGATCAGGATGTGATCGGGCCTGACAGGGCGCGCCAGCAGCTGCTCCATGGTCGGAATGAAATCGTCGGCAACGGTGCAGCAGATGCAGCCATTGGCGAGCTCGACGATGTTTTCTTCCGGGCAGTTCGCATCGGCGCAGGACTTCAGAATCTCGCCGTCGACACCCTCGCTGCCAAACTCGTTGACGAGCACGGCGAGCTTCTTGCCGCCCGCATTGCTGAGCAGATGCTGGATCAGCGTCGTCTTGCCGGAGCCGAGGAAGCCGGTGACAACAGTCACCGGGACTTTTGCGAGCGAGTTCATTCGGCGGCCTCCGGCAACACGGCAATGGGGGGAATGCGGGCAAGCGACTGCTTGCGGAAGATTTCGGGCCTGCTGCGCCAGGGCACCAGGCCGTCGGGCGCGGCAGCATAGGCGGCGGCGCCCGCGACCACGTCGTGCGCATTGGCATCCGAGAGGCGGCCATAGACATACGACCAGCGGCCGGGCGCGCTGAGCGCGACCGAGCAACCCTGGCTGCATGCAGACAGGCATTCGACGGGAACCACGGTGACGCCTTCGGGCACGCCAGCCTCGAGGATCGCGCCGTGCAGGCGCTTGCCGGGCGCGACCTCGCCCTCGCCCAGCGTCTGGCCGGCGCGGCAGGTGATGCAGACATGCAGTGTGACGGTCATCGCCTCTTCCAGAAGTATCGGCGGGAGGCGAAGAGGCCCACGAACCGTTCTTGCGAAGGCCCGTTTCCCCGTCGCGGAACACCCCGTCCGCCGGTCCAAAAATCGTCCGCGCTGGCAGGTCTCCCGGCTTGCGGAGCAGGGCTTTTGGCCCTTCGATCCCCGCCTTCCCGATCCCCCGAGGGGATCAGTGGCTTCGGGCATCTCTCCGGTCACGGTCGCGGGGGCGGCTGCATTTTGGACCCAAATCTTGCCGATTCGGACCCTATCGCATTCCCTCTTCGCCTGTCATAGGACAGGAACCAACGCCGGACCACCATTTGCCCCCGGCCGCCTCTTGTCAAGCCGAAGGACCGGATACCATGACGCCTGAACCGGAGACCCAGACGGCCGACGAAACCGACGCCAAGACTGACGCCAAGCACGCCGCGAAAATGGCGAAGATCAAGGTCGCCCGCGACAAGATCATGGCGACCAAGAGCGGCGAAAAAGGCCTCATCATCGTCCACACCGGCGCCGGCAAGGGCAAGTCCTCCTCCGCCTTCGGCATGATCGTGCGTTGCGTTGCCCACGGCCTGCCCTGCGCGGTCGTGCAGTTCATCAAGGGCGCTTGGGACACCGGCGAGCGGCGCCTGCTCACCGGCCATTTCGGCGAGCTCTGCCAGTTCCACGCCATGGGCGAGGGCTTTACCTGGGAGACGCAGGACCGCGCTCGCGACATCGCGGCCGCCCGCGCCGGCTGGGAAAAAGCGAAGGCGCTGATATCCGATCAACGGCTGCGCATGGTCGTGCTCGACGAAATCAACATCGCGCTGCGCTACGACTATCTCGACATCGCAGAGGTCGTCGATTTCCTGAAAACCTCGAAGCCGCCGATGACGCATGTCGTGCTCACCGGCCGCAATGCCAAGGACGAGCTGATCGAGATCGCCGATCTCGTCACCGAGATGACGCTGGTGAAGCATCCGTTCCGCTCCGGCATCAAGGCGCAGGCCGGCGTCGAGTTCTGAATTCGATGGCACGCGCATTGATGATCCAGGGGGCCGGCTCGGACGTGGGCAAATCGCTCATCGTCGCCGGCCTTGCTCGCGCTTTCACGCGACGGGCCATGCGCGTGCTCCCGTTCAAGCCGCAGAACATGTCGAACAACGCGGCCGTCACCGTCGATGGCGGCGAGATCGGTCGCGCACAGGCGCTGCAGGCGCTTGCAGCGGGTGTCGAACCGCACACCGACATGAACCCGGTGCTGCTCAAGCCGGAGACCGATGTCGGCGCGCAGGTGATCGTGCATGGCAAGCGCATCGCGACTGCGCGCGCGCGTGAATACGCGGCGATGAAGCCCTCGCTGATGGGCGCGGTGCTGGAGAGTTTTGGGCGGCTCAAGGCGCGCTCTGACCTGGTGCTGGTCGAAGGCGCCGGCAGCCCGGCCGAGGTGAACCTTCGCAAGGCCGACATCGCCAATATGGGCTTTGCCCGCAAGGCCGATGTCCCCGTCGTGCTGGTCGGAGATATCGACCGTGGCGGCGTCATCGCCCAGCTCGTCGGCATCAAGACGGTGATCGACCCTGACGATGCCGCCTTGATCCACGGTTTTGTCATCAACAAGTTCCGCGGCGATCCCACGCTGTTCGACGACGGCTACAAGCTGATCGAACAAAAGACCGCATGGCGCGGCCTCGGCGTGCTGCCCTGGTTCGCGCGCGCCGGCGAGCTGCCGGCGGAGGATGCGCTGGGCCTGAGCGACGCGCGCAAGCCCGGCCAGTGCAAGATCGCCTGCCTCGCGCTGTCGCGGATCGCCAATTTCGACGATCTCGATCCGCTCAAGCTCGAGCCCGGGGTCGATCTCGTCATGGTGCGTCCGGGCGAAGCGATCCCCGGCGACGTCAGGCTCGTCGTCATCCCCGGTTCGAAGTCCACGCGCGGCGATCTCGCCTTTTTGCGCGCGCAGGGCTGGGACATCGATCTGCTCGCACATCATCGCAGAGGCGGTCACGTGCTAGGCCTCTGCGGCGGCTATCAGATGCTCGGACACAGCGTCGCGGATCCTGACGGCATCGAGGGGCCCGCGGGCGACACGCCGGGCCTTGGACTGCTGGACGTGGAAACGGTGATGAGCCCGCAGAAGACTCTGACGCGTGTTGCGGCCGTGCATGCGGCGACGGCCCAGCCGATCCAGGCTTACGAGATCCACATCGGCCGCACCGACGGGCCGGATCGCGTACGGCCGTTCGCAAAACTGAATGGCGAGCCGGAAGGCGCGATTTCCGGCGATGGGCGCGTACAGGGCAGCTATCTTCACGGCCTGTTCACGTCGGATGATTTCCGCAAGGCGTATCTGGCGAAGCTCGACATCCCCACAGGCGAGGAGCCCTATCACGCCAGGGTCGAGAGCGCGCTCGATGCCCTGGCCGATCACATCGAACGGCATCTCGACGTCGAAGGCCTGCTCGCGCTAGCACGCTAGGATCTTTGCGAGGCGCAGCCATTCGGCTTCGCTGCCGGGAAGACCCAGGCGCAGCCATGCCGGATTCTGCGCGAAGACTCGCGACCAGATCTGGCCGCGCGCGAGTTTTTCCTGAGCGGCAAGCGCATCAGGCGTCTCGTAGAGACGAAACAGCGGTGCGCCGCCGACGAGCCGCCAGCCTTGCGACCGCACCATGTCGTCGAGGCGAGCGCAATCCCGCACGAGGCGCGCCGACGTTGCCCCGGCCCAGGTATCATCGCGCAAGGCGCGGCAGCCGATCGCGATCGCCGCCCCCGACAGCGGCCACGGACCTGATGCCGCCGCGAGCTTCGCAATGTCGGCTGCATGGCCGATCGCGAAGCCAAGCCGAAGGCCGGCCAGGCCGTAGAACTTTCCGAAGGAGCGCAGGATCAGCAGTCCCGGCCGATCTGCTTCCGAAGCGAGGGAGAGCTCGGGAATGGCATCAACAAAACTCTCGTCGATGACGAGGCGACCGACACGCGGCAACAACGAGAGCAGGTCCTTCGGCGCATGACGGCGCCCGTCGGGATTGTTGGGATTGACGACAATGGCGAGCTCGGCGCCCGCGAGCGCACCTGGCTCCCTCACCTCCTCGACCTCCCATCCCGCGGCCGACAGAACCGGAACATATTCGTTGTAGGTCGGCGCAAGGATGCAGGCACGGCCGCGCGGCGCGAGTTGCGGCAACAATTGAATGGCGGCCTGCGCGCCGCCCATCGCGACAACAGGCGCTGAGGTGCGATAGGCGTGTCGCGCCGCCTGATGCAGCGCCTCGATCTCGGATCGCGACGGCAGCGCCTGCCAATGATGCGCTGATATCTCGCCAACGGGATAAGGCAGCCGGTTGATCCCCGTCGACAGATCGATCCAGTCGTCCGCGCGCCCGCCGAAACGCTGCTGGGCCAGATCGAGATTTCCACCGTGCTCGCGCATGCCCTGTTCTTTCACGCGAAGGCCAGGATCGCAAGGATGGCTGCGAGCAGCAGCATGGCGCGGCGGTAGACGGCCAGCGCCTCATTGATGTCCACGGCAAGCGGATCGCGCGCGCCTTCGTTGAGCCAGGGCTCGTTCGTTAAGCTGCCGTGATAGATGCGGGGCCCGCTGAGCCGGACGCCAAGCGCGCCGGCCATTGCGGCTTCCGGCCAGCCCGCGTTGGGCGAGCGGTGGCGGCGCGCGTCCCGCGTCATGCATGACAGTGCCTGGGATCGCCGCGGCGCGAGCAGTACGAACAGAAAGCCGGTGAGCCGGGCTGGAATGAAATTGGCGACATCGTCGATGCGCGCAGCCGCCCAGCCGAAAGCCTCGTAGCGTTCGCTGCGATGGCCGATCATGGAATCCAGCGTGTTGATTGCCTTGTAGCCCAAAATGCCCGGCAGGCCGAACAGCGCGCCCCAGAACACCGGCGCGACGATGCCGTCCGAGGCGTTTTCCGCGAGGCTTTCGATCGCGGCGCGTGCGATGCCCGCTTCATCGAGCGCGGCGGGATCGCGGCCGACGATGCGCGAGACCGCCTCGCGCGCGGCGGCGATATCGCCGCCCGGCAGAGGCTCGGCAACGGCGGCGACGTGATCGTGCAGCGAGCGCAGCGCGACCAATGGCCAGGCGATGATGCCGACCAGCGCGATCTGGACCCAGCCCGCGGCAAGCAGGGACTGCAGCACCCAGCCGATCGCGACGGAGAGCGCGATCACGACAAGCGCTCCAGCGATACCGGCAGCGCGGCGGAGCGCCGGCGCGACGGACTCGCGATTCCAGCCGGCATCGATGGCGCCGATCAGCCGGCCGAGCCAGGTCACGGGGTGGCCGATTCGTGCGAACAACGGTGACGGCCAGCCCGTGAGGGCATCCACCGCCATCGCCACCACCATCGCGCCCGCAAAGCCCAATCCTGCCTCCTGTCCCGCCCCTGTTGCGCAAAGCGAGGGTCGAGCGCAAGCCCCCGAGCGCCTGATTTCGGCTTTGTCTTTGGCCGCGTTTGGTGATTAGTCAGGCCAACGGGAGACCTTCATGGCCGTCATCTTGATCACGGGCGGAGCACGATCGGGCAAGAGCACGCGTGCGGAAACGCGCACGCGCGCCTTTCCGGGGCAGCCCGTCTATGTCGCGACGGCCGAGGCCTTCGATGCCGAAATGGACGCGCGCATCGCAAGACACCGCGCGCGTCGCGGAACCGACTGGATCGAACGCGAGGTGCCGCTCGATCTCGTGCCCGCGCTCATCGCAAGCGATGGCGGCGGCGCAAGGTTGGTGGATTGCCTGACCATGTGGCTCTCGAACCTGATGCATGCCGAGCGCGACTGGGAGCACGAGGTGAACGCGCTTGCCGCAACTCTGCGCAATCTCGAGAGCCCGGTCGTGCTCGTCACCAACGAGGTCGGCCTTGGCATCGTGCCCGACAACGCGCTGGCGCGCAGCTTTCGCGACGCCGCCGGAATCATGAATCAGACGATTGCCGATGTCGCCGACGAGGTCGAGTTCATCGTCGCCGGCCTTCCGATGAAGCTGAAATGACGCCGCGCGCCGACTTTCTGAACAACGTCGTCGCCGATCTCAGGATCGCGGCGTCCTTCGTCACGATCGTGCCGGTAGGCTCGTCGAAGCCTGCCGACAACGGCGCCATCGCGCGGGCGACCTGGGCGCTGCCGGTCGCGGGATTGCTGGTGGGACTTGCAGGCGGAGCATCCCACGCGCTCGCGAGCAGACTGGGACTGGCGCCAGGCATGGCCGCCCTGCTCGCGCTTGCAACGACCGCCCTCATCACCGGCGCGCTGCACGAGGACGGGCTTGCCGATACCGCCGACGGGCTCGGCGGCGGCCGCACGCGCGAGCGCAAGCTCGAGATCATGCGCGACAGCCGGATCGGCAGCTATGGCGTCTGCGCGCTGATCCTGTCGTTCGGCCTGCGCTGGAGCGCGCTGGCCGCGATCGGCAATCCCTGGGCTGTGATGTTGGCGATGTGCGCCGCGCACGCCGCGGCCCGCGCGGGCTTGCCGGCCTTCATGTCACTGGTCCCCCCGGCGCGACGCGACGGACTCGCGGCAAGCGCTGGATCACCGCCGGGCCGCAGCGTGGCCACAGCCTTCGCTATCGGAACACTCGCGCTTGCCCTGGCGCTCGGGCCGGCCAAGGCGCTGGTCGGGCTGGTGCTGTTGTCGCTGGCCGGGCTGATCCTGGCGCGGCTCGCCATCCGCCAGATCGGCGGACAGACCGGCGACATCCTCGGCGCGTTCGAGCAGATCGGCGAGATCCTGATCCTGCTTGTCGCCGCGGCCTTCCTTCAGGCAGGAAGCTAAAGTCATGGTCGAGTTCGACGACGCCTTCCGCCGGCAATTGCGCGAGCTGTTTGTGTGGCGGCGCGATGTGCGCCGCTTTCGCACCGATCCATTGCCGGACGGCGCCGTGGAGCGGCTGATCGACACGGCTTGCCTATCGCCCTCGGTCGGCCTGAGCCAGCCGTGGCGCTTCGTCATCGTCGACGATGCCTCGCGGCGCCGCGCCGTGATCGACGATTTCAAGGCGTGCAACGCCGACGCGCTGGCCTGCTATTCCGGCGAGCGCGCGGCGCGCTATGCCGCGCTCAAACTGTCGGGCCTCGAGCAGGCGCCCGGCCACCTCGCCGTGTTCGCCGACAAGGCCAGCGACATCGGCCATGGCCTCGGCCGCGCGACGATGCCGGAGACGACGGAATACTCCGTGGTCGGGGCGATCACCGCGATGTGGCTGGCCGCGCGCGCCGACGGCATCGGGCTCGGCTGGGTCTCGATCCTCAATCCGCAGCGCATCCATGACGTACTCGACGTGCCTGCCTCCTGGAAATTCATCGCCTATCTCTGCATCGGTTATCCCGAGGCGGAGTGCGACCAGCCGGAGCTCGAACGGGCGAAGTGGGAGCATCGGCGCGACGCGAGCGAGTTCACGCTGCGGCGGTAGCAAGGTCGCACGCACCATCCCCCGTCATTGCCTACGGTGAGAGAAGGCGCGAAAGTTTACGACCTGCTCTTGTCGGCGACGGCCGCCACCGGGACCGCGCTCTGCGGCTTCTCGAACATCAGCAGCGGGCGGAAGACGACGCGGCCGTAGGCCTCGTAGTGACGCTGGGTCGAGACCGCATTCTTCAGCGGCGTCGCATAGTTCGCCTCGAACGTCATGAACGGAGCATAGGTCCAGGAGAAGCCGACGCCGACTGAGGACATTTCCGTGATGCCGGGGGCCGTCGAATACACCGCGCCCCAGTCGGTGAAGACGTAGGTGTCAAATCCCCTGAGCCATTGCGACCAGTTGTAGTGCAGCTCGGCGTTGAAATAGTAGCCGCTGTCACCGGACGCCGCGCTGGTCGGATAGCCGCGCACGGTGGTGGGACCGCCGATCGTGAATATCTGGTCGCCCGGCAGCAGCTTCTCCTGGGTATACTGCCAGCCCGCCAGCACGTTGGCGCTGAAATTGGGCGGGCCGGCTGCGCTGGTCGCGATCAGCGAGCCGGTATAGGTGTTGAACGTGCGGTTGTTGCCGAGCACATGGTCTTGCCATTCGATGTAGTTCACGGCGGGCGAGACTGTGATCGAATAGGTGTTACCGGAATTGGTCACGGAGACACCGGCCGTGGCCTTGTCGTAGTGGTCGTCGGTCACCGCGACCGTCGAGAAGCGACTCACCGTCTTGCCCTCGGTTTCGGCGGCGTTGAGCAGCACAAGCCAGTTCTGCGTCACCCAGACCGGCTGGCTAAAATTGACCGCGGCCTGACTCGACCGTCCGGTGACGTCGAGCGCGACGAACGGACCGTCGATGATCTTGATCTTGCCTTCGGTATAGCTGACGCCGACGCGTCCGCCCCAGGGATTGACCGGAACGCTGTAGGCGGCGTTGCCGTTGAGGTTGCCGTCGGAGCGGACGCCGTAGAAGGTCAGTCGGTCGTCGACACCGAACAGACCGTGGCGCTTGTAGAAGGTGCCGCCTTCCCAGCGGCCGGTGTTCTCGGAGGCCTGGTTGTCGACGAAGAGCTGCCAGGTGTCGACCGGCGGCTCGATCACCGCGAACTGGAGGTCGGTCAGGCCGAAGCTCGTGCCGGGCTGGAGCAGCGCCTTGATCTGCACGTCGTTGGTCCGGTTGAACCAGGTCACGTCGCGATTGAGCTTGGGGACGTCGAGGACCTCGCCTTCCGGCTCCTTCACGCGCCGGAGGATGTAGTCGGTCCGCGTCTGCTTGTTGCCCTCGACGGTGGTCTTCTGGAGCCGGCCTTCGGTCAGCTTGATCTTGACCGTCCCGTCCTTCGGATCCTGCTCCGGCAGCGTCGCGATGCCGGTCACGATGCCGCGCTCGGTGTAGATGGCATTGATATCGGCGACGATCTGCAGCAGCGTCGCGATGTCGACATTCTTGCCGACATACTTCTTCGCGATCTCGTCGAGCTCCGCCGGCGTGATGAATTTGGATGGGTCGAATTCGAGCTTGCGCAGGCGGAATTTCGGGCCGCCGGGCTTCATCAGCGGCGACTTTTCCCTGGGGCCGCCGACCACGGCGGGGCCGTTCAGCTTGGGCGGCGCGCTCTGCTGTTCGAACTGGCGTCGTTGCCGGTCGACGTCGTTCTGGATCGCACCTGGATTGATCGTGGGCACCTGCGCGCGCGCGGCCACGATGCTCGACGCTGCAAGCCCGACCCCCAGTGCTGCCCCCAGAACACGCATCCTACTCTACCACGCTTCCGCAAGACGGCTCACTGCCGGCTTCGTCATGACGCCAACTGCGGCATCTTTCCAGCCAGGACGCCCCGTGCGCTGCCCGTGGCGGCGCAGCTTGCGCATGTCGCTCAGCCCCTCGATGTTCACCGCGGGACCGGACCCGATGGCCTCGACCGGTCGCGGCGACAGCAATGCGTCGAGCCGCGCATGGCCGGAGAGACCGAGTTGATAGAACGTTCCCCCGCTCTTCTGCGCCAGCCAGGTGTCGATGCTCTCATAGCCCTCGCCGTCGATGGCGATGTTGCGCATCATGCTGGCGCCGGTGTAGTCGTTGCAGCAGGTATGGGTCGCTCCGTAATTGGTGACGGTCGCCGAGATGTCGCCGGTGTAGAACACCACATAGGCGTTGCTGACATTGGCGTTGCCGACCTGGCTCATCGCGAACACGCCGCCCGGCTGATAGAGCTGGAGTGATGGCCAGTTCGTCGGCGCCGGCGAACGATTGTTCAGCAGCACCTGCTCGGTCGCTGTGGTCAGAACGAGCTGACCCGGCACATAGCCGTTCAGGATCGAGACGGCGCGGGCATCGGTCAGGAAGTTGGCATCCACCACGTTGAACTGATTGACGACGATGCTGTCCGGATCGAGCGAGATGTTGGCCGACGTCGCCGTCCCGCCGTGATAGCCGGTCACGTTCATGATCAGCGGAATCGGCGGCGTCGAGCGGATCTGCTCGCCCGTGACGTTGATGGTATCGGCCGCGAGGTCGAGTTCCCTGACCACGCTGACGAAGCCGATCGTCAGGTCGCCCCGCGAGGACAGCTTGATCGTGCTGCCCCGGATGCGGTCCAGCGTGATCGAGCCGGCCGTGTCGAAATGCGTGTCGCCGTTGGCGGAGATCGATCCACCGCGGAGCGAGCCGGTGTCGGACGTGAGATTGATGTCTCCGGCATCGCCCGGAATGCCGGTGGTGGTGAGCTGGGTGAAGCCGATATCCGTCACGGCGTGCAGCGTCTGCGTGCCACCGCTGACGGCCGTTGCGAGATTGATGCCGCCCGTCGTCGCGGTGATACCGAGCGAGCCGCCGACATTGAGGTTGTCCCAGCGGATCACCGTGCCGCGCAGGATCGCATCGCCAGTGGTCGCCGTGAGGTTATGCCCGGTGTTCGACAATGCCGCGATCAGCGTGGCCGAACCGTTGGCCGCGACCGAGCCCTGCGTCGTCATGCCGCCTGACGTCGCGGTCTGGGCCAGGATGAAGCCGTTGTCGGCGGTGACGTTGATGCTGCCGGCATCGCCGACGATGCCGGTGGCGGTCAGCGCGTTGAACGTCACGTTGTCATGGGCGTGGACGGTCTGCGTGCCGCCGCTCTGCGCGGTCTGGAAGGTGATGCTGCCCGCGCCTGCCGTCATGCCGAGCGACGTGCCGACGTTGAGCGTGTTCCAGTTCACCGGACCGCCGGCGGTCAGGAGGCCCGAACCGGTCGCGGCTGCGAGCGTGTTGCCGGTGATGGTCGTGCCGGCAACGAGCGCCGCCGAGCCGTTGGCCGAGATCGAGCCCTGCATCGTCGCGCCGCCTGACGTCACGGTCTGGGCCAGGATGAAGCCGCTGTCGGCGGTGACGTTGATGCTGCCGGCATCGCCGGTGATGCCGGTGGCGGTCAGCGCGTTGAACGTCACGTTGTCATGGGCGTGGATGGTCTGCGTGCCGCCGCTCTGCGCGGTCTCGAAGGTAATGCTGCCCAGGCTCGCCGCCATGCCGAGCGACGTGCCGACGTTGAGCGTGTTCCAGTTCACCGGGCCGCCAGCGGTCAGCAGGCCCGAACCGGTCGTGGCTGCGAGCGTGTTGCCGGTGACAGTCGTGCCGGCAACGAGCGCCGCCGAGCCGTTGGCCGAGATCGAGCCCAGCGTCGTCACACCGCCTGACGTCACGGTCTGGGCCAGGATGAAGCCGCTGTCGGCGGTGACGCTGATGCTGCCGGTATCGCCAGCGATGCCGGTGGCGGTCAGCACGTTGAACGTCACGTTGTCGTGGGCGTGGATGGTCTGCGTGCCGCCGCTCTGCGCGGTCTGGAAGGTGATGCTGTCGGCCGTCGAGGACACGCCCAGCGTTGTGCCCGCCGTGAACGAGGTCCAATCGACCAGGCCGCCTCCGCCGATCGAGCCCGATCCGGTGGTCGCCGTCAGCACCCTGCCCGTGCTGGTTGTTCCCGATGTCAGCGAGGCCGAGCCATTGGCCGCGACCGAACCCTGCGTCGCCGTCCCGCTCACGAGCACGGTCTGCGCCAGCACGAAGCCATTGATGGCGTTGACCGTGATGCTGCCGACGTCGCCGGTGATGCCGGTCGCGGTCAGGCTGTTGAAGGTGACGTTCTGGTCGGCCTGGATCGTCTGCGAGCCGCCGCTTCTGGCGGTTGCCAGCGTGATGCTGTCGGTGGTCGAGGTGACGCCGAGCCCAGCCGCCGCGTCGAGCGTCCCGCCATTGACGGCGGCGTAGGCAGTCAGCTCGATGGCTCCGGCCGTGGTGCCGAGCTGCGTGAAACGAAGGGCGCCGGCACTGTCGACCGTCATGTCGCCACTGCTCGTCGCCGTGCCAATGACGACGTCGCCCGCATGCGTCAGTGTCTTGGCGGTGATGGTGCCGCTCGCGCCATTGGCCGTACCCGCCAGGACGCTGTCGAGGCTCAACTTGCCGCCCGAGACGATATCGACCGACCCGTGGATTGCCGACAGCTGGACCGCATCGAGATCGGCGACCGAACTCAGGTAAATTCCTCCGGTGCCGGCAGTCGCCGTCAGCAGCGGCGTGTCGACGCCGACCTTCTGAGTCGAGGTGCCGATGCTGTTTGCAGAGAGCGACACCTCGGCGTTCGCGGCCGCCGCGGTGATATTGGTGTGGCCATCGCCATTGGCCGTGATGGCGCCGCCGGTGCTGTTGATCGTGATGACGGTCGCGGTCGAGGACGGATTGACGGTCGAAATCAGCTCGCCGAGCACGATATCGCCGGGCGCGGTCAGGCTGATCGATTGCCCTGACAGGATCGAGGCATTCGCGCTCATCGTGATCGATGCGCCGACCGCGGTCGATCCGGTCAGGCACGAACCGGAGCAGACCGTGACCGATCCCAGCGACGAACCCGCGGCGCCGCCGAACGAGATGCCGGCATCGCTGATGAGCGTCAGCCCGCTGGCGGCCGTCAAATTGCCGACGTTGAGCGACACCGGGTTCTGCGTCGCCAGCGTCGGACTATAGATGAAGGCGGATCCTGCAATCGTGCCGCTCAGCAGGCCGGTGGCGCCGACCTGAACCGTGAACGGCGTATTCTGGGTACCGACATCACCCGATGCGTCGAGGATGATGTTGTTGGCGGCCATCGTGACACCAGCCAGATAGCTGTCGATATTGCCGTTGGTCGCGGTCAGCGACACGGTGTCCGTGGCGAACACCTTGCCGAAGATGGCATCGCCGCCGGTTGCAGTCAGATAGGCGTCGGTACCGGCCTGCGCCGAGATCAGCTTGCCGTTGACATGATAGGTGAACGCGTTGGCGGCCGAGCCGATCGCGTTGGTGGCGGCGAGCGTCAAATTGCCGATCGCACCATTGGCCGGGTTGATCACGACCTGATTGGCATACAGCGCCGCGCCGGAGGAGCTCGTCGCCACCAGGATGCTCTGCGGTGCCAGCAAGGTGACGTCCCCACCCGCGGTGATCTGACCGATCGTCAGGCTCGCCACCGGGTGTCCGTCACTCGCGGCCGCCTGGACGTACAACGCGGCGCCTGATGTCGCGTTGAAGGTGCCGCTGGCGTTGACGTAGAGCGGCGCCG
Organism: Bradyrhizobium sp. CCBAU 53338; assembly: GCF_015291665.1. Lineage (NCBI taxonomy): Bacteria > Pseudomonadati > Pseudomonadota > Alphaproteobacteria > Hyphomicrobiales > Nitrobacteraceae > Bradyrhizobium > Bradyrhizobium sp. CCBAU 53338. The sequence continues at coordinate 4,921,999 of NZ_CP030048.1, forward strand.
TCTGCGCCAGTTCGACGGAGTTCAGATCATTGACCGTCACGCCGTTCGGCAGACTGCCCAGCGTCAGGCCGCTGAGCGTGTTTCCATTGACGGTGACGCCGGCCGGCAGATGGGCAAGGTCGATACCGGCCAGAACCTGGTTGCTGACCGTCGCGCTGAACGTGATCGAGCCCGGCGTGGTCGCAACCGACAGCGCGGCCTGCTGCGTCGTGCTGATCGTGCCGTCCTTCAAGTCGGTCAGGCCGATCGAGACGCTGGGCGCGGTGCTGCCGACGCTGTTGCCGGCATTCAGCGTCACGTTACGGCCGACAACGCTGGCCGTGACATTCGTCCCCACGGTCCCGGCCGAGGGCAGCAACGCGGCATTGCTCAGCGTGGAGACGATCTGTCCCGTCGAGTAGACGGAGTTGGCCACCAGGCTGAGGATGCCGTCGCTCACCTGTGGCGTGCCGTTGGCCGTGAGGGTCTGGTACTGCGAATTGCCGTAGGCCTGGATCGTCGTCACGTTCGCCTGGTACTGCGTATTGGCGTAGCTCTGGATGGTCTGAACGAGGCCCTGGTACTGCGTGTTGCCGTAGGCGCTGATCGACGTGGCGTAGGACTGGTACTGGGCCGCCGCGTAGCCCTGGATCGACGCCAGATCAGTTGCATAGGACTGCGCAGCGAAGGCCTGCACCTGCGCATTGGTCGGATTGTTTCCGAGGAAGGCGACGGCGGCAGCCGCAACGTTGGTAATGCCGGCCGCGGTCAGCGTCAGCGCGCCGTTCTGGATCGTGCTGTTGCCGGCCCCGACGATGGTCTGGAACACCAGATACGACTGATTCAGGATCGCCGCGCTCGACGCCTGGTTCGAGTAGTAGCCTTGCAGCGCGGCCGCATTGAGCATCAGCGCTCCGGACTGCACGGTCCCCTGCCCCAGCATCGCGATGAAGCTGTTATAGTCCGCGGTCGAGATCGTGCCATAGCCGTTGCTGAACGGGTTGTTGACGTTCGTTCCCGCATGCGCCTGCTGGGCCCAGTCGGCCAGAACAGCATTGGTGATCGGCGCCGGCGCAGAGCAATTGTTGTACTGGCAAGTATTGCTGTAATCGAAGCTGGTCCGGTACGTACCGCTCGCGAGGTCAACCACGATGTTGAGGTTGTTCGCTGCGTAGGTCAGCACTTCCTGCTGCAGCGGCTGGTACTGGCCGTTGGCGTAGGACGAGAACGTGCTGCCGTAGCTCTGATACTGCGAATTGGCGTAGGTCTTGATGGTCGTCGCGAAGCCCTGGTACTGGCTGTTGGCATAGGCCTGGACCTGCGCCGCGGTCGGCGCCGTCGTGCCCAGGTGCAGCGCCGCAGCCGTCGCTGCCGAGAATTGGGCGATACCGGCGGCGGACAGCGTCAGCACGCCGTTGACGACCTCGCCATTGGCGCTCGCGGTCAGCCCCTGGAACGTCAGGTAGTTCGCGGCCGTCAGCGCCGCCGAGGCGTAATAGGACACGCCGGGGTCACTGAGGACGAAGCTCGAAGTCGACACCCCGTTCACCGTCGTCGTCTGGACCAGACCGCTCGCCAGGAGCTGCTGCAACGGATTGGTACCCAGCGCCGTCGACGCATTGGCGAGGATACCTGCGGTGTTGAACTGGAACTGCCCGGACGCCGCGCTGCCGCCGGTCGCCAGCGTCTGAAGATTCTGCAGGACTGTCGCCGAACTCAGCACGAACTGTCCGCCTTGCAGTGAGCCGGTGCTCAGAAGCGAGGTGAACGCGGTCGCGAGCGGCGCGGAGAGCACCTGCACAGACACCGGCGCGAGACCGGCTGCGCTCAGCGTCAGCACACCATTGGTGACCGTGCCGTTGGCGGTGAGCGTCTGATAGTTCTGCAAGTCGGTGCCGTACAGTGCCTGGCTGGCACATTGCGCCACCTGGGCATCCGTGGCGGTTGTCTGCCCCGGGGTCAGGATCGGGCCCGAACAGCCACCAAAGCCGCTGCAGCCCTGCTGGTCCTGCTGCTGCAGGTAGAGGAAGACCTTGTTGGCCAGATCCGTGTACTGCGCCTGGGCGCCTGAACTGATCGACTGGGCGTACGACTGGTAGATCGGGTTGGCGCTGCTGAACAGCGAGTTCTGGTACTGCTGATTGGCGTAAGTCTGCACCTGCAACGCGGTCGGGTTGGCGACGCCCAGCGCTGCCGCGGCGATCGACGTGTAGGCCGCAAGGCCGCTACTCGACAGCGTGAACACGCCATTGACGACCGCGCCGTTGGCCATCAACTGCTGGAACGAATTGTAGGCGGCGGTAACGCCGGCCTGCGCGTTGGCGAGAACGCCGGCGCTGCTGAAGACGAAGTTGCCGCTCTGCAACGAGCCGCTGGTCGTGAGGTTGACGTAGGACTGGTAGTTCGGCGTGAGCTGGGCCTGCGCCATGCCGTTCAGGCCTGCCGGCGACAGAGCCAGCACACCGTTCGACAGCGTGCCCGAGGCCAGCAGCGCGGTGTAAGCGCTATAGTTGGCGGCACTCAGTCCGGTCTGGGCATAGGACGCCACATTGTTGAGCACGAACGTGCCGTTCTGGATCTGCCCGAGCGCCATCAGGCTTGCAAACGTCGTCCTGTCAGCGCTGGGAAGCAGGAACGCGAAGGTCTGCAGGAACTGCATCGCATTGGCGGCACTGTACGTCGCCGTCGATCCGAGCAGATCGGTGATCGCGATCGGGTTGTTGGGGTTTTGCTGATTGTATTGCGCCAGTAGTTCGGCGGCGAAATTCCGGTAGGCGGTGCTCGCCGCGGTCGAGATCGACGTCAGGTAGCCCTGATACTGCACGTTGGCCGCGCCGTTGATGTTCGACGCATAGGACTGGTACAGCGCATTGGCGTAGGCCTGCACCTGCGCGTCGGTCGGGTTCGGATTTTGCGTGGTCGACGCCGCCTGGCGGAAGGCCGCGATGCCCGCGGCGGTCAGGGTCCAGACGCCGTTCACCAGCGAGCCGTTGGCATAGAGCGTCTCGAAGTTCTGGTAGTCCTGCGTCAGCGCCGTCTGGGCGAGCGAGGAGACACCGCTGGCACTGAGCTGGAACGTGCCGCCGCTCAGCGTCCCGTTGCTGAGCAGATTGGCGAACTGGGCATAGTTGGTGCTCGACAGTGCGCTCTTGGCGTAGCTCAGGATGCCGCTGTTGGTCAGGACGAAGGTGCCGTTCTGGAGCGAGCCGCTGGCGCTCAGCAGCGAGAACGCGACCGCCGGGGTGGCATTGAACGTCGTCGCCGTCTGCAGCGGCTGGTACTGGGCCGTGGCGTAAGACTGGATCGTCGTCGCGAAGCCCTGATACTGGCCGTTGGCGTAAGTCTGAATGCTCTGCGCGTAGCTCTGGTATTGCGCGTTGGCATAGGCCTGGACCTGCGCCTGTGACGGCGAGGCAACATGCAGCGCCGCGGCCGCAGCCGCGGTGAAGAAGGTGATGCCGGCCGCGGTCAGCGTGAGCACGCCGTTGCTGACGGTTCCGTTGGCGGCCGAGGTCAGGTTCTGGAACGCGGTATAGCCGGCGGAGCCCGAGCCCAGCGCGGACGACGCATAGTAGGCCACGCCCGCTGTCGTCAGCGTGAGAACGCCACTGGTCACCGAGCCGTTCTGCGCGGACGTCAGGGTCTGGAACAGGCCGTATTGCGTCGACGACAGAGCGGCGGACGCATAGTGAACGACGGCGTCATCGCCGATCGCGCCCGTGCTCAGCGTGAACACGCCGTTGACGACGGCACCATACGTGTTGAGCGTCAGCAGGGCCGCCGCATTCGCCGCATAGTTGGCGACCTGCGCATTGGTCTTCCAGTTCGACCCGTAGGCCTGTCCAAACACCGTGGCGATCGGCAGATACAGCGTCGGCGCGTAAGCCTGAACGGTGGTCTTGTAGCCCTGATAGAGCATGTTGGCGTAGGTCTGGGTCGCCGTTGCGTAGGCTTGGTACTGGCTGTTGGCGTAGCTCTGGATCTGCGCCGATGTCGGGTTGGCAATGCCGAGGGCAGCGGCCGCCGCCGCCCTGAACTGGTTGATGCCGTTCGCCGTCAGGGTCAGCGTGCCATCCGATCCGATCGTGGCGTTGGTGCTCGAGGTCAGCACCTGGAAAGCGGCATAAGCCGTCGACCCGAGCGCCGCCGAGGCGTTCGCCGAAACGCCGGCCACGGTCAGGGCCAGAACCCCGCCGGTCCCCAGCGTCGCGCCGTTCGAGGTCAACGTCTGGAACTTGGTATAGTCCGTGGCCGACAGGGCCGTTGGCGCATAGGTCGCGATCGAGGCCAGGTCGCTCGACAGCACGTAGGTGCCTTGCGCATTGGCGTAGCTCTGGATCGCCGTTGCATAGGCCTGGTACTGGCTGTTGGCGTAGGTCTGGATCTGCGCCGACGTCGGGTTGGCAATGCCAAGCGCGGTGGCCGCCACGGCCTTGAACTGGGCGATGCCGTTCGCCGTCAATGTCAATGTGCCATCCGCCGCGATCATGGCATTGGCCGCGGCCGTGAGGCTCTGGAAGGTGGCGTAGTCGGTCGAGTTCAGCACGCCGATGGCAAGACGCGAGATGCCGGACGCGCCGAGCGCCGCCGAACCGGCCTGGATCGTGCCATGCTGCAGCAGCACGCTATAGGCGAGCAGATCGCGGTTCACCGTGTTGGAGAAGGCAATGACGCTCGCGAGCGCGGTGTCGTTGGCGCCATCGAGCGCGGTCAGGTGCAGGGCCGAGGACACCGCCGCGACCTGCGCCGACGTCAGCGTTTGCGACGCGGTCTGCCCACTCGCGTCGAGGATCGTGCCATAGGGCACGTTGAGCAGCACGTCGCCGCTCGCCGACGCGATCAGGCCAACCCGCAGATCGCTGGAATAGGCCGAGGACGCCGCGGTCTGGGTCAGGCCGATGTCGCCATGGGCCACGACGTTGACGATGCCGCCGCTATACGAGCCGTCAGCCTGCTGCGAGGCATTGGCGCTGATCGACAGCGGGTTGGTGATCGAGCCGACGGCACCGAGCGTGCTGATCAGCGAGATGTTGCGGCCGGTGACCTGCGCATTGGCGCCCGCGACGAGATCGCCGGTGGCAGTGATGTTGACGTCGCCGAAGCCGCTGTTGGCGTTGCCCGACGACACCTGCCCGAGCGTTGCGCCCGAGGCGAGGTTCAAATAAACGCCGCCGACGCCGGCCTGCGCCGATAGCGCCCCCGGTGCCGATCCGGTGTTGGACAGCGTCGCGTTGATCGGAGCCGCCAGCGAGCCGATGCCTCCCGAGGCGTTGAAGCTCGCACTCTGGGTCAGGATCGAGCCCGTCGAGGTCTGCGAGATGCTGCCGCCGGTCGTCGTGTTGAAGAGCTGCTGCTGCGACGACGAGTTCACCGACAGCGCGCCGTTCGGATTGACGATGCCGCCTGTGAAAATCACGTTGCCGTTCGAGGCGATGTTCACCGTGCCGCTGGCGTTACCGCCGAAGTTGATCGTGAACCGGTTGTCCGCCTTCACCGACGAGGTGATGGTCAGCGTGCCGTCGTAGACCAGATTGTAGTTCCAATCGCCGGTGCTGGAACCGTTCTGATGGAAGCCATAGCTGCAAGAGGTTCCGTCACAATGGCCATAGGCGATGTTCCTCTGTTGGTATTGGTTGACGGTCCCGCTGATGGTTTCCTGGAACACCGGCAGGCTCGTCGAATTGCCGGTCGTGATCGTTCCCTGCGGCGTCGACGAGAGCGTGCCGTCCGCTGCGACATACGACCAGGGCTGATTGACGTCGCCGATGAATTGCCAGTCCGAGTAGTCGCCGATGGTGAGGACGGGAAGGCCGGTGGCCGGATCGATGGTCGTGGTGCCGCGATGGATCGATGCCTGTTGCACCCACTGGAAGCGCAGCCCCGAAACCGGATCGTAATATCCGTCCGAACCGGAGGTCGTGGAGCAATTGTTCGCGGCCGTACAGCCAACGCTGGTGTTGGGCGCCGCGCCGTTCGCGGTCTTGTAGAGGTTGATCGCGTTGGTCGCCGGCGAATAGACGTAGGTCGAGGTGTTGTTGCCGGACGTGATGTTGCGATCGACCAGGGTGACCGTGCTGGTCAGCGCCGCGGCCGCAGCCGTGTTGCCGGTGTTGACGCCCTTGACCACGAGGTCGAGGCCGGTCTGGTTGTTGATGCTGACGCTGCCGTAGCCGCCGTTGACGTGAATGTTGCCGAGCTGGTTGGTGCTGATGATCTTGCCGTCGAGCAGCACGCTGCCGCCGCCGGAGGACGCGTTGATGTTGGCAACGGTGATCTGGTTGGTCGCGGCGTTGTAAGTCGCCAGCGGCGCACCGAACTGGTCATAGACCAGCGTCATCAGCGGGTTGGTGGTCGGATTCGTCAGAACGTCCTTCTGGTAGTTGTACTCGAAGACGGAAATGGATCCGCCCGAGACGCTCGAGTTCGTCACCGTCGTCGCGCAGCCGGTCTGGAAGTACATGCAGCTGAACGAGTTGTCGTCGCCGGTGGTGGTCGTCGTCGTGGTGACGACGGCGGGCGCAGACAGGCTCGAGTCCAGATTGATGCTGTAATTGGTCTGGCGTCCGGCGGTGATCTTGCCGTTGACGTCGATGATCCTGGCCTTGATCGCGACCTGGGCACCGTAGATCTGGAAGCTCGAGAGGCTGCGGCTCAGATTCGCCGAGGCATATTGCTGGGCGACGCTCTGGGTCGCGTCGGTCGACTTGGTCAGCGAGAAGTACGAGATGTACGGCTGCATCGCGTCGTCACCGCCGTAGTTGAAATCGTAATTCTGCGACTGGCTGACGACGCCATCCCAGTTGGAGGCGTACTGGGTCTGGTACCGGATGCAGTTCCCGCTGACGTACATGACGCAGTTGCCGAACAGGATCATGCTGATATTGGCCGGCGAGCCGTCGACCTTCGTGCCGGACTGGCCAACCTCGCCATAAAGATCCGCGTTCAGCGTTTGAGCGCTGCCGGCATTCGGGAACAACGTGTTCGCGAGATACGCGGCCGCGATGTTGCCGACCGGTGCGCCGCTCGCCGGGTTGCCGCCGGGGAACACCATGAAGTTCGCCCATTCCGAGAATGGCGCACCGCCGGCGATATACATGCCGGAGTCATCATTCGCCGAGACCGCGACCGCGCCGTTCGGAACGGTGATCTGCACCTGCTGGCCGGTCAGATTGGCCGACAGGCCGTAGGAACCGAGCGTGTTGTTGACGGTCACGAGGCCATTGACGTTGGTGACGTCGCCGAGGATCAGCAGCGTCGGCCCGTTGACGCTCAGATCGTAGTCGGGCGGGTTGTAGGAGTTGTTGATCGCGATCGTGGCGATCCCGCTCGTATTCGCGTTGGCGTGAAGCGTCGCCGTCGATCCGGCCGCAAAGCCGCTGGCCGCTCCCGTGAAGAAGATGTCGCCGGCCGCGGCAATCCCGATATAGGCGCCGGTGAGCACAAGATTGGCGTCGCTCGCGTTGTTCACCGAGATCGTCGGCGCGCCCCTGGCGGTGACGGTGCCGCTGCCGGTGATGTGGTCGGCGTTGAGGGTGACGGTGCCGCCCGAGGCGAACAACTGTCCCAGCGCGAACGCGTTGCCCGACGTGCTCAGGCCGTTGAGCAGCGTGCCGCGGGTCTCCTGGTCGAAATGACTGTTGATCAGCGTGGTGCCGTCGAACGCGTTGGTATAGCTGAAGCTGAACGGCGCGCCGCCGGGCGCCACGCTGAGACAGCTGGCGCTGTTGTCGCAGGAGATGGTGATCAGCAGCGAGTTGTAGATGCCGGCCGTCAGCGTGCCGTTGACCGTTAGCTCCGCGTGGGCGTTGTTGCTGGGGTCGCTATGGCCGTCGCTGGCGGGGATGAAGCCGAGCTCGTAGCCGTGGCCGCTACCGGTCGCGGTCGCGTTCACCACCCCGGCATAACCGCCGGCGACGATGTTCTGGCCGCTGTTGACCGATGCGCCGGCCGCGATGGTGACATTGGTGTTGTTGGTGAGCGTCGACGACGCGCGCGCATCCGGCACCGCGATGAGGCCGCGTGTGAAGCTGATCGCCGAGGCGTCATCCTGCATGGTGGTGGACGTCAGTCCATCCGGGCTCCGGCCGGCCGTGAGATTGATGTTGTCGAACGCGGTCAGCACCGATGCGCCAACCACGATGTTCTGGTTGGTCGTGATGTTGGTGTTGGCGAAGGCCGCGGCGGCGACGAAGGCAACGCCGTAGGTGTTGGCGTTGGACGAGGTGTTGGCGGACGACATGGTGTAGGTGCCGGCCCCGATCGTGCCGAACGAGGTGATCCACACCTGGTCCGCCGTGGCCGAGGACGGTGATGTCAGCGCGCCGGAATCAAAGGCCGTGGCCGAGCCGATATTGATGTTGTTGTCGACATCTGCGTGCAGCGACGACGAGACGCCGGCGCCTTCGATCCCGCCGCCGGTGACCAGCGTCACGCGGTCGGTGCCGGTGATCGTGCTGGTGGCGAGCATCTTGATGTTGCCGGGGTTCGAGACCGTGTCGGTGCCCGTGGCGATGTGGGTGTTCTTGCCGATATCGACGGTCGTCACGCCGGTCAGCGTGATGGCGCTGGTGGCGCCGACGCCGTTGATGCCGCCGCCGGCGCCCGCATTGGCGCTGGAGCCGGTGCCGACCTCGTTGAAGATGTTGTTGGCCGTGATGGTCAGGTCGGGGGCGCAATCCGAGACGTCGCAATGGCCGGGGCTGGTGCCCCTCACCCCGATCGTATTGTTGATGCCGATCCCCGCCGTCACCACCGAATTGGCGTTGTGGGTCGACGCCGCGCCGCTGGCGCCATAGGCGGCGGCCTGCCCGGTGTCGGCCATCGTCGTGTAATTGTCGATGTGGGTGGCAAGGATCGCCAGCGACGCCACCGAGATGAAATTGTCGGAACTGGAGGTCGTGGCGCCGCGGTTGCCGTTACCGATGCCGGCGATGACGGTCGAACTGTCCGACGTGTTCGCCGAGGCGCCGTTTCCGGAGACAAAACCGCCGCTGCCGGACAGCGCGTGAACGTAGTTGTTGTCGGTGCCGATGGCGGAGATCTTCACCACGCCCGTGTTGGAGGCGTCCGTGTTGTTGCCGATCGTCGCGGTCGTTGTCGTGCCCGAGGTCGCATTGGCCACCACCACGCCGACCGCCAGGATTCCCGCCGCCGCGATACCGGTGGCATTGGCGCTCTGGCCGGTGGTGTTCTGGGCGAGAACCGTGACGTTACCGGACGACAGCGTGACGTCGTCACCGATCGTGGCGGCAACGCTGGACGAGTTGGAGGCAAGCGACGCCGTTGCCTGGAGCCCGAGAAGAACAGCGCCGGAGGCGCCGACCGCGTTGGTGTAGGCCGCGTTGCCGCCGTCCTGGACGCGCTCGTAGGCCGAGACCGTCACGTTACCGGTCAGCGCGGCGTTGTTCAGCACTTCCGCCGTGACCGTTGAGTTCACGGTCGCGGTCGCGACCGAAGCGCCGACGGCGGCAGCGCCTGCGACGACGCCGAGCGCATTGGCCTCCGCATCCGGCGTGTCGGTCGCGGTCATCGTCAGGCCGCTGCTGCCGCTGGTCGTGATGCTGGCGCTGGAGCCGACCCGCGCCGTGACGTTTGCGAGGTCCGTCGCGGAGGCGGTCGATCCGTTGCCGCTGATGACGCCGCCGGAGGCCGCGACCGAATAGGCCCACAACATGCCGGCGTTGGAGGCGTTCACGCCGAGGCTGGCGGCCGTGATATTGGCGCCGCCCATCACCTGCGCGGTGACGAGGCTGGTCTTCTGGGCCGACGTGACCGAAGCGCCGACCGCGGCGATGCCGACCGAGGCGCCTTCGGTCTGGGCGCGCTGCGAAGAGGTGTCGCGGGCGCCGACATTAATGGTGGCGGCGGTGCTGCTGGTTCCCGCGACCTGCCCGCCGATCTGCGCGGTGACCACGTTGGCGACGTCACCCTCGGCGACGGCTGCATCGCCACCGAAGTAAAGCGCTCCGCCACCGGCGATCGACTGGATGTCGATGGTCCGGCCGGGATGCGCGCCGCCGCTCGCGTCCTGCACCGTCGCCAGCACGTTGATGGTGGGCGCCACCGCCGTGACGGGGTTGAGGCTCGCAAGGACGTTGCTGCCGACGGTGGCAAAGCCGATCGCGGCACCGACGCCGGCATTCTTGCCGAAGCCGGCCCCGAGCAGGAACATCTGTGCGCTGGTGGCGCTGGTCGCGCCCACGTCGATTTCATGGGCGATGATGTGACCGCCGTCGATCTGCGCGGTCACACCGTCGGCACCGCCGTTCAGCGCCGTGCTGACATCGTATGTCGAACTGGCGTGCGCTCCGGACGGAGACCCCACGGTGCCGCTCGCGACCGCGTTGCTGCCCTGGTCGGAATTGGTTTCCGAATTGGTTGCGCCCAGGGTGCCGCCGAGCTGTCCCATCTGCTGGGCGAACACGGCGCCGTCGGCAAGGTTTACGCCGACGTTGATGATCCCGATCGTCGCGGCAATTCCGGCCGAGCCGCCGATGCCGGCGGTCACCGCGTAGGACGAGACCTCGCGCGTGCTCTGGCCGACGACGCTCATCGTGCCGGACGAATTCAAATTGCTGTTGCGGGTCTCCGCGACGGTCGAGCTCTGGAAGGAGACGACGTTGGCCGCAGCGCCGACGCCGACGCCCGCCCCGCTCGCCGCGATCGACAGCGCGCCGGCGATCTCCATGATGGTCACGGTCTCGGTCCCGCTGACCGAGATCGCACCGACCGAACCGCCGCTCACCGACTGCACAGTCGTGTCGTAAATTCCGGAGATCGTCGTGTTGTTGGCGATTTCGATATTCGCCATGCCGGCGATGGCGGCGGTGCCGCCCGTTGCCGCGCCGCCGACCGAATAAGCTTGGAAATTATCCGTGGTCGAGGCCGAGACGTCGAGGGTACCGGTGCTGGCAAGGTTGATCGCCGTGGTATGCGTCCCCGTGCTGTTGCCGCGATAGTGGAACTCGTCGCCGATATAGGCCTCGGTGGTGTTGGCGCTGACCTGCACCAGGAACGCGGCACCGATGGCGGCCTGGCTGCCATAGGCGCCGCTGCCGTTGGCCGAGGCGATGCCCGTGCTGTCGGCGGCCCTGACGGACAGCGACGTGGCGGTGAGCGCGCCGCCATCGACATAGGCTTCGGTGGTCGCCTTGAAGACGTTGAGCCCGACCGAGCCGCTGTTGAAGCCGAGCGCGATCGAGGAGGCATCCTGCTCCGCATTGGACTTGACGGTGACGGCTCCGACCGCAGGTGCGCCGGCGATGATGTTGCCGATCGTTGCATTGGTGATGGTGGCGTACGTCTTGCGCGCCATCGTCGTGCTGACGATGGTGGCGCCGCCGGCGGCGCCGCCGCCACCGGTGACCGCTGCGACGCCGACGCCGAACGTTCCCGAATAGGAGAAGCTGCTGGCCGCGACGTCGATTTGCGGCGCCGGCGTGGTACTGGTCAGCCGCGTGTCGATGCCGGCACTGTCGATATAGGCATTCGTCGTTCCCTGCATCACGTTCACGATCGGGTTGATCATGATTGCGATGCTGCTGCCCAAGGCGAGGCCGGCGACGTTGGCAACCACCGCCTGGTGCGAGCTGGCAACGACGGCAAGACCCTTCACCGATTCCTGCGTCTCGCTGAGATCGGGAATATCGTCGGTCGGCGCGCTGAACCCGCCGATATTGAACGCATGCGCGAGCGTTCCGCTGTTGACCGACAGGACGTCCGACGAACTGGTGCCGAGCGCGTCGACCATGGTGGCCGCCCCGCTGATATAGGCCGACGTGCTGCCGTTGATCGAGTTGGTGACCATCGAGCCACCGCCGCCGGCCGCGCCCTTCGAGATCGCGAAGGCGCCGGCAAATACGGCGATGCCGTCGGTGTTGTCGGCGAGCACGCCGACATTGTTGGTGGCGAGCACATCGGCGCCGCCGCTGATGCTGGCGGTGACGTTGGTGCCCATCACATTGGTCGCAACCGATCCTGCAAGGCCGATCTGCGAGGACAAGGCCACGCCGACGGCAACCGTCGAGATGGTGGCGTTCGAAGCAGCGCTGACGTCAACGTCGCCGCCGGCGACGATCTTCGCGCCCGTGACGTTGGCGTTGAGCTGATTGCTGATCTCGCTGTAGACGATCGAAAGACCGGCGGCGCTGCCCTGGGTCGAGGCGCCCCCGACTGCCGCCGTGGAGGTGATCGCAGAATTGTCGAGCGCCCGGACGCTGACGTTGCCGGCGTTCACCACCGTATTTGCGGGGGTCGAGTTGCCGTCGCCGATCGCCGCCGAGACGTCGTTCCTGATGGTGCTGACGACGACGCCGCCCTGCCCGGCAAACTGCCCGGTCGCAAGACCAAATCCGACCGCGACGGACTGGATCTTCGAGGAATCTTCCGCTGACACCAGCGCGCTACCGCCCGTCGCGGTCATCAGCGTCTGGGTGATGTAGGCCGAATGGGTGGTGGAAATGGCATCGGCGACGATGGCTACGCCGATATTGTTCTTGCCGGCCTGGACGAAGCCGGCGACCGACATGATCGCCGCGCCCGGCCCGGCCCCGACGCCGCCGTTGAGCGCGGCGCCGCTGAAATCGACGCAAGCCTGCGGGCCGTTCGGAGTGCTGCAATCGTCCTGCGCGACCTGGCCGTTGTTCGTGCTGCTGGCGAGGTTATGGAGCGCTGTATCGAGATCGGAGGCGTCGCCGCTTTGGGCACTGACGATGACGGTGCCGCCGGCCGACATCGTAATGGTGCTGCCGCCGACATAGGCCGCAATCGTCGGGCTGATCACGTCGATGACGATGGCGCCCGCCAGGCCGTTGCCACCGAGGCCGCCCGAAGCCGCGCCGGCCGCAATCACGGCCGCGTCGTCGCCGATCACGGCCAGCGTGTTGAATCCGTTGACTTGCGAATTGGTGATGTGGGCATCGACGGCCTTGCTGCCGCCGGGATCGCGAATTTCCGCGTAGGTCAGCGCCAGGCCGATGCTGCCGCTGCTGCTGCTGGTGCTGCCGGACAGATACAGCGAGCCGCCCCCGATCGCGATGTTGCTGGTCTGGTAGGCGTTGACGTCGAGCGCGTTCGACGTCCCGGCAGTGACGCCGGTCATGTTCGAGTTGTCGATATAGGCCGTGGTGCTGTCGGAGATCAGCGCGACCGAGGCCGCGACCGAGGCCGCAATCCCGGTGCGGGTCGCGGTCAGCCCGAGCGCGACCACGGTTTCCGAACCGCCGGTCAGTGCGGTGACGCTGGCACTGGCTTCGTCGCTCATCGTCGTGTTAGCGATGAAGGCGGTCGTCGAATTCTGCGAAATCGCGACCGCGATGGTTCCGTCAACGGCGGCGCTCGGGTTGCTGCTGCCGGCAAAATTGAGCGCGGCTGCGCCGGAGCCGTTGTCCAGAATGGTGTAGTTCAGCGCCTCGACCTGCACGAACGGCGCAGCGCCGACCGCGTAGGGATTGGTCTGATTGATCGTGACGCCGGAAACATAGGCCGTGGTGTCGATCCCGGTCTGCGAGACCGCCGAACTGCCGGCGATATCGATGCTGAAGCTCGGCGACTTGCTGCCGGACTTGGACGCAGCGGCCGCCGCGGCCCGGTTGAGCTGGCTTGCCACGGACGTCCCGAATATGCCGGTTGAACCCGACAGGATCGACTTGGCCTTGGTCGCCGAGCCCACCTGGGCGAACGGATCGGATTCCACCACCGCGACCGAAGCAACCGTGAGGCGGCCGGCGGTTGCGGCGCGCACCGTCAGCGCACTGCTGGTGATATCGCCGCCGTCGGCGGATGTGGCGCCGCCGTCGTCACCGCTGAACGTCTGGATGTCGCTGTGATTGTCGCCGATATAGGCGGCCGTGTCCGCGTCGACCGTCAGATAGGCGACCGCGAGGCCGACGCCGGAGGTGGTGCTGAGCTGGATCGCGCCGGCGAGCGACAGCACCGAGATGTTCTGATAGGCCTCGACATCGATCGTCGCCGCCATGACCGTGGCACCCGAGCTGATCGAGGCGTGGGTCTCGTTGTCGATGAAGCCGAGCGAGGTCAGGCCGTTGAGCGCGATGCTGCCCGACGACGAACCCGACGTCGGCGCGATCGCAAACATCAGGTCGGTCGTGATGGCGGTGACGGCGATGTCCTTGGCACTGAGCATGACGCCGTTGGAAACGCCGGCGTTGGTATTGCTGCTCGAGATGATGAGGTTGAGCGAGCCGCCGGCTGCCACCCCGCCGGAATCCGCTCCGGGCATCAGCACCAGAGGCCCGAACACGCCGCCGATGTTGATCGAGTTGTTGGTCGCCGTCGCCGAAACGGTGACGTTGCTGGCAAAATTCACCGTCAGGCCGTTCTGGCTGCCGTCGGCCACCTGCGTCGACCAGGCACCCGTCGTGGTCTTGTTCGACGTCAGGCTCGCGCCGCTCGCGATCCATGCCGTGGTGTTGTCGGTATTGCCGAAATAGGCGAACGAGCCGGAGACGCTGGCCGTGCTCCCGCCGCTCGCGGTCGCGTCGGCATAGGTGGTGACGACGTTGTTGACCGCGCCGAAGTTCGCGTTGAGATGGCTGAGCGTCTCGCTCAGCCCGTCCCACTGGCCCCAGGTGTTGGTGTTCGGCAATTCTGTATCGGCCGACACCGCGATCCGCGATGCGTCGACAATGACATCCTGACCGACATAGGCATTCGAATTGTGGTTATAGCTGCCATAGGCAACCGCAGCGGCGATGGTGCCCGCTTCGGGCTTGTTCGGATTGCTGACGGTGACCGAGGACGACGAATTGTTGCGGATCTGGTCGTCGATCACCCGGCTGACGACGCTGACGTCGCCCGCGGAATAGATCGACGGAGCGTTGCCGCCGCCGATCGCGGTAATCTCGGCATTGGCCGACTGGTTGCTGGTGGCAAGCGACAGCGAGCCTGCGACCTTCAACGGAAATTCGATCGACACCAGCGGGGACATCAGGGCGCCGATAACGCCGGCGGACACCTTCCCGAGACCGGCGATGCCGAAGGTGATCGCGCCGACCAAGGCCGGCTGCCCCAGCGTTACGGACGCACTGACCGCGTTCTTGCTGGTATCCGAAAACGCCGAGACCTGCACCGGGCCCGGCGCCGCCGCGCTCGAACTGCCGACGTCGGCGCCGAGGATCGCAGTTGCCACGCTGCTGACATTGCTGACGGCGGCGACTGCGCCGACGCCACCGGAGCCGGTCGTCGGGTTGAAGGCGAACGCCGTGGCGCTGGTCGAGAACGAATTGCCGTTTCGCGCGGTGACGCTGATGCCGCCGGCGCCGGCGCTGATATTGGCGCGGCTGTTCACGATGGCCTGGGTCTGGATGTCGGCCTGGCCAACGGCCACGGTCGTGATGAACTGCCCCGCCGTCGTGATGGTCAGCGCTGACACATCCAGCGTGGCATCATTGGCGGCAGCGACCCGCAGCGATCCGCCGGCTGCGATCGTCGCATGATCGGCGACGGTCACCGAGACGTTCGCCTTCACGCTGCCGACCACGACGGAGGCGCCGAACGGCGAAATCGCGCTCACAGCGACGACGGGATCTGCCGCCGTCTCCGACCCCGTTGCCGTGATCGCGACGTTGCCGGATCCCGAGATGTTGGCGTACGAATTGATCGCCACCGTTGCGGTCGATTCGCCGGCGACGTAGCCGCCATTGACGCCCAACCCGGCGAGCAACACGCCGATCGTGGCCAAATACCCAAAGGCGTTGCTGGTGAAGTTCGACGACGCCGACGAGTTGGCGGCAATGGTAACGTTGCCGCCAGTGATCGTTGCCGCGTCGACCGCGATGCTGGTGGTCGAACTTGCAAGGCCCGAAATCAGGCTGGTGCTCCAGGCCGCGGACAGCGTGACGTCACCGTCGGTGAAGGTGCTGCCGCCGGAATTGATCGCCTTGGCCAGGATCTGGGCACCGGTCGCGACCGTGATGATCGGCGCGTCGAGCTCGATTCCCAGCGCATTGTGCGTAGAGTGAGACTGCGCGTTGAGGAAGCGGGTGTCGATGATGCCAGACGCTGCGACGTTGATCTGCTTGTTCGCCGATATCGTCAGCTTGGTCGCGTTGGCCGACGCGAGAATCAGCGCCGCGATCTGGCTGTTGCTGACGAACGCATAGTCCGGCGTGTTCGGATTGCTCGCCGCGATGACGATGTTGTCCTCGTTGAAGCCGAACCCGACCGTGACCGCATTGATGGACGCGCCGGACACGACGTTCAGCGTGGCGCCGGACAGACCCACTGCGATGCCGTTGCCGGCGGTGATGGATGCCGTCGATGCCAGCGTCAGGCCATGGGACCCAGCCGACAGCGCGAAGGTGCCCGCGCTCATGGCGGCAACATAGTTGGCGATGACGTTGTTCGACAGGATGCCGCCTGAGCCGTTGCTGCCCGACGAACTATTGACCGTCAGGTCTTCGTCGAAGGCGAAGATCACCGTGCCGTTGGCGCCGGCCGAGAGCGTCGCTCCGTTCGCAACCGTGATCAGGTTGGAACTGAGCAAGACCGTGCCGCCCTTGACGGTGCCGCCGACGCTGACGAGACCCGAGCCGCTGCCGGCTGCATTCAGGGTGACCGTGCCGGACGTGTAGCTCGTGCCGCTGTTGACCGCGAGCGCAACCACCTTGCCCAGCGCGGCGACCGTGATCGTCGGCGCGGTCAGCAGCAGGTTCACCGAATTGCCGGTGGACACGTTGTTGCTCATCTGGGTGCCGTCGACGACGCCGGTACCGTCGACCGTGATCGACGACGACGCCGACAGTTGCAGCGTGCCGATGCCGTGCATCGCGGTGACATAGCGCGCCACCGTCGCATTGGAGACGAACCCGGACGCGGCATTGTTTGTCGACGTGCCGGCATCGCCGACGAACATGGCGGTCGCGGCGCCGGTGTTCAGGTTGATCTGCGAAGCGGTCAGTTGCAGCGGCGTTTGCGCGTTGATCTGCGCCCCGCCGCTGGAGGCGGCGTTGATGTTGATGACGCCGGCACTGCCCGCGTTCAGGAGGATGGTGTTGCCGCTCACGGTGCTGTTGGCCGCGAAGGTCAGTGTCGGCGCGGAAAAGTTCAGGTTGCGGGAGCTTCCACCGGCGACGACGGCGCCGTTGTCGATCGAGATCGAGCTGCTGGCGGAAAGCCCGAACGTGCTCGACCCGGCGAGCGCGGCCAAATAGCTCGCGATCCTGGCGTTGGAGAGGAAGCCTGCGTTGGCGGCGTTCTGGTCGCTGGACGGACCGACATAGATCGCGCTCTGTCCGTCGTTGAACGTCACGAGGCCGCCGTTCAACGTTCCGGCACCGACAGTGATGTTCGACGAGGTCAGCGAGATGTTGCCGGCCGTATAGAACGTGCTGCTGGAATTGACGACGTCGGAGCGCACGGACGCGCCGGCGGCAATGCCGATGGTCGGCGCGGCAAGGACGATGTTCGCCGGCGCTCCATTGCTAACCCCTCCGCTCTGATGGCGGACGTCGATGACGCCGGCGGCATCGACCGCGATCGACGACGCGCCGGATATCCTGAAGGTCTCGATCGGGCCGGCGGCGAGATAATTCGCGATCGTTGAATTCGTCAGATTGACGGCGGCATCCGCGGCGACATCGCCGATCACGACGTCGGCGGCGCCGTTGGTGAGGCTGAGCGTGGGCGCGACCAGGTGCAGCGGCGTCGCCGACGAAATCTGGGCACCGCCGATCCGGCTGGCGTCGATGTTGAGGTCGTTGCCGGCCAGCAGGGACACGGCATTGCCGCTGACGCTGCTGCCGCCTGCGAGCGTGATCGACGGCGCGCTCAGCGTGACGTCCAGATTGCCGCCGCTGATGACGCCCGCCGCGCCGACGGCCAACGAGACCGTCGAGGACAAATTCATCTTGCCGCTGCCGTTGAGTGCGGCGACGTATTGCTGCACGCTGGTGGCGTCGTTGACCGAGAATGCCGATTGCAGGGCGTAGTTGACCACCGCGCCCGCGACCGGGTCGCCGTCGTTGACGCCCGGCGCCGAAAACGCCGCCCCCGTCGCGACCGAGATGTTCGGCGCCTGCAGCGTGATCGCCGCCGTGCCCAACGGAACCGACGAGGCGATCGTGGCCTGCGCGCCAACATTCACGGTCGAACCGGCCCAGAGGTCGACATTGTCGCCGACGATTGCGCCATTGGCCGCGACGACGCCGCTCGAGGAACCCGTCGCGTCGAACCTGACGTTGCCGCCGACATAGGTCGTCGTGCCGTCGGCATTGACCGCACCGGCGAGAATTTGACTGCCCTGCGATGCGGTGATCGACGGGGCGGTCAACACGACGTTTTGCGAATTCGCGGCGGCAAACCCGTCGGAATCGCGAATGCGGGTGTCGATGACGGCGGTCGCACCCAGCGTGACCGAGGCGCCGGCCTGCAACGTGGTGATGCCGCCGGCCAGCGTACCGGCCACCGAAACGGTGCCCCCGGACGTGCCGGTGGCATCGAGGGTGATGTCTCCGGTCGTGAAGGCCGAGTCGGAATCGTTGATCGCCTTGGTCAGGACCTGGCCGCCGGCCAGAATGCTGACGGTCGGCGCCTTCAGCGTCACGCCGAGCGAGCTTGCGGTGGAAAGGCCGCCGCTGATCTCGCGGGTATCGACGATGCCGGTGGCGTCCACGATGATGGAGGTTGCCGCGCTCACGGTCAGATCGCCTGCCCCGTTCATCGCGGCGGCGTACCGGGCAATCGTCGCGTTCGAGATGAACCCTGTTGCGGTCCTGTTGGCCGAGACGGTGCCGTCGCCCACGATCGCAGCAGCCGTGCTGGTCAGCATAAGGTGCGCGGCATTGAACTGCAGCGCGGTATTCGCCACGACCTGCGCGCCACCATTGGCGGCAGCGTTGACGTTGATGGTGCCGCTCACGCCGGAATCCAGCAGCACCGTATCGCCGCGCACGTAACTGCCGGCCAGCAGGGTCAGCGTCGGCGCGCTCAGGGTGACGTTGAGGCCGCCGGCGCCGGCGTCGACCCGGCCGTGCTGGTCGATCGTGATCGAATTGCTCGCCAGCAGCGTGAAGGTGCCGGTACCGTTCAGGGCCGAGATCGCGGCCGCGACCGTCGCGTTCGACATGTTGACATTGGCATCGCCCTGCGAGGCGTCTCCGATGACGATGTCGACGGGATCGAGAACCAGCGTGCCGTGCCTGCCGTTCGGCGCCGCCAGATCGATCTGGACCTTGTCGCCGATATCGAACCTGCCGTCGGCGCTGAGGTCGACCAGACCGCCATTGCCCCTGGCGGCGCCGGCATCGATCTTCGCGCCGCTCCTGACGGTCATGTCGCCTTGCGTCTTCAGCGTGATGTTGCCGGCATCGCCGGTCCTGCTGGCGGTAGCGAGCCTGGCGTTCTTGCCGACTTCGATGCCGTTGCCGGCCGTGACGGTGATGTTGCTCGGCGTCGTGGTCTTGCTGCGCGCGGTCAGCCGCCCGTTGACCGTCGCCTTGTTGACGGCGCCGATATGGATCGAGCCGTTGGAGACGGTGATGGCGCTGGCGCTGCGCAGGCCCTTCGAATTGACCGACGCCGCGAACTTCGCGGCGTGATCGAGATTGGCGATGTCGCGCTGGCTCGCGCCGCCGACCAGCACGTTCTGCCCGGTCAGGCGAACGCCGTCGATGGCGTTGATCCGGCCGTAGATCCTGATATTGCCGTCAGGCGAGACCGGGAACGAGCCCGCCATCAAATTGCCGACCGCGGTGCCGTTGACCGCGCCACCCGGGCCGATCAGGCTGTCGGTGAACTCGCGCGTCGGCGTCGAGACGTTGAGGCTGCCGACATTGACGGTGCCGCTGCGGCCGACGACAAAACCCTTGGGATCGGCGAAGTAGACGTTACCGCCGATCGCCCCGTTCATGTAGGAGTTCAGCGTGCCGTTGACGTAGACGGGGGCGTCGCGAACGATGTTGACGAGGTTCTGCGTGCCGGTCGGCAGTTGCAGATTGACGGTGTTGCCCTGCCCGACGCCGAACTGCGAGAACGAGTTGAAGGCGTTGGCGCCCGACACCGTCGACGTCGTGACGTTGGTGACGCTGCCGGAGGTCTGCAGGCTCGTACCGGTGCGCCCGTCCGGAACGATGACGTTCGCCGTCTGCGCCTGAAGGCGGACGCTGAAGACGGGCAGAAAGACCATCTGCATCGCGCAGAGCAACGACATCGAACGGAAGCGTGCAAGTCCTTGCAGCATCCGTTCGCCGTTGCCGTCTCGCGTCGCAAATGGTCCGCGCATTTCAGTCCCTCTTCATCGGCATTGGCGCCGATCCACGACCACGTGGGAGAACGACGAGAGATCGCCCGCGGTCAGAACTGGCCGGGCGGGAGCTTGAAGACGTCGGGGCTCTTGGCGTCGGCCACGTAGAACAGCAGCAGGCCCGTCGGCGTGAGCACGCGCTGATTGTTCTCCTTGTTCTCGAACGTGCCCTGGAGCAGCAGGATCACCGAACGATCCTTGGTGTCGCTGCCGCGGAACATCACGATGCCGCCGTTCACGGGCATGTTGACCGCGATCGATTCGGGCTTGAAGCCCTCGCTGAGGAAGTGCGCCCGCAGGATGTTGGCGTTGGAGAACAGCTTCTCCGGCGTCATGGCCGCATCGGTGGCCTTGGACCAGACCGCACCGACCTGGATCAGCGACTTGGTCTTGTAGCCGAACACGTAGGAGAGCTCGGCGGTGCCGCCGTTCTGCAGCAGCTCCGGAACGGAGAGCAGCACGCTGTGGGTCAGCTCGGACGGGTTGTCCTGGGCCTTGATGGCGTCGGCCTTCGGGTTGAAGTCCTTGGCCATCGCCGCGCGGACGTCGGCCTCGTTCATGCCGAACTTGGCGGAGCGGAAACCGTCGATCGCCTTGACCTTGTCGTCGGCGGACGCCGCAGCGGTCTCGGTAGAGGCGGCCGGCGCCGCAGCGGCGGGGGCTGCTGCAACCGGCGGAGCGCCCGCCGCGACCGCTTTCGGAGCGGCCACGGCTTTCTGCTTGGGCGTCGCGCCCTGGGCGGCCAGCGGCCCGACCGCAACAGTGGTGAGAAGGCCAACCAGGGCCGAGGCGAGGTAGATTTTGCGCATCGTAAACCTTCGAAAACAACTGGAAACAACGACTCAAAAATCGGCGGTTCGTTAATCGGCCTCCGCGAAACGCGTCTCAACCGGGACGGAAATGTTGCAATGCCACAAGGCGTTACGAGGCATCACGGAGCGGACATCGATCGAAACAGCGATTTACGTAGCAATACGGTATCGGGCTGCCCGTGGCTGCGAATGAACATTCACAAGCGCATTTTTTCATCAATTGTGGTCGCAAGCCTTTCGCGTTATGCACATCGCCGGGACAACTTTTGCGAAACATTTCATGACTGAGCGGCTTGCTCCTGCCCGCGTTGTGCCGGCGGTCGCCCGCCGCGATTTCATTCGGCTTGCGGGCGCAACTGCGGCAGGCTTCCTCGCATCAGGCGCAACGTCGGATCGCATCCGAATCGTCGCCTCTATCACCGGCCTGCCGCTCGACGACGAGTTGACCAGGCGAAATATCACCGAGAGTTCGACCTCCCGCCTCGGCGCGCTGATCGCGGGCTTGCGACAACGCGGCTGGGTCGAAGGCGTCAACTATCGTTTCGAGATCCGCTCGACGTTCGGCGGACCGGCGCAGATGAAGACCGCGGTGCAAGAGCTCATCGATCTCGAGCCCGATGTCATCCTGACCGGCTCGACCGTCGATACCGCAGCCATGATGGCGGCCACCACCACGATCCCGATCGTCTTCGCGACCTCGAACGACCCCGTCGGCAATGGCTTCGTTCAAAGCCTTGCCCACCCCGGCGGCAATGTCACGGGCTTCACCAGCAGCACGCCCGAGATGGGCGGCAAATGGCTTCAGCTCATCAAGGAGGCCGTTCCGGACATCCAGCGCGTCGGCGTCCTGTTCAATCCGGCGAGCACGCCTCGCGCCGGACGCTACTACCTCGACTCGCTCGAGCAGGAGGCCGCTTCCTCGGGCGTCGCGGTGGTGCTTGCGCCCATCGGCACCGTAGCGGAGATCGACGGCGCGATCGGACGTTTCGCCGAGCCGCCGAAGGCGGCGATGATCTCGCTGGTCGACAGTTTTCTCGTGATCAACCGGCGAGCGATCGTCGCGACGACCGCCAGGTATGGCGTGCCCATGATCTATCCGTTCCACTATTTCATCGAGGCGGGCGGGCTGATGAGCTACGGGCCGACGCTGGAGGTGCGCTCGGCCGATTACGTCGATCTCATCCTGCGCGGCACCAAGGCCGGCGATCTGCCGGTGCAGTCGCCGCGAAAATACGAGCTGCTGATCAACCGCACCGTTGCCAAGGCGCTCGGGCTGAAGATCCCGTTCACCCTGCTGGCGCGCGCCGACGAGATCCGCGAGTGAACGAAGAGATCGACCAGGGACATTTGCGGACGCCTCCGGGCCGGCTGTTCCGCAAATATCTCTACGCGATCGTCGCCCTCGCCTTTGCCGCGCTCGCCATCAATACCGGCTTCGACGTCTGGTTCTCCTATCGCGAGCAGAAGCAGCTTCTCGCCGCAGCCCAGCGCGAGCAGGCCGCAAGCGCGGCGATCCAGATCGGCCAGTTCGTCGGCCAGATCGAAAACCAGATCAGATGGCTCTCGCGCCTGCCTCCGGAGCTGTCGACCAACGAGGACGAGCGCCTCAACGCCATCCGCCTGCTGCGTCTGTCGCCCGCGATCGCCGAATTGACCGAGCTCGATGCAAAGGGCCGCGAGCAGGTGCGCGTGTCGCGCCGTGTCGCGGACAGGGTCGGCAGCAACGTCGACCATTCCTCCTCTGCCGCCTTTCGCGGCGCCAATGAAAGCCGGGCCTATTACGGGCCGGTCTACTTCTTCGACGACACCGAGCCGTTCATGACGATTGCGGTGCGCGGGGCCGGCAGCACGCCCAACGTGGTGGTCGCCGAGGTCAATCTGCGTTTCATCTGGGACCTCGTCGCCGGGATCAGGGTCGGCAATACGGGCAAGGCCTATGTGGTCGACCGCCTCGGCGTGCTGATCGCGCATCCCGATTTGTGGCCGGCACTCCGCCGCAGCGATCTCTCCTCGCATCCGGACGTGCGCGCCGCGCTCGACGGGGTCGGCCCCCCCTCGGGCGGCCTCATCAAGGAGGATTTTTCCGGTCAGCGCGTGCTGTCGACCTACGCCACGGTGCCTTCGCTCGGCTGGCTGGTGTTCGCCGAGCTTCCGCTCAGCGAAGCCTACGCGCCGATCTACGCCTCGATCGGACGGTCGGCGTTTCTGCTGATCGTCCTCCTGGCCTTCGCGACGCTGGTGTCGCTCTGGCTCAGCCGGCGCATGACCGTGCCGATCCAGATGCTGAGCCAGGGTGCCCAGCGGATCGGCAGCGGCGATCTCGGGCTGCGGCTCGCCATCAAGACCGGCGACGAGCTGGAGGCGCTCGGCGACCAGTTCAACCGGATGGCCGCACATCTGCACGAGTCCTATGCGACGCTCGAGCGCAAGGTGATCGAGCGCACCTCCGAGCTCGAGAAGGCGCGCGATCACGCCCTTGCCGAGCACGATGCGGCCGAGCGCGCGCGCAGCGTCGCGGTCGCGGCCAACGAGACCAAATCGCGCTTCCTCGCCGTCGTCAGCCACGAGCTGCGCACGCCGCTCAACGGCGTCATGGGCGTTCTGCAACTGCTCGACGACGGCCGGCTCGGCGAAGTCCAGCGCCGCCACCTCGCGACCGCCGCCGCCTCGGGCGAAACGCTGATCGCCCTGGTCGACGCCATTCTCGAATATGCACGCCTGGAGGCCAGCACGGAGGCGCTGGAGACGCGCGACTTCCGCCTCGACCAGCTGATCGAGACGGCCGTCGACCTGATGCGTCCGCAGGCGTTCGGCAAGGGCCTCTCCTTCGACCTCGCCTGCGATGCGACAGTCAACAGCTCCGTTCACGGCGATCCCGTCCGGCTCAACCGCATCCTGCTCAATTTGATCGGCAACGCCATCAAGTTCACCCCGAGCGGCGGCATCGCGCTGAGCGCGACCGCCGAACGGCATGACGATCATGCGCTGCTGCGCGTCATCGTCCGCGACACCGGCATCGGCATCGCACCCGACATGCACGAGCGGATCTTCGAGGATTTCGTGCAGGCCGACGACAGCATCGCGCGGCGGTTCGGCGGCACCGGCCTTGGCCTTGCGATCGCGCGCCGCCTGACGCGGCTGATGCGCGGCGAGCTGACGGTGGAGAGCGCGCCGGGCGCCGGCAGCGTGTTCACGCTTCTCGTGCCGCTCGGCCTGGCCGCGAGCGGCATCGCACTCGGCGCGCTTCCGCCGCCGTCGCGGCAATTCCGCGTGCTGCTGGTCGACGACGACCCCGTGAATTGCGAGGTCGGCGAAGCCATTCTGATCAGGCTCGGGCACCGCGCCGCGATCGCGAGGAACGGTGCCGCCGCCGTCGCGCTCGCCGGCAAACAGCCGTTCGACGTGGTCCTGATGGACCTGCACATGCCCGACATGGACGGCGTCGAGGCGGCCACGCGCATTCGGCAGCTCCCGCTGCAACCGATGCCGCGGATCATCGTCGTGACCGCCGACGTGTCCCGCGACACCCGCGAGCGCCTGACCGCCGCCGGGATCGGCAAGGTCGTCAGCAAGCCGATCCTCATGAACGCGCTTCGCGAGGCGCTCGAAAACGAGCCCGAACGAGGCGCGGCGGATCCGCGGCCGGAAACCGGAGCCTTGATCGACCGGCACTTTCTCGCCGACCAGAAGGACCTGCTCGGCACCTCGCAGATCGCGAAGCTGCATCGATTGCTCGACGAGACAGGCGAAAAGCTGATCGCCGACATCGCTGCCGCCGCCGCAGCCGGCGATCACAAACAGCTTGCGCAATCCGCGCACCAGCTCGGCAGCGCGGCGAGTGCGCTGGGCCTCGTCCGACTGTTCGATCGCTGTCGTGACGTCGAGCAGGCAGCGCCATCGATGTCTTCAGGCGAATGTCAGGATGCCGCGCGCGAGCTCGCCGCGCTTCGAGAAGCCTCGATGAACGCGCTCGACGACCTGCTCGCGCCCGCGGAGCACCCATCTCTCTCGAAGGACGAGGTCGGATCGCATTGAAAATGCGATCCGGCCGAGAGATTGCAATCTCGCACGATTGCTACGGCCGCTCGCACGGATTCCTGTTGTAGATCGATCGGTCTCCAACTACCTCTGCGATCCGAAACACAAAATGATAAGGACCGCCCGTGCGCGCAAGACATCTCGCCATTCTCCTCATGTTGCTCGCGCCGGCGGCCGCCCGCGCCGAGGAACCCTTCCCGTCCAGCTTCCAGACCAAAACCATCCCGGCCAACGGCACGCAGATCCACGTGCGCGTCGGCGGCAAGGGACCCGCCGTGATCCTGATCCACGGTTTTGGCGACACCGGCGACATGTGGGCGAAGCTTGGCGCGGACCTCGTTCGCGACCACACCGTGGTCGTGCCTGATTTGCGCGGCATGGGCCTCTCGGCCAAGCCCGAAACCGGCTACGACAAATGGAGCCAGGCCGCCGATATGCGGGCCGTCCTACAGTCGCTCGGCATCGACAAGGCCGTCGTCGTCGGACACGACATCGGCACCATGGTCGCGTATGCCTACGCGGCGCGCTACCGCGACCTGACCGAGAAGCTGGTCGTCATGGATGCCCCCGTCCCCGGCGTGCCGCCGTGGGACGAGATCGTCCGCAGCCCGCAGCTCTGGCACTTCGATTTCGGCGGCCCCGACATGGAGCGGCTGGTCAAGGGCCGCGAGCGCATCTATCTCGACCGCTTCTGGAACGAGTTTGCCGGCACGCCTTCCAAGGTCGACGAAGCGACGCGCCGCCACTACGCAAAACTCTATGCGCAGCCGGGCGCGATGCATTCCGCCTTCGCCCAGTTCAGGGCGATCCGTACCGACGCCGAGGACAACAAGAAGCAGATCTCGACCAAGCTGACCATGCCCGTGCTCGCCGTCGGCGGCGAAAAGTCATTTGGCAAGATGGAAGCGGTCGTGATGCGCAATGCGGCGAGCGATGTCACCGAAGTGGTGGTCCCTGGCGCCGGGCACTGGCTGATGGAAGAGGATCCGGCGGCGACCATCAAGGCGGTCCGCGAGTTCCTCGACGGCAGGAAATAAGGCGACGAGCCGGGCTGACGCGCCTCAGCCCGGCTTTCCCCCTGGCGAGAACTCGCGTATCCACTGCGAAGGATTGCACTGGGAGGAATTCAAATGGCGATGGAGCTGAAGGGCGCGCGGGGCGAGGGATTTGCGACTGTTACCGCCGACGGTCGCGTGCTGGATTCCTGGTTTCTCAAGCCAACCCTGGTTGCGGAGGCCGACAAGACGGCGACGGTCCGGCTTACGAATGACGAGATCGTCAAATCGTTGGGCGAGCTGGCCGACGGCTATGCGCGACACGACGACATCCGCAACGTCGACATCGTTGCCGTCCGCACAAGCATTGGCTCTCTCGAATCCGCGCCGACGGACGTGCACGACGCCTATCTTCGCCTGCATCTGTTGAGCCACCGGCTGGTCCAGCCGAATAGCCTGAACCTCGACGGCATTTTCGGTCTGTTGCCCAACGTAGCCTGGACGAGCCTCGGTCCCTGCGAACCCGCGCGCGTCACGGATGTGCGGCTGCTGGCGCGAAAGCGTGGTCTCGCCTTCGAGGTTGCAGGCATCGACAAGTTTCCCCGCATGACAGATTACGTGACGCCTGCGGACGTGAGAATTGCGGATGCGGATCGCGTCAGGCTCGGCGCCCATCTGGCTCCGGGCACTACCGTGATGCATGAGGGCTTTTGCAACTTCAATGCGGGCACGCTCGGTCCCTGCATGGTCGAAGGCCGGATCAGCGCCGGCGTGGTCGTGGCAAGCGGCAGCGACATTGGCGGCGGCGCCTCGATCATGGGGACGCTGTCAGGCGGAGGCAAAGAGAAGATCACGGTTGGCGAGCGCTGCCTGATCGGAGCCAACGCCGGTATCGGCATTTCACTGGGTGACGATTGCATCGTCGAAGCAGGCTGCTACGTCACGGCAGGCGCGCGCATTCTGTTGGAAGATGGCCGCGTCGTGAAAGCCAAGGAACTCTCGGGCCAGAAGGGCCTTCTCTTTCGCCGCAATTCCCAGAGCGGCGCGCTCGAGGCGACAAAACGCAAGGGAAATTGGGACGGCCTGAACGCGCAGCTTCACGGCTAGGCAAGCCCGATCGCGGCTTGCGCTAGTGGACCCAGAGCTGACTTCGTCCGCATCGTGTGCGGTTACAGATATCAATCCATACGGCAATCGATAAACTTCGATCTGCTCGGAAAGGCTTTCTTTTGATCTAGCGAGTACGCTGCAAGGCACGAAGGATAATGTCCATGTTCCTCACTGCCTGTCTGATCGTGATCGTCTCGAGTGCCGCGATCTCGTACCGTCGATCCAGGGCTCTGTCACAGAACCCTCAGGGACGGCTCGCAGTGTTTTTGCCCGTATTCTCCGCGGGAGCTTGTGCGCTGGGGCTCATCGGGTTTGATCGGGTTCGAGGCCCGCAGGAGTTCGGTCCTTCCGTTACGACCGATCTCCTCATGCTGATCGTCTCTTTCTTTGGCGGTTGGTTCCTTGGCATTATTCTCGGATTGCCCGACAGCAAGCGTGGCATTTGATCTGAGTCCACATTCCCCGCCTCGGCGCCTCAGCCCGCCGCCTCCTCCCGCCCAAACCGCTCGACCAGAAAATCGATGAACAGCCGCACCTTCACCGACAAATGCCGCGTCGGCGGATACACCGCATAGAGCGCAAGCGGCGGCGCCGAATAATCATCGAGCACCGTCCGCAACTCGCCCCTCTTCAAAGCATCAGCGGCAATGAACTCCGGCAGCAGCGCGAGGCCCCTGCCCTTGATCGCGGCATCACGAAGCACTTCGGCATTGTTGACGCAGAGCGACCAGTCCGGCTGGATCCAGTGGTCGCCATCGCGGCCTGACAGCTTCCACTGATTGCCCGTCAGCAGGAAGCCGTAGGTGAGCGAGGCATGCGCGCGCAGATCCTGCGGATGCTTTGGCGTGCCGTGACGTGCGAGATAATCGGGCGAAGCGCAGATCATGCGCGGCACCGGGATGATTTTTCGCGCGATCAGGCTCGAGGATTCCAGCTCGGCAATCCGCAAGGTCACGTCAAAACCGTCCTGCACCGGATCGAGCAAATCGTCGCTCAGCACGATCTGGAGCTGAAGCTCCGGATACGTCTCCATGAAGTCCGCGAGCGCGGGCCCGAGCCGCATCGTACCGAACGACATCGGCGCATTGACCCGCAGCAGGCCCCGCGGCGCCGACTGGGCCTGCGCCACGGCCTGGTCGGCGGCCTCGATCTCCGAGAGGATGACGACCGCCCGCTCGAAATAGCGCTGGCCGTTCTCGGTCGGGCTGGCGTGACGGGTGGTCCTGTTCAAAAGCTGGACGCCGAGGCTCTCCTCGAGGTCGGCGATGTATTTGCTGATCGCCGAGCGCGACAGCCGCAATTGCCGCCCGGCCTCGGCAAAGCTGCCGCTTTCGACCACTTTCACGAAGGCCCGGAGGCTGGCGACCTTATCCAAGGCCGGGCCTCGATTGTTTCCAAATCGTAGACATAGCCGTCATATTTGCATAGATTGTCTCCAATCCAAAGCGGAACGATATTTCCGGCCAGAGAGCAAGACCCGCTCCCCGAGTTTTTGGAGGACGACAATGTCTGGACTGCACCATGTCACCGCGATTGCCGGCGACCCCATCCGCAATTTCGGCTTCTACACCAGGGATCTCGGCCTGCGCTTCGTCAAGAAGACGGTCAATTTCGACGATCCCGGCACCTATCACTTCTATTACGGCGACGAGACCGGCCGCCCCGGCACCATCCTGACCTTCTTCCCCTGGGCTGGCGTGTCTCCGGGACGACGGGGCGTCGGCGAGACCCATCAGACCGCGTTTCGCGTGCCGCAACGCTCGCTCGGCTTCTGGACGCAGCGCTTCATCGAGAAGGGCATTGCCTACGAGGCGCTCGAAAAGCGTTTTGGCGAGTCCGTGCTGCCGTTCACCGACCCTGACGGCATGGCGCTGGCCCTTGTCGGCGTCCCCGGCGCCGAGAACGAGCCCGGCTGGAGCAATGGCGACGTGCCATCAGAGCATGCGATCCGTGGCTTCCACGGCGTGACCCTGCTGCTCGATAGCGCGGCGAAGACGGCCGCCGTCCTCACCGATGTGTTCGGCTTCAAGGAGACGGGCCGCGAAGGCTCGGTGATCCGCTTCAAGGCGCCTGGCGATGCCGAGGGCAGCGTCGTCGACATCTACGAGGCCAAGGGCTTTCTGCGCGGCCACCAGGGCGGCGGCTCGGTGCACCACATCGCCTTCCGCGCGGCCGATGATGCCGAGCAGGGCAAGATGGCCGAGAGGCTCGTGACCAGTCATGGCCTGCATCCGACCGAGCAGCGGGACCGCAACTACTTCCGCTCGATCTACTTCCGCGAGCCCGGCGGCGTTCTGTTCGAGATCGCAACCGACATCCCCGGCTTCGCCGTGGACGAGCCCGTGGCGACGCTTGGACGTGACCTGAAGCTGCCCAGCTTCCTCGAACAGCATCGCAAGCAGATCGAAGGCGTGCTGCCGAGCCTGGAAGAGACCGCGTCATGACCGACTTCATCCATCGTTTCGAGCCCGCGACCAGCGCGGGCTCCCCACCTCTGCTGCTGCTGCACGGCACCGGTGGCGACGAGAACGATCTGCTCGGGCTCGGCAAGATGATCTCGCCGGGCTCAGCGCTGCTCTCGCCGCGCGGCCGCGTGCTCGAGCACGGCATGCCGCGCTTCTTCCGCCGCCTTGCCGAAGGCGTGTTCGACGAGACCGACGTGCGCCGCCGCGCGATCGAACTCGCCGACTTCGTCGCCGACGCGCGGACGCAATACGGCATCGCCGCGCCCGTTGCGGTCGGCTTCTCCAATGGCGCCAACATCGCAGCCGCGCTGTTGCTGCTGAAGCCGGAGGTGCTGGCCGGCGCGATCCTGCTGCGCGCCATGGTGCCGCTGTCGGATCCGCCCATGGCTAAACTCGACGGCAAGCCCGTTCTGCTGCTGTCCGGGCAGGCCGATCCGATCGTGCCGGCGAGCAATTCGGCCAAGCTTGCAGCGCTGTTGTCGGACGCAGGGGCGCGGATCGACCACAAGGTCTTGCCGGCAGGTCATCAGATATCGCAAGCAGACGTGACGCTGGCCCGCAACTGGATCGGCAGTGTCGAGGCGAAAGCGGCGTGAGCAACGGGCGGCGCATCGTCTTCGGACGGTGCGTCGCTTCTCATCGGCAGGACCAGTGCCCGGTGGTGGCTCGCGATGATGTCATCATGCCAGTGTTTTGCCCGACGGGTCAACTTTGCCGCGAAATTGCACAAGCGCTCAAGCGGGCCGCGCAAGCCATTGAAAGCACTGTCCCCGTCTACTGTGCATGGGGTTGTTTTGCAGATCTTGCTTCGATGCGATCAAAAAATGACCTCTCCCTCGACGGGGAGAGGTCAAAATCAACCTGTCAGCTTCGACCTGGGTGAGCGGTTCACTCCCAGGACCAGGCCGAGAAATCGTTCTCGAACTGCGGGACTTCCTTCCAGACGCCCTTCAGCTTCTTGTTGATGACCGTCGGCCATTGCGGCTGGAACAGGAAGCCGGCCACGGCATCGGTCGCCAGCATCTTCTGGGCATCGCCAAGCAGCTTGGCGCGGCCGGCCTGGTCAGGCGTCGACACGATCTGCTTGTACAGCGCGTTGAAGGCCTCGCTGTTGTAGCCGAGATAGAAGTCGGGCTCGGTCAGCTTGACGAGATCGAACGGCTCGACATGCGAGACGATGGTGAGGTCGTAATTGTGCGGCCCGTTCGGCGCGAACACCTGCGACAGCCACTGCGCCCACTCGACATTCTCGATCTTGGCGACGATGCCCACCTTGGCGAGCTGGGCCGCGAGGATCTCGCCGCCCTGCCGCGCGTAGGGCGGCGGCGGCAGCTTCAGGCTGAGCTCGAGCGGCGTGGTGACGCCGGCCTCGGCCAGCAGCTTCTTCGCCTTCTCCGGATCGTAAGGGTTGATGCCAGTCGTGTCGACATAGCCGAGCGAGCCCGGCGTGTAGAAGCTGCCGATCGGCGTGCCGAAGCCTTCGACCGCGCCGTCGATCATCGCCTTGCGGTCGATGGCGGCGAGGATCGCACGGCGCACCCTGACGTCGTCGAGCGGCTTCTTCTTCTCGTTGATGGCGACGATGGTCTTGGCCTTGGAGCCGCCGATCAGCACGGTGAAGCGCGGATCGTTCTTGAACTGCGCAACACCGCGGGTGGTGACGCGCGGGAACGCATCGACGTCCCCGGACAGCAGCGCTGCAATCTGCGCGGCCGGATCGCCGATGAAGCGGATCGTCACCTTGGACAGCTTGATCGCGGAGGCGTTGCGGTAGTCGGCCCATTTGTTCAGCGTGAGCGAGGAGCCCTTGACCCAGCCGCCCAGCTGGTACGGCCCGGTGCCGACCGGCTGGGTGATGTTGGTCGCCGCGCTCTTCGGCTCGACGATCGAGCCGCTCGCCTGCCCCAGCAGGAACGGCAGGTTCGGCTCGGGATATTTCAGCGTCAGCACGACCGTGTCGGCGTCGGGCGCGTCGACCTTCTCGAACGCCTGGTACAGGCTCTTGTCCTTGTTGGTGCTGTTCGCGGCCGCGTTGCGCTCGAACGAGAATTTGACGGCGGCTGAATTGAAAGCCTCGCCGTTCTGGAATTTGACGCCCTTGCGCAGCTTGAAGGTATACGTCTTCAAATCGGGCGATGCCGTCCAGCTCTCGGCCAGCAGCGGCGAGACCGAGCCGTCCTCGTTGATCTTGGTCAGGGTCTCATAGATGTTGTAGAGCGTGACCTCGGCGATCGCGGCGGCGGCGGCATTGGTGGGATCGAGCCCCGGCGGCTCCAGCGTCATGCCCATGACGACGCTGTCCTTCTTGCCCTGCGCCAGCACCGGCAGCGGCGCCGCGGCCAATGCGGCGGCAAAAGCGACGATCGAAAGCTTCTTCAACATGCCTAACTCCCCGGCCTTCTCTGTTTCCAGCCTACGCCAATCCTCGGGCGGACACTAACCTTCCAGGCCCGCCTGCGGCAATGCCATCACGGCCTCCGCCTTGTGGCAGGCGGCGAGATGTCCCTCGCCCACCCTGCGTAGCAAGGGCGGAACCTCGCTGCAATGCTGGTCGGCGAGCGGACAACGCGCAACATAGGGGCATCCGGTCGCCGCCGCCGATTGCGAGGCGATCGCCTGGGCGCCGCGCCGCCGCCGACCGCCCCCGGCGCGTGCCCGCGGCACGGCGTCCAGCAGCGCCCGCGTATAGGGATGGGCGCAGCGCTCGAACAGGTCTTCCGGCCGCCCCTGCTCGACCACGCGGCCGAGATACATCACCGCGACCTCGTCGCAGAGATAGTCGACGACGGCAAGGTCGTGGCTGATCAGGATGTAGCTGAGGCCGAACTGCTCCTGGAGGTCCTGCATCAGGTTCAGCACCTGGGCCTGCACGGAGACGTCGAGCGCGGAGACGGGTTCATCCGCGACGATCAGTTTGGGTTGCGTGATCAGCGCGCGCGCAATGGCGATTCGCTGGCGCTGGCCGCCGGAGAATTCGTGCGGATATTTGTCCATGTCCGCTTCGCGCAGGCCGACCTGCTTCAGCACGGCGGCAACGCGGGCTCGGAACGTATTGCGGTCGGCATCGTCAAGCACGGTGAGCGGCTCGGCGACGATCCGCGCGATGGTCTGGCGCGGGTCGAGCGAGCCGTAAGGATCCTGGAACACCATCTGGAAATCGCGGCGTGCGCGGCGCAATTCATCAGGCGAGATGCGGTTGAGATCGCGGCCGAGCAGCGTGACCTGCCCCGCCGTCGGCCGCTCCAGCGCCATCACGACGCGCGCGAAGGTCGACTTGCCGGATCCGGATTCGCCGACGATGCCGAGGCTCTTGCCGGCCTGGACCTGCACGCTGACGCCGTTGAGCGCGCACACCTCTCCGGGCGGACGAAACAGGCTTTCGCGCGGCAGCGCGTAGCGCTGCTCGAGATTCCTGACGTCGAGAAGAGGTGCTGTGGTCATGCGGACAGCGCCTCGACATTCGCGGCCATCGACACATCGGTGCGCACGCAGCGCACGGCGTGGCCCGGGCCGACCTCGACCATCGGCGGCAGCGCCGCACGACATCTTTCCTCGACCAGCGGACAGCGCTCGCCGAAGGCGCAGCCGACCGGCAGATCGGCGAGCTCCGGCACCGTGCCCGAGATCGTCGTCAGCCGCGTCCCCTTGCGCGCACCGAGTTTTGGACGGGCACGGAACAGGCCTTGCGTGTACGGATGGCCCATGCGGCGGAACACCTCGTCGGTCGGCCCGCTCTCGACCACCGTGCCGCCATACATCACCATCATGCGCTGCACATTCTCGGCGATGACGCCGAGATCGTGCGAGATCAGGATCATCGACATGCCGCGCTCCTCGACCAGATCGGCGATGAGATCGAGGATCTGGCCCTGGATGGTGACGTCGAGCGCGGTGGTGGGCTCGTCCGCGATCAACAGATCGGGCTCGCAGGCCAGCGCCATCGCAATCGTGACGCGCTGGCGCTGGCCGCCGGAGAACTGGTGCGGATAGGCATCGATGCGTTTTGCCGGATCGGGCAGCCCGACGCGGTCGAGCAAGGCGATCGCCTCCCTCCGCGCCTGCGCGGCGGAATATTTCTTGTGACGCCGCAAGGGTTCTGCAACCTGATGGCCGATCGTGTGCATCGGGTTGAGAGCCGTCATCGGCTCCTGGAAGATCATGCTGATGCGGTTGCCGCGCAGCTTGCAGTATTCAGCATCCGGAAGCCGCGCGAGCTCTTTGCCATCAAGCTTGATGCTGCCGGTCACAGCCGCGCTGTCAGGCAGCAATCCCATCAGCGATAGCGCCGTGACCGACTTGCCGCAGCCGGATTCGCCGACAAGCCCGAGCGTCTCGCCGCGCTTCAGCGCAAAGCTGACGCCGCGCACGGCCTGTGCTGGGCCGCGGCTTGTGTTGAGGCGGACGCCGAGATTGGCGACCTCGATCAGCGCTGCGGGATCAACCATCGTCACCGCTCCCGCGCCAGTCTGGGATCGAGCAAGTCGCGAAGACCGTCGCCGAGCAGATTGAGGCCGAGCACGGCGATGGCGATCGCAGCGCCCGGATAGACCGCGAGCATCGGCGACTGGAACAACATGGTTTGCGCGTCATTCAGCATACGCCCCCAGGACGGTTGCGGCGGCTGCGTGCCGAGGCCGAGATAGGACAAAGCGGCCTCTGCAAGAATGGCGAGCGCAAACTGGATCGTCGCTTGCACGATCAGGATCGACAGGATGTTCGGCAGCACGTGCTCGATGGTGATGCGGAAGGCGCCCTTGCCCGAGGCGCGCGCGGCCAGCACGAATTCGCGCGCCCAGATCGCATTGGCCGAGCCGCGCGTCAGCCGGGTCAAGGTCGGGATCTGGAAGATGCCGATCGCGATGATCGAGGTCACCATGCCCGGCCCCGCGACCGCCGCGAGCATGATCGCGGAGAGCACGGCGGGGAACGCGAAGGTGAAGTCAGAAAAGCGCATGATTATCTCTTCGGTCCAGCCGCGCTTGGCCGAGGCAATCAGGCCGAGGCAGACGCCGAAGGTGAGACCGATGCTGACCGCGATGATGCCGACCAGGATGGTCGAGCGCGCGCCGGCGAGCAGCAGCGAGACGATGTCGCGACCGAAGGAATCGGTGCCGAGCCAGTGCGCCGCCGACGGCGGCCTGAGTTTCGAGGCGATGTCGATCTCGTAAGGCGACCACGGCGTCCACACCAGCGACAGCAGCGCCGAGACCACCACCAGCAGGCTCAGTGCACCGCCCAGCACGAAACTGCGATGGCGCAGCGCGCGGCCCCAGAAGGTCTTTGCCGGCAAGGGGCGCGTTGGGGCTGGCGCGTCGACTGAACTGGTTAGAGGCGCGCTCACAGGTCGTGCACCTTGATGCGGGGATCGATGAAGGCGTAGAGCACGTCGACCACGAAATTGACGATGACGACCATGGCGGCCAGCAGCATCACGCAATTGCGCACCACGATCAGGTCGCGGTTGGCAATCGACTGGAAGATCAGCCGGCCAAGGCCCGGCAGATAGAACACGTTCTCGATCACGATCGTGCCGGCGAGCAGATTGGCGAATTGCAGTCCCATCACCGTCATCACGGGGATCATGGCATTGCGCAGCACGTGGCTCCACAGCACCTCGCGCTTGCCGAGCCCTTTTGCGCGCGCCGTCCGGACGAAGTCCTCGCGCAGGACTTCGAGCACGGCCGAGCGCGTGACGCGGGCAAGAATGGCGGCCTGCACCACGGCCAACGAGATCGACGGCAGCAGCAGCGATTTGACTCCCAGCCAGATGCCGTCATCCCAGCCGGCAAATCCGCCCGCGGAAAGCCATTGCAGCCGCACGGCGAACAGCAGGACCAGGAGAATGGCAAACCAGAAGTTTGGCAGCGCGATGCCGATCTGGGTCAGCGACATCACGCCGACATCGCCGAGCTTGTTGTGGTTGGCAGCGGTGTAAATGCCGGCCGAGAGCGCCAGCACGACCGTGATCAGCATCGACATGATCGCGAGCGGAATGGTCAGCACCAGCCGCTCCGCGATCAGGCTCGCAACCGGTGTGCCATAAACATAGGAATTGCCGAGGTCGCCGACGACGAGGCCCCTGATCCATTGCACGTAGCGGACCGCCAGCGGCTGATCGAGCCCGAGCTTGACCGTGAGCGCGCGGACCGCGTCGGCCGAGGCGTCGGCGCCCATCAGCATTTGGGCGGCATTGCCCGGCAACGCGTCCAGCACCAGAAAAATGATCACGGATGCGCCGACCAGCGTCGCCAGCAATGTCAGAACACGTCGAAGGACAAATACGCTCATGCGCGATCGGGCTCAGGGCTCATCAGCGGCACGATCAACATGTCCGGACGCCGGACGCAAGCCCCTTGCTGGCCAGTGCATGCCGTCATTCCGGCCGGCGGGCGAGAAGGTCGTGCGAGGCCTCGAACAGCGCGCTGGCGCGCAGCAATTCCGCATCGGCCCGGAAGCGGGCGACGAGTTGGAGCCCGATCGGCAGGCCGTCGCGGCCGAAACCGCAGGGCAAACTGACGGCGGGGTGGCCGGTCATGTTGAACGGCATGGTCCACGGGAACCAGTGCGGCCGGACGCTGTCAAACTGCACCCCGTCAATCTCGATCTTGCCGAACAGATCCTGGTCGATCGGCAGCGCGGTCCGGGTGATGGTCGGCATCGCCAGAAGGTGCCCACGCGCAAGCAATGATTGCACGCGACGGAACAGCGCTGTACGCGCGAACATCGCCTCCTGATAATCAACGCCGCTGACATTGGTCGCCAGCGCAATCTGCTTGACGAAGGCTTCGCTTAAGGCGTCGCCATGCTCGGCCACCAGCTTCGAAAAGCGCGAACGCCAGACGGTGTGGTTGATGGCGCGCCAGATCGGTTCGACGTCGTAGCCTTCGCCGGCGAACTCTTCGAGTTCGGCGCCCAGACTCGCGAGCCGGTCGAGGCTCGCCTTGAAGGCCGCGGCGACGTCCGCTGACACCGGGCGTCCTGGGGGCGCTGCGCAGAACAGGATTTTTTGCCCGCGCAGATCGCCACGCGGGGCGGCGGTGTCGATGAAATCGGGCACGGGCATGCCGATCGACCAGGGATCGCAGGCATCCTCGCCCGATATCGCCTGCATCATCAGAGCCGTGTCGGCGACGGTGCGCGTGGTCGGCGTGACATAGGTCTGGTTGCCGAATGCATCGAGCGCCTGGCTGTGCGCGACCACGCCGTTGCTCTGCTTCAAACCGACCACGCCGTTGCAGGCGGCCGGAATGCGCGTCGAGCCGCCGCCGTCGGTCGCGATCGCCAGCGGTGCGATGCCGCTCGCCACCGCCACGGCAGCACCTCCACTGGAGCCGCCGGAGGAGCGCTCCGCGCTCCAGGCATTGCGGGTGCGGCCGAACAGCGGTGAATCGGTCAGGCATTTGCTGCCGAATTCCGGCGTCGTGGTCTTGCCGATCAGGATCGCGCCTGCGCCGCGCAGCTTTGCGACCGCGACGGCATCCTCGGTGGGTACATTGTCCTTGTAAGGAACGGCGCCGAAGGTGGTCTTCACGCCTTTGGTGTTGACGATGTCCTTGACTGTAACGGGCAGGCCATGCAGCAGACCAAGCGGCTCGCCTGACATGACCTTGCGCTCGGCCTCGCGTGCCGCTGCCATCGCCTCGTCGCCACAAATCGTGATGAAGCAGTTCAGCTTGGGCTGGAGCGCCTCGGCGCGCGCGAGTACCGCGCTGGTGATTTCGACGGGAGAAATCTGCTTGTTCGCAATCAGCGGACGCAATTCGGTAGCGGACAGCAGGCAGGGATCGCCGTTCATCGTCAGATCATGCTCCGAAACGGCCTTCGTTGGCCCCATGCATTGACAACGAGAATGACAGTTTTGTTAACTCGGCGTCCAATACGATTTTGGTGGTCAACCCATACGGTTTCGGTATGCCTATGGATCTTCGCCGGCTCCGCTATTTCGTCGCCGTGGCCGAGACGCGCAGCGTCGGCAAGGCGGCCGAGCGGCTACGGATGGCGCAGCCGCCGCTCTCGGTCCAGATCCGCAAGCTCGAGGCCGAAGTCGGCGCACCGTTGTTCCACCGTGGCACGCGCGGCATGGACCTGACCGACGCGGGCCAGGCCCTGCTGGCGCGTGCAGGCGAGGCGCTGGCGCTTGCGGCAGATGGCATCGAAGCCGCCCGCGCGGTTGCGGCCGGTCGGCGCGGGCGGATCTCCGTCGGCTACATGTTCGTGCTGGCGAACGCCATGCTGCCGCGACTGATCCCCGAACTGCGGCGATCCATTCCCGGCGTTGATCTCGACTTCGTCGACCTCAGCGCATCGACACGCGAGGCGCGGCTACTCGACCGCAGCGTCACGGTAGCGCTGTGCATGCCGGCGATCCATCACCCCGAGATCCAGGTGGCGCGGATCGGCGCGCAGCGCTTCATGCTGGCGATGCCGAACCGCTCGCCGCTCGCGCGTCTCGGCGCCGTGCCGATGGCGCGATTGCAGGGCCGTCCGCTGGTCGCGCTGCCGCCGCCAGAGCGCGATCCCGCCTCCTCCGCGGTCGCGGCCCTGCTGCGACGGCATCAGATCGTGATGCCGATCGCAAGCCGTGTCGAGACGGCGCATTCGGCGATGAGCCTTGTCCTCGCCGGTGAAGGTCTTGCGATCCTGCCGGCCTGCGCCAGGCTCGGCGCGCCGCGCGGCATCGTATTCCGGCCGCTGCGGGACACAGTCGACTCCATCGACATCGCGGTATGCTGGCGGCGGGACTCGCAGAGCCCGTTGATCCCCAAATTTCTGAAGTGCGCCGAGAAAGTCGTCGCGCGGCTGTGAGGAGAGCTACCTACCAGCGCCAGCTGATTTCATGGCTCCAGGGCGGATCGGCGCCCGGGCGGGTGCAGGTCAGCCCGGCGCAATTGGCGGCGAACGACAGCGCGCGGCGGAGTTCCTCGGTGCCGATGCCCTTCAGTTGCGATCGGGAGAGACGGCCTTGCTTATGCAGGGCAAACAGCAATGCGGCCTGAAAGCTGTCGCCAGCGCCGATGGTGTCGGCGACCTGCACCTTCGGCGCTTCCACCTCGATCTGCCCTGCTTTTGCATGCCAGGCGATGGCGCCGTTGTTGCCGCGGGTGATGACGACGAGGCTCGAGCCTTGCCCCAGCATCGCGCTCGCGCGCTGCCGATACGGCTCCTCGCCGAAGAGATAGGTGAAGTCGACATCCGACATCTTGACGAGGTCGGCGCTGTCGGCGAACTCGGTCATGCGGGCAAGATAAGCCGGCTTGTCCTTGACCAGATTGGGCCGGCAATTTGGATCGAAAGAGATCGTCGACGAGGCCTTCGCGTCCGCGATGAGGGCCTTGGTCTCGGCCGCACCCTGGTCGTTCACCAGCGTGGTCGAGCCGACATGGACGGCCTCAACCGTATCGAACGGGATGCTCCCGCGCCGAAACGTCCAATTCCGCGTCGCGGTTTCGGCATCATAGAAGGCGTAATGCGATTCACCCGCGACGATGCGAACGAAGGCGAGCGTGGTCTGGTGATCGCTTCGGGTGGCGAGGCCCAGTTCGACGCTCGACGCTACGGCGTGATCTGCGATCATGCGTCCGAACAGGTCGGTCGAGATGCCGCCGACAAAGCCGGTCGGGGCGCCGAGCCGCGCGATGCCGATGGCGACGTTGAGGCAGGAGCCGCCCACCGCCGGCATCACCGCTTCGCGGCCGTCGGCGTTCTTCGTCGGCACGAAATCGATCAATGCATCGCCGCAGGAAATCAGCATGGCCCTTCGCGTCCTTCTACCCCTTGGCGACGCCGCGCATCGCCGCGCGGCTGCCGTGGTCGACCTCGCGCAGCAGCTTGTACACCTCCCGCTTCTTCTTGTGAAACGCCGCCATGTCGGGCGTGGTCGGCTCGCTCTTGCGCCCAAGAGTCGACATCTTTGCCATGGTCTCGCCGATCGAGGCATAGGCGCCGCCGGCGACAGCACCCAGCATCGCAGCGCCGAGCAGCACCGGCTCCTTGGTCTGCGGCAGCGCGACGGTAAGGCCGGTGGTGTCGGCCATGATCTGCCGCACCAAGGGGCTGCGGCTCGCGCCGCCGCCCATGATCATGATGCCGGCATGCACGCCATGGGCCGCAAAGGCCTCGATCACTTCGGCGAGCCCATAGGCGAGCCCGCAGAGGCCGGCGATGAACAGCCGCTCCATCGAACCGACATCAGTGTCGAGATCGAGGCCCGCGATCACCGCACGGGTGTCAGGGTCCGCGTAGGGTGAACGGTTGCCGATGAACTCGGGAAGCACATGGACGTCGCGGGCGAGCAACGCGGCGCGGCTGGCATCGCCGGCGCGCGCGATGATGCGGCGCTCGAGGAACTCGATGAGATCGATGCCCTCGCTTCTGGCAGCGACGATCGCCTCGGCATGTCCGGGATGCGATTTGAGAAGATGGTCGATTGCCGCGCCCGCGGCCGATTGGCCGCCTTCGTTGAGCCAGAAGTCCGGCACCATGCCGGAGTAATAGGGACCCCAGACGCCGGGCACGAAGCACGGTTGTTTGGTCGTCGCCATGATGCAGGCTGACGTTCCCATGATGTAGGCAAGGCGATCGGTAACGTCAGTCGTTCCGCCCGAGCCGTCACGACCTCCGATCGCGCCGATGCCGCCGGCGTGGGCATCGATCAAGGAGGCACCGACCGGAATGCCAGCGGGCAGGCCGAGATCGGCGGCGGCCGCTCGGGTGAGACCGGTGCCGAGCCGCGTGCCAGGGGCGACGATCTCGGTGCCGATGCGAGCATATTTTTCGTTGACGAAATCCGAAAGCCCAATGCGCTTGAAGTATTGCCCGCTCCAGCCGCCGCCATCATGCGCGAGATAGTTCCATTTGCAGGTGACGGTGCAGGTCGAGCGCTGCAGCGATCCGGTCGCGCGCCAGGTCAGATAGTCCGCCAGATCAAAGAAATGCCCGGCAGCATCAAAGCTCGCGCGCAGATGCCGCTTCAACCACAACAGCTTTGGCATCTCCATCTCTGGCGAGATCGAGCCGCCGACATAGCGCAGCACATCGTCGGCGGTCTCGTTGATCAGCCGCGCCTCGGCGACGGCGCGATGGTCCATCCAGACGATGACGTTGCGCTGCCTGTCGCCGGAGGCGCTGACCGTGACTGGCTCCCCTTGGCGGTCGAGCACCACCAGGGAACAGGTGGCGTCGAAGCCGATGCCGCCGACGCTGTCGGGCGCAATCGCTGCTTCCGCCATCGCCGCCCGCACCGATCTGGCACAGGCCTCCCAGATATCGTGGGAGGACTGCTCGACAATATCGCCGGCCTCGTGCCAGATTCGAATCGGATGCCTGGCGGTCGCGAGCAGCGTGCCCGCCTCGTCAAACACCCCTGCCCGCGTGCTCGTGGTCCCTACATCGACGCCGATATACGCTCGCGGCATTGTCGCTC
The DNA here is from genome assembly GCF_015291665.1 of Bradyrhizobium sp. CCBAU 53338. NCBI lineage: Bacteria > Pseudomonadati > Pseudomonadota > Alphaproteobacteria > Hyphomicrobiales > Nitrobacteraceae > Bradyrhizobium > Bradyrhizobium sp. CCBAU 53338. Next base: position 4,963,080 of record NZ_CP030048.1, read on the forward strand.
CCGGTCGCTTCCGTCAGTTTTGACGATAAGCCTACCAGCAAGTGTAGCCGCCATCCACCAGCACGATGCTGCCAGTCATCAGGCTCGCGGCCTCCGAGGCCAGGAACAGGACGACCGAGGCGATCTCCTCGACCTGTCCCATCCGCGCCATCGGGGTTCCACCGATCCAAGCATCGTACATTTTCGGGGTGCTTTTCACGAAGGCGTTCAGCGGCGTGTCGATGTAGGTCGGCGCCACCGCGTTGACTCGGATGCCGCGCGCGCCCCATTCGGCGGCCAGCGACTTGGTCAGGTGATGCACGCCGGCCTTGGAAGCGTTGTAGAAGCACTGCTCCTGCGGCTTATTGACGATGAAACCGGACATCGATCCGACATTGACGATGGCGCCGCTCTTGGCCTTGAGCATGTGCTTGCCGAACTCGCGGCAGCACCAGAAGGTTCCGTTGAGATTGACGTCGATGACGTTGAGCCAATGCTCGTCGGTCACGGTCTCAGCCGGCGTCTCGCTGCGGGCGATGCCGGCGTTGTTGACGAGGACGTCGACCTTGCCGTGGCGGGCGACGAGGTCGTTGGCGACCTCCGCCACGCGCTTGGTGTCGGTGACGTCCATGATCGCGGTCTCGACGTCGTAGCCCTTCGCCTTCAGGCTGGCCTTGGCATCGCCAGCGACCTTGCTGTCGCGATCGCCGATAATCACCTTGGCGCCTGCCTCGGCCAGCGCTTCGGCGCAGGCACGCCCAATGCCCTGCCCGCCGCCGGTGATAAACGCGGTCTTGCCGCTCAGCTTGAATTTTTCCAGGTACATGGCCGTCTTCCCGTTTCTTGTTACTTCCTGATCGTGTTGCCGCTCGCGTCGAAGCGGTGGATGCGTGCGGGGTCGGGCACCAGCGACACGCGGTCGCCGGCATGAAGGCTCAGTTCGCCGATGTAGCGCGCCGTCAACATCCCGAGCGGCCCGGCATCGACGTAGAGAAAGGTGTCGCTGCCGAGATGCTCGGCGACCGAAATCGTGCCCTGCCAGCCGCCGGCGCCCTCGCGCTCGATCTTGAGATGCTCCGGGCGCACGCCGATCGTCGCCGCGCCCTGCTGCGAGGCGTTGTCGCCCGTGACGAAGTTCATCTTGGGCGATCCGATGAATCCGGCGACGAAGAGATTGGCGGGCCGCTCGTAGAGCTCCAGCGGCGAGCCGTATTGCTCGATCTTGCCGGCGTTGAGCACGACGATCTTGTCGGCCATGGTCATGGCCTCGACCTGGTCGTGCGTCACGTAGATCGCGGTGGTGCCGAGCTGCTTCTGCAGCCGCGTCACCTCGATACGCATCTGCACGCGCAGCGCCGCGTCGAGATTGGAGAGCGGCTCGTCGAACAGGAACCCCTTGGGCTCACGGACGATGGCGCGTCCGATCGCGACACGCTGGCGCTGACCGCCGGAGAGCTCGCGCGGCTTGCGATCGAGATAAGGCGTCAGGTTCAGCGTCGCTGCGGCCGCCTCGACCTTGCGGCTGATCTCGTCCTTGGGCAATCCCGCCATCTTCAGGCCGAAGCCGATATTGCCGCGGACGCTCATATGCGGATAGAGCGCGTAGGACTGGAACACCATCGACAGCCCGCGCTTGGCAGGCGGCGTGTCGACGACATTCTTGCCATCGATCAAAATAGCACCGCCGGTGACGTCCTCGAGGCCCGCGATCAGCCGCAGCAGCGTGGTCTTGCCGCAGCCGGAAGGACCGACGAACACGACGAAGGAGCCGTCGGCGATGTCGAGATCGGCGCCCTTGATGATGTGCACGGGGCCGAAGGATTTCTGCACGCCCTGAAGTGTGATCTGACCCATGTTCCGGCAGCCCCTTTACTTCACCGCGCCGAAGGTGAGCCCGCGCACGAGCTGCTTCTGGCTGAACCAACCGAGGACGAGAATGGGCGCGATCGCCAGCGTCGAGGCCGCCGACAGCTTTGCCCAGAACAGTCCTTCCGGACTGGAATAGGACGCGATGAACGTGGTGAGCGGCGCGGCGTTCGACGTCGACAGGTTCAGCGTCCAGAACGCCTCGTTCCAAGCCAGGATCAGATTGAGCAGCAAGGTCGACGCCAGCCCCGGGATTGCCATCGGCGTCAGGACATAGACGAGCTCGCGGCCGATCGTCGCGCCATCCATGCGCGCGGCTTCCAGGATATCGCGCGGGATTTCCTTGAAATAGGTGAACAGCATCCAGACCACGATCGGCAAATTGCCGAGACAGAGGATGAAGACGAGGCCAATGCGGGAATCGAGCAAGCCGAAAGTCTTGTAGATCAGGTAGATCGGCACCAGCACGCCAACCGGCGGCATCATCTTGGTGGAGAGCATCCAGAGCAGGATGTCCTTGGTGCGCTTTGTCGGCGAGAACGCCATCGACCAGGCCGCCGGGATCGCGATCAGCAGCGCAATCAAGGTCGAACCGCCGGCGATGATGATCGAGTTCATCGCGTGGAGGAAATAGTCGCTGCGCTCCTGCACCGTCGCGTAGTTCTCCGTCGTCCAGTGGAAGAACAGGAAGGATGGCGGAATCGCAAAAGCCTCGAGCTCGGTCTTGAAGCTCGCCAGCACCATCCACAGGATTGGGAAGAAGATCAGGAAGCCGAAGAACCACGCCCCGATCGTCGAGACCACCACTCGCTGTGTCGTTGATCTGCGCGCCATGATGTCAGGCTTCCAGGTTGCGGCCGACGATGCGGACGAGGAAGAAGGCGACGACATTTGCAATGACCACGGCGACCAGGCCGCCAGCCGATGCGCTGCCGACGTCGAATTGGATCAGCGCCTGCGAATAGATGAGGAAGGCGATGTTGGTGGTCTGCAGGCCCGGGCCACCGCCGGTAGTGACGAAGATCTCGGCGAACACCGTGAGCAGGAAGATGGTCTCGATCAGGATCACCACCGTGATCGGACGAGCCAGATGCGGCAGCGTGATGTAGATGAAGGTCGAGATCGCGCTCGCGCCGTCCATCTCGGCGGCTTCCTTCTGCTCTTCGTCGAGCGACTGCAGCGCGGTGAGCAGGATCAGGGTTGCAAACGGCAGCCATTGCCAGGCCACGATCAGGATTACCGAGAACAGCGGCAAATCGTTGAACCAATCGACCGGCGTCAGTCCGACCAGCTTGGCGAGCCAGGCGAACAGGCCCGACACCGGATGCATCAGCAGGTTTTTCCAGACCAGCGCGCTCACCGTAGGCATCACGAAGAACGGCGCGATCACCATCAGCCGGACGAAATTGCGGCCGATCACGGGCTGGTCCATCAGCAGCGCCAGGGGAATGCCGAGCACGATCGTCAGCGCCAGCACCGAGCCGACCAGCACCAGCGTGTTCTGGAGCGAAGCGAGGAAGGCGGGATCCGTGAGGAAGTAGCGGAAGTTTTCAAGCCCGACGAAGGACTCTGAATCGGGATCGAGCAGGCTGTAATGCAGCGTCGAGAAATAGATCGTCAGCGCGAGCGGAACGATCATCCAGATGAACAGCAGTCCGACGGCCGGAGTCAGGAGCGACCGCGCAAGGAATTGCGTCTGCCGGGTTGCCATCCTCGGGCTCTCCGCTTGGAGGAAGAGGGCGGCCATCCATCGCGCAAGGAGTGGATGGCCGCGAGTTTGAGCTCAGGGAGAGCTCAGGCTCACTTGATGTAGCCGGCGCGCTTCATCTCGCGCTCGGTGGCCGATTGCGCGGCGGCAAGCGCCGCATCGACCGTCATCGAGCCAGCGAGCGCAGCGGAGAACTGCTGCCCGACCTGCGTGCCGATACCCTGGAATTCGGGGATCGCGGCATATTGCACGCCGACGTAAGGCACCGGCTTCACGGTCGGCTTGTTCGGGTCAGCCGCGTCGATCGAGGCCAGCGTCATCTTCGCGAAGGGCGCGGCCTTCAGGTACTCAGGATTCGTGTAGAGCGAGGTGCGAGTGCCCGGAGGGACGTTGGCCCAACCTTCCTTCGACGCTACCAGTTTGGTGTAGTCCTTGCTCGTTGCCCAGGCGATGAACTTCTCGGCGGCTTCGGTCTTCTTCGAGCCGGCGGGAATCGCGAGGTTCCAGGCCCACAGCCAGTTGGCGTTCTTGCCGAGCCCGGTATTGGGCGCGAGCGCAAAGCCGACCTTGTCGGCGACCTTGGAGTCCTTCGGGTTGGTGACGAAGGACGCCGCCACCGTCGCGTCGATCCACATGCCGCACTTGCCGGCGTTGAACAGCGCCAGGTTCTCGTTAAAGCCGTTCGAACTCGCGCCGGGAGGTCCGGCGTCCTTCATCAGATTGACATAGGTCGTGAGCGTCGTCTTCCATTCCGGCGTGTTGAACTGCGGCTCCCACTTCTCGTCGAACCAGCGGGCACCGTAGGAATTCGCCATCGCAGAGAGGAACGCCATGTTCTCGCCCCAGCCAGCCTTGCCGCGCAGGCAGATGCCGTAGATCCCACCGTTCTTGTCGGTGATCTTCTTGGCGGCATCGATGACGAAATCCCAGGTGGGCTTCTCCGGCATCTTCAGGCCGGCCTTGTCGAACAGATCGGTGCGATACATCACCATCGAGCTTTCGCCGTAAAATGGCGCGGCATAGAGCTTGCCGTCGGCCGACACGGCATCCCTGATCTTCGGCAGGAGATCGCCGACGTCGTAATCGGCGCCGAGATTGGCAAGCGGCACCAGCCAGCCCTTCTTGGCCCAGATCGGCACCTCGTAGGTGCCGATGGTCAGCACGTCGAACTGGCCGCCTTTGGTGGCGATGTCGGTGGTGACGCGCTGGCGCAGCACGTTCTCCTCGAGCGTCACCCATTTCACGGTGATGTCGGGATTCTTCTTGGTGAATTCGCTGGTCAGGCCCTGCATGCGGATCATGTCGCCATTGTTGACGGTGGCGATGGTCAGGGTCGTTTCGGCCATCGCGGGGACGGCAAGCAGTACGGACGCGCCGCAGACGGCGCCCAGAATGTGTTTCACGGTGACCTCCCTAGCCCGCGCTTTTGAGCATATGCCCACGCGTTGGGCGTATGTTCGGACGAGGTCTGCCGCTTGTCAAGCAGGCGCGGCGGCAATCCGGCAACTTATGAGTGCTGCGGTGCGGGAAAGAGGCGCAGCAAATTGGCTGTCATGCTCCGCGAAAGCGGGGCATCCAGTACTCCGTGTCGTCAGTTGGTTTGCCCCGAGAAGGGCCGCAGCGCACTGGATCGCCCGCCTTCGCGGGACGCTGACAGCAGGGGCAAGTAGCGAGGCCGCCCGCCTCTACCTCTCCAGGATCGCCCTCGCGGTAGCCTCGTCGGTGATGAGGCCGTTGATCAGCCGCCCGTTCAACGCCGCCGCGATCGCGGACACCTTGGCCGCACCGACCGCGGCACCGATGGTCGTCGTCTTCGCCGGCACCTCCGGAGGAATGCTGGTGAGGCGCTTGTTGGTGCCGGCCTTGAGCAGGCGGCCCTTGGAATCATAGGCCCAGCCGGTGATTTCGCCGATGGCGCCCTGCCGCATCATCTCGAACAATTCGTCGCGCGTGACGAAGCCGTCGACATGGACCTGCGCCCTCTGGTCCATCTGCCCGATGCCGACGAGGCGCAAATCCGCCTTGGCCGCGACCGCCTTGACCTTCGCGATCGGCTCAATGCGGACCATCTTGTTGCGCTCGTCCTCCGACGACATCAGGAACGGCAGCGGCATTGGATAATGCCGTGCACCGGTGCGGTCGGCGAGCCGGCCGACGGTGTCGTAAAAGCTCGCCGAGCCATCGGCGGAGATGTTGCCGACCAGCGAGACGATCTGGTGGTTGGGCCGGTCGATCGGCGTGACGCGCTCGACCGCGGCGCGCACCGCCCGCCCAGTGCCGAGCGCGACGATCACGGGCGTCTCCGAGCGCAGCGTCGCGTCCAGCAAATTGGCGCAGCGCTCGGCAATGCCCGCGGTCGACTGCGGCGCCGCAAGATCAGCCGGCACAACCTCGCAATGGCTGAGGTCGAACCGCTCCTTCAGGCGCGCCGCCAATTCCATGCAGGCGGCGATGGGGTGTTCGAGCCGGAACGTGATCAGCCGTTCGGCGAGACACAGGGAGACCAGCCGCTGCGCCGAGGCACGCGACACCTGGAGCATCTTTGCGATCTCGTCCTGGGTGTGGCCGGCGATGAAATAGAGCCAGCCGGCGCGCGCGGCATCGTCGAGCCTGGATTTTTCGTTCTCGGCGGCCATGCGGCCTCACGCCTCCCAGAAATCGCTCATCTGCGCGAAGACCCGATCGGCTCCGGCGGCCGACAATATAGCCCGGCCATCGCGAGCGCGATAATGGCCACCGCCGACAAATCCCCAGACCATCATGCCCGCCGCCTTGGCGGCTTGCACGCCGCTGACGCTGTCCTCGATCACCAGCGTGCGCGCGGGATCGGCCTGCATCTTCCCGGCGGCATGGAGAAAAAGGTCAGGCGCCGGCTTGCCGTGCCGGACCATCTGCGCGGTGTAGAGCCGGTCACCGAAATGCGGAGCGAGGCCGGTGACGTCCAGCGAGAGCGAGACGCGGTCGAGGTCGCTCGACGATGCGACACAGCGCGGCGTCTCCAATCCGGACAGCACCGCAGCTACACCAGGGATCGGCTGAAGCGCGCCCGCAAACCTCTCGAGCACGCTGGCCTTCAGGCGGGGAAGAAAGTCGTCAGGCAAAGCCTGCCCGAGATCACGATAGTACTGCTCGATCGCCTTCGTGCTGCGTCCGAGGAAAAGTCCGAGCGCCTGCTCCACGCTCAGTTGAAAGCCGAATTCCGCCAGCACTTCGGACAGGCAGCGACAGCTGAGCAACTCGCTGTCGACGAGCACGCCGTCGCAATCGAAGATGATCATATCGGGCCTGTAGGGATCCATCAGACCATTCGATCATATACTCAGAAGCTGGGCAATAGCTCAGAAAAGAGCCTTGCGTCTCGACCTCACCAGCCCGGATCACGCGCGATACGAATGGCGCGCCCAGCCACGACGAAGCCTTGTTCAAAACAGAAAAAATGCCCCGATCAGCAGGCCCGCGGCAAAGGAGCAAAGCCCCAGGGTCGAGGCGGAAACGATACGAATGAGGGCGCGAAGCCGGTCCGCGTATTCCTGCTCCGTCATCTCGTGATATTGAGCCGCCATCAGCGCCGCCCTGCCCGGCTTTCCTCCACCGGCGGGATCTAGGTCCCAAATCGTGGTCAAGGCGAGGCATTGCCGCCCCCGGCAATGCCAATACCGTGATCGAATTCCAGCGACTGCGTCGAAGTCGCGCCTTTCTTACCGCCGCTGGTTATACACGTCGATGCAAACCGCCCCGAGCAGCACCAGGCCCTTGATGACCTGCTGGTAGTCGATGCCGATGCCGAGGATGGACATGCCGTTGTTCATCACGCCCATGATCATGGCGCCGACCACGGCGCCGCCGACACGGCCGACGCCGCCATAGGCCGAGGCGCCGCCGATGAAGCAGGCGGCGATGACGTCGAGCTCGAAGCCGAGGCCCGCCTTTGGCGTCGCGGTGTTGAGTCGCGCGGCGAAGACGAGGCCGGCGAGCGCGGCGAGCACACCCATGTTGACGAAGGTGAAGAAGGTCAGCCGCTCGGTCTTGATGCCCGACAGGCCCGCCGCCTTGGCGTTGCCGCCCACAGCATAGATCTGCCGGCCGATCACGGTACGGCGGGTAACGAAGCCATAGAGCGCGATCAGGACGCTCATGATCACCAGCACGTTGGGCAGGCCGCGATAGGTCGCGATCAGGTAGGTGAAATAGAGAACGGCGCAGGCCAGCACCACGCTCTTGCCGAGGAAGAATGCATAGGGCTCGACCTCGATGCCGTGCGACACTTCACGCGCGCGCCCCTTGGCGCTGGCATAGACCAGCCCCAGTGCCAGCAACGCGCCGATCAACATTGAGGTCGGGTGCAGCGTGCCGGACTCGGGCAACAGTTCCGGAATGAAACCTGACGACAATTTCTGGAAGGTCGATGGGAACGGCCCGAGCGACTGGCCCTGCAACACCGCGAGCGCGAGCCCCTTGAACACGAGCATGCCGGCCAGGGTCACGATGAAGGACGGGATCTTGAAATAGGCGACCCAATAGCCCTGCGCCGCACCGATGGCCGCGCCGACCGCGAGGCAGATGATGAAAGCGAGCGTGTAGTCGACCTTGTAGCTCACCATCAGGAGAGCGGCGACCGCGCCGACGAAGCCCGCGACAGATCCGACCGACAAGTCGATATGCCCGGTGACGATCACCAGCAACATTCCCAGCGCCATGATGACGATGTAGCTGTTCTGGAGCACAAGGTTGGTCAGGTTGAGCGGCTGGAGCAGCGTGCCGCTGGTCATGACCTGGAAGAACAGCATGATCGCAATCAGCGAAATCAGCATGCCGTAGTTGCGCAGATTGTTCTTGATGAAGCTGCCGTGCCGGCGCTCCTCAGGCAGCGAAACCGTCTTGTCGGTCATGGCTGCGATCCTCCCATTTCCGCGGCCTCGACCGCGCCGTTTCCGTTGCTTCGTTCGTTGCGCATGATGGCGCGCATGATCTTTTCCTGTGTCGCATCCGCTCCCGCGAACTCGCCGACGAAGGCGCCGTCGTTCATGACGCAGATGCGATCGCAGATGCCGAGCAGTTCGGGCATCTCCGAGGAGATCACCACGACGCCACGCCCGGCCTCCGCGAGTTCATTGATGATACAGTAAATCTCGTATTTTGCACCGACGTCGATGCCCCTGGTCGGCTCATCCAGGATCAGCACCTTCGGGTCGGTCATCAGCCATTTCGACAGCACGACCTTCTGCTGGTTCCCGCCGGAGAGCTGGCCGGTCTCCTGATAGACGTCGGAGCAGCGGATCCGCATCCGGTTGCGGTAGTCGCTGGCGACCTTCAGTTCGGCGATGTCGTCGATCACCCTCCCAGGCGCGACCTGGTCGAGGCTTGCCAGCGTAATGTTCTTGCGGACGTCGTCGGCCAGGATCAGCCCGAGCTGCTTGCGATCCTCGGTGACATAGGCAAGGCCGGCGTCGATCGCAGCCGCAACGTTCGGCAGCACGATCTCATGGCCCTCGAGGGCGATGCGGCCGCTGATATTGGTGCCCCAGGAGCGACCGAACAAGCTCATGGCGAATTCGGTGCGGCCGGCGCCCATCAGCCCGGCGATGCCGACGACTTCGCCGCGCTTGACGCCGAAGTTGACGTTCTTGATGACCTGGCGATCCGGATGGATGGGGTGATAGACTGACCAGTTCGAAACCTCGAGCACGAGTTCGCCAATCTTCGAGCTGCGCTCCGGAAAGCGATGGGCGAGATCGCGGTTGACCATGCTGCGGATGATGCGGTCTTCCTGGATCGGCTCGGCGCGGCAGTCGATGCTATCGACGGTGCGGCCGTCGCGCAGCACGGTGATGTGGTCGGCGACGCGAGCGACCTCGTTCAGCTTGTGCGAGATCAGGATCGAACCGATGCCCTGCTGGCGGAATTTCATCAGGCGCTCGAGCAGCGCGGCGCTGTCGGCCTCGTTCAGACTGGCGGTCGGCTCGTCCAGGATCAGCATGCGGACGCGCTTGGACAGCGCCTTGGCGATCTCGACCAGCTGCTGCTTGCCGACGCCCAGATCGGTGATCAGCGTATCCGGCGATTCCTTCAGGCCGACCTGCGCGAGAAGCTCGCGGGTGCGTGTGTAGACCTCGTCGCGATCGATTACGCCGAATTTTGACGGTGGATGCGAGAGAAAGATATTCTCCGCGATCGACATCAGCGGGATCAGCGCCAACTCCTGGTGGATGATGATGATGCCGAGCGCCTCGGAATCGTTGATGTCGCGGAAACGGCGTTCTTCTCCCTCGAAGACGATGGTGCCCTCATAGCTGCCCGCCGGGTAGACCCCGCTCAGCACCTTCATCAGGGTCGATTTGCCGGCGCCGTTCTCGCCGACGAGGGCATGGATCTGGCCAGCCTCGACCGATAAGTTGACGTCGCGCAGCGCCTGCACGCCGGCAAAGCTCTTGCTGACGTTGCGCATCTCCAGCATGGCTGTCATGGCGTCGTATCCCATCCGTTGCGTCCCTCTCCCCGCGGACGGGGAGAGGGAAACCTGAGAAGTCTTACTGGAATTGCGACTTCTTGTAGTAGCCGCTGTCAATCAGGGTCTTCTCCCAATTGTCCTTATACACCACGACCGGCTTCAGCAGATAGGACGGCACGGTCTTGGCGCCGTTCTCATAGGTCTTGGTGTCGTTGACCGTGACCTGCTTGCCGGCAAGCGCTGCGTCGACCATGTCGGCGGTCACCTTGGCGAGGTCGCGGGTGTCCTTGAAGATGGTCGAATACTGATCTCCGCGGATCATCGCCTTGATCGAGGGAACCTCCGCGTCCTGGCCCGAGATGATCGGCATCGGCTGGTCGGCGCTGCCGTAGCCGACGCCCTTGAGCGAGGAGATGATGCCGATCGAGAGGCCGTCATACGGCGACAGAACGGCGTTCACCTTCTTGTTGCCGTAGTAGGCGCTCAGCAGGTTGTCCATGCGGGCCTGAGCGGTGGCACCATCCCAGCGCAGCGTTGCGACCTTGTCCATGCCCATCTGTCCGGACTGGACGACGAGCTTCTTGCTGTCGATGTAGGGCTGAAGCACGCTCATCGCGCCGTTGTAGAAAAAGTAGGCGTTGTTGTCGTCGGGCGAGCCGCCGAACAACTCGATGTTGAAGGGACCCTTGCCCTCCTTGAGGCCAAGCCCCTTCTCGATCGACTGAGCCTGGAGCACGCCGACCTGGAAATTGTCGAAGGTCGCGTAATAGTCGACATTCGGCGTGCCGCGGATCAGGCGGTCATAGGCGATCACGGTGATGCCCTTGGCCTTGGCCTGCTTGAGCACGTCGGACAGCGTGGTGCCGTCGATCGCGGCGATCACCAGCGCCTTGGCGCCCTTGGTGACCATGTTCTCGACCTGCGAGAGCTGGTTCGGGATGTCGTCCTCGGCATATTGCAGATCGGTGTTGTAGCCGCGCTCCTTCAGCACTTTCACCATGTTGTTGCCGTCGTCGATCCAGCGCGCCGACGACTTGGTCGGCATCGCGATGCCGACAGTTGCCTTGTCCTGCGCGGAGGCCGTGAGGCCCGTGGCCATCGTTGCGGCGCCGGCCAGCGCCATCGCGAGAAATGTCGTCTTCAATTTCAACATGCTTCACTCCCGTTGGGTGTCAGACTGTTTCTTGGGTCGTCCAGTACGTCGGTAAAGGTCGGTTTCGGATCTCCTATGCGAGCTTGACGTCAGGCTCCGCGCGACCGCGCGCGGAGGCGTGTAGCAGAAAAGTGCAACCGGCCTGTGGATCGGCGGCGCGGGCCTCCGCATCCATATCCTGCCAGGCTGAAGTGACGAGCAGGCCTGACAGATCTGGCCCGACGAAAGCAGGACAACTCGCCTGCCTGGCCGGTACGTGCAGCGAGCGCAGGCGCTCGCCTTGCGGAGAATAGACGTCGACGCGGCCGGCGCCCCAGCAGGCGTTCCAGATCCGCCCGTCAGCATCGCACACCGAGCCGTCGATCCCGCCGATGCCGGTGTGGCGCAGCAGCACCTCCGGCTCGCCGCGCGGCAGGCCGGTATCGGCATTGAGCGGCACGGCATAGAGCACGGCACGCGCGGTGTCGGTGAAATAACCGGTGGTGCCATCCGGCGAGAAGCAGATCGAATTGGGAATGCTGATGCCGGGAAACAGCGTCGATATCTTGCCGCGGTGGAGCGCGTAGATCGCCCCCAGCCCCCGCTCGGCCTTGCGTCCCATGGTGCCGATCCAGAACGTCCCGGATTGATGCACGCGGCAATCATTGGAGCGCGTCGCGGGATTGTCCGCTTCGAGCGGGCAGAACAACGTCATTGCGCCATCGGAGAGCGTGCGGATGTAACAGCCATCCTCCGCGACGACGAGTTGGCGTTCGGCATCGATCCGCCCCAGCGCACTTGCCATCCGGCCGAGCGCGTGGACGCGGATGCTGCCACCGCCGAGATGCGCCTCGAACAGGCGTCCTTCGCGAATGTCGAACCACCAGGCTGTGTCGGTTGAGACGTCATAGGTCGGGCCTTCACCGAGGTGACAGCGCTCGGCGGAGACAACAGAGGTCGGCACCTGCTCCATCATGGCGACCTCACTGCAAAGCGATAGACGGTATGATGCCGATAGACACCGCCGGGATCAAGGCGCGGGCTCGGATAGTCCGGCCGGTTCGGCGAATTGGGCCACATATGCGGCTCCAGGCACAACGCGTCCGACTGCCGGATCAGCTTGCCGCCCTTGCCCGAGATCGTGCCGTCGAGGTAGTTACCGGAATAAACCTGAAGGCCGGGCTGATCGGTCAACAACTCCATGATCCGCCCCGAGAGCGGCGCCTCCAGCCGGGCCGCGAGCGCGAGCTTGCCGTCGCGCGCGAGGCAATAAGTGTGGTCGTAACCCCTGCCGTTGCGCAATTGCTGATCGCCCTCGCGGATACGCGCGCCGACTGCATGTGCCTCGCGGAAGTCGAACGGCGTGCCGGCTACGCTGCGCGGTGGCCCTGGCAGCGGGATGGCGGTGGGATCGATGGCCAGGAAATGTTCGGCCTTCACCGTCAGCCTGTGATCGAGCGTGGACGTGCCCGAGGTCGCGCCGTCCAGATTGAAGAAGCTGTGATTGGTCAGGTTGACGATGGTGGGCCGGTCGGTCCGCGCCTCCACGATCAGCGACAGCTCGGTCGGGCCGGTGACGCGATAGGTCAGGCGCACGTCGAGCTTGCCGGGATAATTCTCCTCGCCGTCGGGGCTCGTGTAGGTCAGCGTGACCGCAGGGCTGGCGCCATCCTCGATCCCGGCAATGTCCCACAGCTTGCGATCGAAACCGTCGAGGCCGCCATGCAGCGCATTCGGACCGTTGTTGACGGCAAGCTGGAAAGTCTCTCCGTCGAGCGAAAACTGGCCGTTGGCGATGCGGTTGGCGTAACGGCCAACGGTGGCGCCAAAGAACTTCCGTTCGGCGAGATAGCCGGCGAAAGTATCATGGCCGAGCACGACGTCGTCATAACCGCCCTTGGCGTCCGGCGCGATCAGCGCCTGGATCACCGCGCCATGGGTGATGATACGGGCCTCGAACCCGCCCTCTCCGCGCAGCACGATACGCTCGACATTGCGCCCGTCCGGCAGGGTTCCGAAGACGTCCTTCGCTATTTTTCCGTCGGCCATGTCTAGTCCACAAACGGTTCGACGATATTGCGCTTGCCGAGCAGGAACGCGTCGGCGACGAGACGGATCGGCGCCAGGTCGACATCGCGTTCGCCGCTCGCGGCGAGCTCGACGAAGCGCCGATACAGTTCGCGATATTCCTCATCGGGCGCGTCGGCAACAACCTGGCCGTCGACCTTCATGATCCTGCCACCACGAGACAATGTCATCCGGCCCTGGTCCGTTTCCGCGACGATGTCCCAGCTCTGCGGTCCGGTCTGGCGAAAGTCAAATTCGGCTGTCACGGGCAGGCCGTCGATATCGGTCAGCGTCAAGCTGGCGGCAATCGGCGACTGGCAATTGGCCGGGAAAGCCAGATCAGCCGCGGTGACGAACACCGGCTTTGGCAGGATGCGGGTCAGGATCGAGAGCGCATTGATGCCGGGATCGAATACGCCAAGCCCGCCGGGCTCCCAAATCCAGGTCTGGCCGGGATGCCAGACCCGAACGTCTTCCTTCCAGATGATGTGCACCGACTTGATCCGGCGCGTCGTCAGCCATTCGCGGGCCGGCTCGACCGCCGGCGCATGGCGCGAGTGCCAAGTCGCAAACAAGGTGCGCTTTGCATCCGTCGCGATCGCCACAAGCGGATCGAGTTCGGCAACACCAATGCCGGGCGGCTTCTCCAGCATGACGTGCTTGCCGGCGGCGAGAGCCGCGGCGGCCTGGGCGCGGCGCACCTGCGGCGGCGTGCAGAGCGACACCGCATCGATCTCCGGGCCCTTCTCCAGTAGTTCCTCAATGGTCGCAAAATGCGGCAGGCCCGGCAGCGACGCGTTACGGCTAGCCACGGCGGCGAGCACCGCGCCTGGCGTCGCGGCGATCGCACCGACGTGCTGGTCGCGCGCAATCTTGCCGAAGCCGACGATGGCGATACGAAGGGCTGTCACGAACTTTCTCCGGATTCTGCTGCTGCGGGAGCTGCTTCGGCAGCAATTCCCTGATGCCGACGCATGCCGTTGTGAATGACGAACGCCATGGCCTCGGCCGCTGCGTCGGCATCACCGGCCGCGATCGAATCGGCGATCTTCTGGTGCCAGACCAAAGCGGTCTCTCGATCTTCCGACCCGGCCGGTGCGCTGAGCATGAATGCCGCCCGCAAGGCCGCCTCGATCACATGACCGACGGAGCGCATGAACGGATTGCCGGACGCACGCGCCACCGCAAGGTGCACGGCGAGGTCGGCGTCGGCAAAGGCGGCGGACTCCGACGGCTCCTGCCGCATGCGGTCCATGCTGCGCTGAAGCTCGGCGATGTCTTCCTCGGAACGACGCTCGGCCGCGAGGGCCGCCGCGCGCGGCTCGACCGCAAGACGTATTTCGGCAAGATCGTTGAGAAAGCGCCTGTCGATGCCGGCGTCGAGATGCCAGGCCAGCACGTCGGCGTCGAACATGTTCCAGGCGGCGCGCTCTCGCACGACGGTGCCGACGCGCGCCTTGGTGGTGAGCAGCCCCTTGGCGACCAGGGTCTTCACGCTCTCGCGCAGCACCGGCCGCGACACGCCGAACATCGCCGTCATCTCGGCATCACCCGGGAGCCGCACACCTTCCGCATAGCGGCCAGCGATGATGTCCACGCCGATCGAGCGGGCCACCTCCGCATGGTTGGAATGGGCCCGCGGTGTCGGAATGACGACGATACGCGAGGTCATGAGGCTGCTCCCGCGCGCTTCTGCGCAGGCCGACGCGCCAGCGCGACCAGCCCCTGCTGAAGTGCGATGAAGGCGAACAGCAGGATGCCGGTCGCAATCTTGGTCCACCAGCTCGACAGCGTGCCGTCGAAATTGATGTAGGTCTGGATCATGCCCTGGATCAGCACGCCGAGAAAGGTGCCGATCACCGAGCCCTGCCCGCCGGTGAGCAGCGTGCCGCCGATCACGACGGCAGCGATGCTATCCAGCTCCACGCCGACAGCGGAGAGCGAATAGCCGGCGCTGGTGTAGAATGAGAACACGATGCCGGCGATCCCTGCGAGCAGGCTCGACAGCATATAGATCTTCACCGTCATCTTGCCGACCGCAACGCCCATCAGGCTCGCGGTGGCCCTGTTACCGCCGAGCGCATAGACATTGGCGCCGAAGCGGGTGAGATGCAACAGAAGTGCGCCGCCGGTCACGATGACAAGCATGATGATGGCGATCGCGCTCAGCCGTCCGCCGCCGGGCATGCGCAGCGCGAAATCGGACACGGTCGAGTAGATCGGCGCGTTGATCGGCACCGATTCCGTCGAGAGCAGGAAGCTTGCACCGCGTGCCAGGAACATGCCGGCGAGCGTTACGATGAAAGGTGGCAGGTCGAAGACGTGGATGACCGCGCCCATTGCCGCGCCAAAACCCGCCGACAGCACAAGAATGGCGACGAAAGCGACCAGCGGCGGCACGCCCCAGCGTTCGATCGCGAGCGCCACGAACACGGTGGTGAAGCCGATCACCGAGCCGACCGAGAGATCAATGCCGCCGGAGATGATGACGAAGGTCATTCCGATCGCGACGATACCAAGGAAGGCGTTGTCAGTCAGGAGGTTGCCGACCACGCGCGTGGAAGCGATGTTGGGAAACTGGATCGCGCAGGCCGCAAAGCCGGCGACGAGAACGATGGCCGTGATCAGGACAGGCGGCAGGCCTTTCACGGTTTCGTCCTCCGCAGCCGCGTCATGATGCCGGCAAGGCCGGGCAATTTCGGCGATTGCAGCAGCAGCACCGCGAGCACCACCACGGCCTTGACCAGCAAATTGAACTCCGGTGGATAGCCGGACAACAAAATGCCTGTGTTCATGGTCTGGATGATCAGCGCACCAAGCACCGCCAGGACAAGGCTGAAGCGTCCACCGAACAGCGAAGTGCCGCCGATCACCACCGCAAGGATGGCATCGAGTTCGAGCCAGAGGCCGGCATTGTTGGCATCCGCGCCCATGATGTCGGCTGCCGCGATCACGCCGGCGAGCGCAGCGCAGACGCCGCACCAGACATAGACCGCCAGGATCATTGCGCGCGTGCCGACGCCGGCAAGCTCGCTCGCCCGCGCGTTACCGCCGGTGGCCTCGATCAGAAGCCCGAGCGCGGAGCCGCGCACCACCGCACCGGTGAGGACCAGCATGCCGAGCGCAATCGCGACCGGCACCGGCACGCCGAGAATGGCGCCGGTGCCGAGCCATACCAGGTCCGGCGAGGTGAAGGTCACGATGCGCCCCTCTGTGATGAGCTGGGCGATGCCGCGCCCGGCCACCATCAGGATCAGCGTCGCCACGATCGGCTGCATCCCGAGCACGGCGACGAGGAGGCCATTCCACAAACCGCAGAGCAAACCCGCGCCGAGCGCCGCCGCCAGCACCACTGCAAGGCCATGGCTGTCGGCGAGGCTCGCGGCAATCGCGCCGCTGATCGCCATCACCGCGCCGACCGAGAGGTCGATGCCGCGCGTCGCGATCACCAGCACCATGCCGAGCGAGAGCAGCGCCACGGGCGTGCCGCGGTTGAGCACGTCAATGAGACTGCCGAACAAGCGGCCGTCCTGGAGGCGCAGGTCGAAGAATTGCGGCGACACCACGCGGTCAACGGCAAGGATGACGATCAAGGCCAGTATCTGGGCAAGGCCGCGGCGCGGCAACAGCGCGATCATGCGTGGGCCTCTTGCATCGCTGCCCCGTCGGCGGCGATGGCAGCGAGAATGTTGGTGACATCGATCGCCTCGCCCCCGAGCTCCTCGACATGGGCGCGATCGCGCAACACGACCACGCGGTCGGAATAGGTCACGATCTCGTCGAGCTCCGAGGAGATCACCAGCAGTGCCAGCCCGTCGTCGCAGAGCTCGCGGATCAGGCGGATGATCTCGGCATGCGCGCCGACATCGATGCCGCGGGTGGGCTCGTCGAGCACGAGGAGCCGCGGGGCGGTTGCGAGCCAGCGCGCCAGCAGCACCTTTTGCTGGTTGCCGCCGGAGAGCAGACCCACCGGGCGCTCGGGATCAGGGGGACGGATGTCGAGCATCTTGACGTAGCGTTTCGCAAGCTCGTCCTGCTCGCGACGCGCCAGCGGCCGATGCAGTCCTCGCTTGGCCTGAAGCGCGAGCACGATGTTCTCGCGAACGGTGAGCTCGGCGACGATGCCGTCGGTCTTGCGCTCCTCCGGGCAATAACCGAAGCCGTGGCGCACGCCGTCACGTGGCGACTGAAGCCGCACGGGGGCGCCCTCCACCCTCGCCTGCCCGCCATCGGCGCGCTCGGCGCCGAACACCAGCCGCGCCGTTTCGGTCCGCCCCGAGCCGAGCAACCCGGCAAGGCCGACGACCTCGCCGTGGTGCAGCTCGAGATTGAACGGCGCGACATAGCCGGCCTTGCCGTAGTTCTCGAAGCTGGCGCAAACCTCGCGCGCCTTCTGCTCGGCGGCCGCAGCCCGAGCGTTGGTGGTCTCGGCGAGCTCTCGGCCGAGCATCATCCGGATCAGTTCGAGCCGCGGCAGCGAGGCAATCTCGCGCTCGCCGACCAGGCGGCCGTTGCGCAAGACTGTGATGCGATCGGATATCTCGTAAACCTGGTCGAGGAAATGACTGACGAAGACGATACCGATGCCGCGCTCGGCCAGCTGGCGCATGATGCGGAAAAGGATATCGACCTCGTGACGGTCGAGGCTCGCGGTTGGCTCGTCCAGGATCAACACCCGCGCGGAAAGATCGACGGCCCGCGCTATCGCGGCCACGTGTTGTATCGCCACCGAATAATTGCCGAGGGGCGCAGAGACATCGATGTCGAGGCCGAAATCCGAGAGCAGTTTTTCTGCGCGGCGGCGCATCTCGCCCTCGCGCACGAGGCCGAAGCGCATCGGCTGGCGATCGAGAAATAGATTCTGTGCCACCGAGAGGTTCGGCAGAAGATTGACTTCCTGGTAGACGGTGGCAATGCCGGCCTGTACCGCCGCCTTGGCCGAACGCGGCGCGACCTCTTCGCCGCCCAGCCTGATCACCCCGGCATCGCGCGGGAACACGCCGGTCACGACTTTGATCAGCGTGGATTTGCCAGCGCCGTTCTCACCGAGCAGCGCATGGATCTCGCCGGCGCGAAGCGTGAAGTCGACCTCCTGCAACGCGCGCACCGCACCAAAGCTCTTGCTGATCCCGCGCACCTCAAGGATGGGCGGAGCAGGATCAAGGCTGTTCTCCATCACGACGTCACTCCCACCGGCGCCCGCTTATCCTGCAGGCGCCCAGCCTATTCGTTCGCGCAACGATTGCGAAGGGGGTGCCGGACCACGAGGCAGCGGTCCGGCGAGATGCCCACCTCAGTAACCGAGGCCCTTCTTGCTGTCGTAGATCTTCTGCGGATCGTCGGCGGCGGTGTAGAGCTTGGATTCGGTCTGGATCCACTTCGGCGGAACCGTGCCTTTGCCCTTGAAGGCCGCGATGGCATCGAGCGCCGGGCCCGCCATGTTCGGCGTCAGTTCAACCGTCGCATTGGCTTCGCCGGCGGCCATCGCCTTGAAGATATCGGGGACCGCGTCGATCGAGACGGTGAGGATGTCCTTGCCGGGCTTGAGGCCGGCTTCCTTCATCGCCTGGATTGCGCCGACCATCATGTCGTCGTTGTGGGCGTAAACCGCGCAGATGTTCTTGCCGCCGCCTTCGGCCTTGATGAAGCTCTCCATGACTTCCTTGCCCTTGGCGCGGGTGAAGTCACCCGTCTGGCTGCGCACGACCTTGAGATTGGCGTGCTTGGCGATGGCGGTGTCAAAGCCCTTCTTGCGGTTGGCGGCGACGCTCGCGCCGACCGTGCCCTGCAATTCGACGATGTTGCAGGCCTTGTCGCCGACGGTCTTGGCCAGCCAGTCCCCGGCGACCTCGCCTTCGTGCACGCTGTCCGAGGTGACGGCGGTGAGATAGAGGTCCTTGCCCGATGGATCGATGTCGCGGTCGAGCAGCACGACCGGGATCTTGGCTTCCTTGGCCTCCTTCAGCACGGCGTCCCAACCGGTCGAGACCACGGGCGCGAGAAAGATCGCATCGACGTTCTGCGCGATGAAGGAGCGGATCGCCTTGATCTGGTTTTCCTGCTTCTGCTGCGCGTCGGCGATCTTGAGATTGACCTTGCGCTTGGCGGCCTCCTGCTTGGAGACCGAGGTCTCGGCTGCGCGCCAGCCGGATTCAGATCCGATCTGCGAGAAGCCGATGGTGAGCTCGGCTGCATTGGCCGGCAGCGCGAGCAACAATGCGGCCGTGGCGCTGGCCGCAAAAAGGGCTTTGAGGGTCATCAGGCGTGTCTCCCAAGTGTTATCCGGGGCACCAATTCGGTATCATGGCACCCTCATGCCGGCTTTCGAGGCGGCGGAAGGGACTATTTCACGGAAGTCCGCTTCCGTATAGTCATATTATTTGACTATTTGGACAAAGGACCAGGGATGCGCAAGGGCCAAGCATAAGCGACACGCCAAAGCACTAATCTTTCACATCTACAATTTTAGGGTGACGCGATTTTTGTGGAGCAGCACGCCATACCCGGGCTCGTCCCGCCCCTTACGGCCTTCCTCGCGGGTCACAGAACGAAGATGCCCGGGACAAGCCCGGGCATAATGGTCTCTTGGAAATTCACGTGTGCGATCCGCTGCCACAAGCAGCAGACAAGCGAAGAAGCTAGAGCATGATGTTTTTATACGGAAACGTAACCTGAGTTTTTGAAGTAGTTGGTGCACTCCTGCTCTGAGAAGAGATCGAGGAGTTCACCGACCTTTCGCCAGGTTGCCTCGACGTCACGAGTTTCGGCAGCTCGCATGAGGTGTTTGAGTTTGGCGAAGACCTGCTCGATCGGGTTGAGGTCAGGGCTGTATGGCGGCAAGAAGATGCGGTGAGCGCCTCTGGCGCGGATGGCTTGGCGGGCCGCTTTGCCCT
Source organism: Bradyrhizobium sp. CCBAU 53338 (assembly GCF_015291665.1). NCBI lineage: Bacteria > Pseudomonadati > Pseudomonadota > Alphaproteobacteria > Hyphomicrobiales > Nitrobacteraceae > Bradyrhizobium > Bradyrhizobium sp. CCBAU 53338. The sequence goes on from NZ_CP030048.1 coordinate 4,983,173, forward strand.
TGTGGCTGCCAAGATTGTCGAGGATGACGATCTCGCCCGGTGCGAGGGTGGGTGCCAACACCTTCTCGACGTACAGCGTGAAGAGCTCGCCATTGATGGGACCATCGATCACCCAAGGCGCGCTGATCCGATTGTGACGCAGCGCCGCGATGAAGGTCATTGTCTTCCAATGGCCGAAAGGTGCAGATGCTTGGAGGCGCTGCCCGCACGGCCCCCAGCCGCGCAATGGTGCCATATTGGTTTTGATCCACGTCTCGTCGATAAACACCAACCGCGCGACGTCGATCCTGCCTTGATGTGCTTTCCAGCGGGTCCGCTTACGGGCGACGTCGGGGCGATCCTGCTCGGCTGGTAGAAGCGTTTTTTTTGAAGCTGAGCCCTTCGGTGTGAACAAAAGTCCACACCGCCCGCACGTCTGTCTTGATCCCGCGTGCAGCCAGTTCCTGCGTCAGCTTGCGCAGGGTGAATGGCCCCGAGCGAATGCGTTTGCGCAGCCAGTCGGCGTTGGCATCCGACAGAACCCGTTTCTTGTGGCCGCCGATTTGGCCAGGTGACAGGCCTCCGGTATCCCGCCTCAGATTCTTCCACTTCGTCACGCAGGAGGGGCTGATCTGTAGCGCCTCTGCAATCGAACGAACCGTTTCCCCCGCGTCAGCTCGCGCCAAAGCCCGTTCCCGAATGTCTTCAGAATAGGGTCGCGTCATCCATGCTGGCCTCCGCCCTCCAGCATGGAGGTTGAATCAGAAATCGCTCCCTGTGGGAATCCCGATTCCAGTCAAAAACAACATGCTCTAGATCAACTTCCGTTGCGCGAGGTTCTTCATCAGCGCGCCGATGCCGAACGTCCACGGCTCGCACTCGTCGCTGGTGCGCATGCGGTTGACCAGCTTGCCGAGCTGGGGCGCCGCGATGGTGACGATGTCGTCGCGCTTGTGCGTAAAACCCTGCCCTGGCGCGTCGCGATCCTTGACCGGCGCGAACATCGTGCCGAGGAACAGCACGAAGCCGTCAGGGTATTGATGCACTTTGCCGATGGTCTGCGCGACGAGATCGGTCGGATCGCGGCTGATCATGCTGATCGAGGAATGACCGTCGAGCACGAAGCCATCCGTGCCTTTCACGTTCAGGCTGATGTCGAGCTTGCGCGCATCATCAAGCGTGAAGGTGTCGTCGAAGAGGCGCAGCAGCGGACCAATCGAACAAGACGCGTTGTTGTCCTTGGCCTTCGACAGCAGCAGAGCCGAGCGGCCCTCGAAGTCTCGTAGATTCACGTCGTTGCCGAGTGCACCGCCGACGATCTTGCCGCGGCTGGAGACGAACAGCACGAGCTCCGGCTCGGGATTATTCCAGGTCGATTTCGGATGCAGGCCGGCATCCATGCCGGTGCCAACCGAGGACATCGTCGGCGCCTTGGTGAAGACCTCAGCATCCGGGCCGATGCCGACTTCGAGATACTGGCTCCAGGCGTTCTGATCGATCAGAACCTGCTTCAAATGCATCGCCTGGTCCGAGCCCGGCTTGAGCTTTGACAGATCGTCGCCGATCAGCCGTGTCACTTCCTTGCGAATGGCTTCGGCCGAAGCCGGGTTGCCCTTGGCCCTCTCCTCGATCACGCGTTCCAGCATCGAAATCGCGAAGGTGACGCCGGCGGCTTTCAGGGTCTGGAGATCGACCGGCGCGAGCAGCCAAGGCTTCTTCGGATCGCGCGTATCGGGGGCCGTGTTGGCGACGATGGCGTCGAGATCGCCAATGCGCTCGCCCTTGACCGCGGAAAGCGCCCTGGCCGGATGGTCCTCCTCGCAGAGCGCGCTGACCGTCGGAAACCTTGCGGTGACGTCGAAGACGCTATCGCCTCGCACGGCGACAACGGCCGGACCGTTCGCCTGCGGCAACCAGACGCGACCGACCAGCGTTCCCTTCGTTCCATCCTCGGGGAGAAGATCTCTAACCGTCAAAGTCGTCATGGCCGGCGTCCTCGCTGTTTCTTCGGACCAGCGCCTTTCGCAAGCCGCCGATCCCATTGGCGAAGACCAATAAACGTCTGGCAGGGGAAGTCCAGAGCGGCAGGATGCCCCGCTGCTATGCCCCTGCCCGCGCCTTTTATGCGCCTGCGCGCGCCTTGCGGGCCGCGATCTGCTGGAGCGCCCAGCGCGCGTTCTTGCGGACATCGGGATCGGCATCGTCGGCAATGACGGCCAAAAATGCCTCGCCGTCGGGATGAGCGATCTCGCCGAGTGCGGCCGCCGCCTCTTTGCGCAAATTGGCCTGTTCGTGGTTGACGCAATTGCCGATTGGGCGAACCGCGCGCTCGACCTTCATCTTGCCGAGGCTGCGGATCGCCTTCAGCCGCACCTGCCAGAACTCGTCCGTGAGTGCGCCGATCAACTGGTCGGCCGCGATCGATCCATTGACGTTCAGGCCGAGCGTCTCAGCGGCCATCTCGCGGACCATCCAGTCGCCGTCCTTGAGCGCGCGGGTGATCGTCTCGGCCGCAGGCTTCATCTGCGAGAATGCCAGCGCACTCACGGCGGCACGCCGGACATGAGCGTCAGGATCGTTGATCAGCGCAGTCAGCGCGGGGATGGATTCTTCCAGCTTCAGAAAGCCGATCACACCGATCGCCTGCACGCGCACCGCGGCATCGGGATCTTGAAGCGCTTCCAGCGCAGGCTTCAACGTGTCCTTGCGGCGCAGCTCCTTCAGCGCGCGCAGCGCACCCATACGGACGAAGGCATGGGCGTGCTTGACGAGAGGCAGGATGACATCGGCGCAGGCCGGGTCCTTGAACTCGGCCATGCTGTCCGCCGCCGCCGCGGCGACGATCCTTTCGGGGTCGACCAGCAGTTTCACCAGTGCGCTCGCCGCTTCCGGCCCATCAAACTCGCCGAGCGCCATTGCGACCTGCTGGCGCACGCCGGCATCGGGATCAGCGACCATATTGGCGAGATGCGCAACGGCCGCGGGATCGCCGGAATGGCCGAGCGCGATGATGGCGACGCGCCGCTCAGCGGGATCGGCGGCCTGGAGCCGCTCGTCGGCATCTTCGAGATCGTCGTAGGATTCGAACGGGCTCGACATGCTCACCTCAGCAGATAGGGAATGTTGACGGTGACCGCGCCGGTCGGGCAATCGGCCTCGCAGGGCATGCAGTACCAGCACTCGTCATAGGCCATGTAGGCCTTGCCGGTCATGTCGCTGATGCGCAACACGTCGAGCGGGCAGACGTCGACGCAGACGGTGCAACCCTTGTCGGCGATGCATTTGGCGTCGTCGACGACCACCGGGACCGATGTCTGATAGGACGCGAGAGGCATTCGATGTCTCCTGTTGCTGTGGTGCGGTGGATCAGGCGGTGGCGCGGATGCGCTGCTTGTCGTAGAGGTCCTTCTCGTCGTCGGCGATCGGCACGACGTAAGGCTCGACGGCACGCTTTTCGCTCATCATCTTGCCGTCCTGCTTGGACAAGAGCGTGTGGCAGAACCAGTTCTCGTTGTCCTTCTCCGGGAAATCCGTGCGCCAGTGATAGAGGCCCCAGCGGCTCTCCTCGCGGTAGAGCGAGGCGTGCACCGCCATGTCGGCGCAGTCCATGATCGACTGCACTTCGAGCGCGCGGAGCAACTCATGTGCGTTGCGCGCAATCATGTGCTCCTGCATGTCCTGTCGCGTCTCGGCGAGACGGCGCATGCCGAGCTCGTATTTGCGGGTGACCTTTGGCGGCTGGAGATAGTCGTTGACGAGCCGACGGGTTTTGTACTCGACCTGGTTCGGCGGAATGCCGTCCTCCCGCTTCGTTGGTGCCAGAACGCGATCGCGCTCCATTGCGACATCGGCCGCGTCAAAGTCCGCGAAATCGTGACTGTCGGCGAACTCCATTGCGTCGATGCCGGCAACCGACCCGTTGGTGAAGGCACCGAGCATGTAGTTATGCGGCACACTCGCCATGTCGCCGGCGGCATAGAGGCCCGGTACGGTGGTGCGGGCATTGTCGTCGACGAACACGCCGGAGGCGCTGTGGCCGGAGCAGAAGCCGATCTCGGAGATGTGCATCTCGATCGAGTCGTTGCGGTAGTCGACGCCGCGCCCCTGCTGGAAGAGGCCGCGCGTCGGCCTTTCGACCTTGTGCAGCGTCGATTCGATCTCCGAGATCGTGTCGGGATGCAGATGCTTGAGCTGGAGGAACACCGGACCTTTGCCAGACAGGAGTTCATTGTAGAACTCCAGCATCATCTGGCCGGACCAGTAGTCGCATTCGATGAAGCGCGAGCCCTCGTTGTTGGCCGTGAAGGCGCCGAAGGGTCCGGCGACATAGGCGCAGGCCGGGCCGTTATAGTCCTTGATCAGCGGATTGATCTGATAGCATTCGAGGTTCGCAAGCGCAGCGCCGGCGTGATAGGCCATCGAATAGCCGTCGCCGGAATTTGCGGCGTTCTCATAAGTGCCGAACATGTAGCCGGAGGTCGGCAGGCCCAGGCGGCCGGCGGCGCCCATGCAGAGGATCACGGCTTTGGCCTTGATCACCAGCATCTCGGCGGTGCGGGTGTTGACGGAGATCGCGCCGGCAATACGACCATCGGACGATTTGAGCAGCCGGGTCGCCATGTAGCGGTTGGAGATCAGGATGCGGGCGCGGCGGAGCTGGCGATAGAGCGCCTTCTTCACGGTCTCGCCGTTCGGCATCGGCAGAACGTAGGTGCCGATGTGGTGCACTTTCTTGACGGCGTAGTCGCCGTTCTCGTTCTTCAGGAAGCGGATGCCGAAGCTGTCGAGCTCCTCAATGATCTTGTAGCAGTTTTGCGCGTATTTATAGACCGCCTTCTGGTCGACGATGCCGTCATTGGCGATAGTAATTTCCTTGGTGTATTGCTCCGGCGTCGCATAGCCGGGGATGACCGCGTTGTTCAGCCCGTCCATGCCCATCGAGATCGCGCCGGAGCGCTTGACGTTGGCCTTTTCGAGCAGGACGACATTGGCCTTCGGGTTCTTCAGCTTCGCCTTCAGCGCCGCCATCGGGCCGGCCGTGCCGCCGCCGATGACCAGCACGTCGCAGGAAACCTCGGAAAGTCCGTCGACGATCTGATCTAGTGCCATCACTTGCTCCTGGTTCGCCGCGTGTCCGGCGCCTTTGCGTCAGATTTGTTCAGGTGACTTTCCGGCGATAGCAATTAGTTGTCGCCGGGACGCGATTTGCGCCTCAGCGCTCGACGAAGGCCTTCTCGATCACGAAATGGCCGGGCTGGCTGTGATTGCCCTCAACGAAGCCGCGCGCGGCAAACATCGCGGGGAGTTCCTCAAGCATCGCCGGGCTGCCGCACAGCATGATGCGGTCGGTCTCGATATCGAGGCCTGATTGGCCGATATCGTCGAACAGCTGGTTGGAGCCGATCAGATCGGTGATGCGGCCGCGGTTGCGGAACGGCTCGCGGGTGACGGTCGGATAGTAGACCAGCTTGTCGCGAATCAGCGGCCCGAAGAATTCGTGATTGCGCAGGCCATCGACGACGTGCTCACCATAAGCAAGCTCGGAGACCTGGCGGCAGCCATGAGCGAGCACGATAGTCTCGTAATTCTCGTAGACGTCGGGGTCCTTGATCAGGCTGGCGAACGGCGCGAGGCCCGTGCCGGTCGAGAGCAGCAGCAGGCGCTTGCCCGGAATCAGATTGCCGGTGATCAGCGTGCCTGTCGCCTTGCGGCCGACCAGGATGATATCGCCTTCCCTGATCTTCTGGAGGCGTGAGGTCAGCGGGCCGTCCTGCACCTTGATCGAGAAGAACTCGAGCGCCTCCTCGTGATTGGCGCTCGCCATGCTGTAGGCCCGCATCAAAGGCTTGCCCTCGACTTCCAGTCCAATCATGGCGAATTGGCCGTTCTGGAAGCGGAAACCGGGATCACGCGTCGCGGTGAAGCTGAACAGGGATTCGGTCCAGTGGCGAACCGACAAAACAGTTTCCTTCTGAAATGCACTCATGGTCTCTCCTTGGCCTCGACGGCGTACAAAGTTTCGGAGAGACGGGATTCCGGCAATTCGGAAGTGAAATTTCCGGTCGATTAGTTTCACATTTGGCGAGCGATGATCGAAGAGCAGGCAGCGAAGACACAACCGCACCGGTCCCGGCAATTAGTTGCTATCCGCGCGTGTCGGCAATGACGTAGAAAGGTGTTGGAGGTTCGTCATGACCATGACTTTGGTGGCCCCAACCGTGGCCGACTGCGAAGCAAGCGCCGATCTCGCAGCGCTCCTCGTCCGCACGACCAAGGGCGATGCGATCAGCGTTCCAGCCGAGCAACTCCGCCTCTCCTGCAAATGCGCCCACTGCACCCGCGCCCGCTTCGACGGCCGCTTTCCCGTGGCATTTCCGGGGATTGCCATCACCGAGATCGGCGATCTCGGCTACGGGCTGAACATCTCGTTTTCGGACGGGCATAACAGGGGAATTTACCCCAAACCCTATCTGCTGAGCCTGGCGGGGCGTTGAGCGCCCGCTTCCCCGCATCTGGCACGGACATTGCTCCTCTTTAGAACGATTTGAACGTTCCGGAGGCAGACGATGTTGCAGGCGGCGAGTGCGGTTCGCGGGGCTGTTCCCCCGACAGTCCGGACTGCGGGCAGTTCCTCGCTGCTGCTCACCGAGAATCAGCAATGGATCGGCGGACCACCGCCCTTGATGGACAAGCTCTCTCCGCGCGAGCGGGAACTGGTGCTGAAGCAGGGCCGGCGAAAGGTGCTCAACCGCGGTCAGACGCTGTTCAGCCAGGGCGGCAAGCATGACGGCATCTGGCTGATCGAGAGCGGCCGCATCCGCGTGTTCTACACTTCTCCCCTTGGACGCGAGATTACGCTTGCCTATTGGCATGTCGGCAATTTCGTCGGCGGGCCCGAAGTGTTCGAAGGCACCGTGCATCAATGGTCCGGCGTCGCATCCAGCAATTGCAGCGTCGTGCATCTGCCCGGAAAGGAATTGCGGTCCCTTGCCGCGGAGATCCCCAACCTCGCGATCGGCCTCATTGAGGGCCTGACTTTCAAGGGCAAATGCTATTCGGCGTTGGCGCAGATGCTGGGAACGCGCTCGATCACGCAGCGCCTGGCACACCTGCTCTTGCATCTCGTCGAACTCTATGGCGTCGAGGACGCCGACGGGCGCGTGATCGCAGCGGCCTTCACCCACGCCGACATCGCCCACATGGTCGGCGCCACCAGGCAGTGGGTCACGATCAGCCTGAAGCGGATGCAGGAAAAGGGAATCGTCCTGACCAAGCGCTCGCAGATCGTGGTCTGCCGGACCGACGTCCTGGAGGAGATGCGCGGCCACGCATCCGACTGAGAGAATTTGCGAGCAAGGGCAGTGCACAGGCAAGCGGCTTTATAGTGCAGGACTGCCCAAGGAGTATGCAATCAGCTTTTCCCGGCAACTAATCGACTACGACCGTTATTCCGGATTTGCCCTGTCTGCCCCCTCACCCAATCATGGCAACCACAGCACATCCAACCGAATGAGGATGAAAATGGTCCGCCATCTTCCCACGCTCTCGATCGCGATGTCGGTGACGTCGCTCGCCCTAATCCTGGCGCAGCCGGCCTCGGCGGAAACCGTCACGCTCGGCATCGGAACGCAGGACACCACGACCAACACGGTGACCGCTGGAACGGTGGTGCGGCAGCTTCATCTTCTCGAAAAGTACCTGCCGACGTCAGGTAAATACGCAAACATCAAATTCGAGATCGAGTGGCAAAACTTCACCTCGGGCCCGCCTGTCACCAATGCGATGATGGCGAACAAGCTGCAGATCGGCATGATGGGCGACTATCCGCTGATCGTGAACGGCTTCACCTTCGAGAGCAATCCGGAGAGCAAGAGCCGCCTGATTGCAGTTGCCGCCTACAGCCTCGCCGGCTCCGGTAACGGCATCGTCGTCCACAAGGACTCGCCCTATTACGATCTCGCCGACCTCAAGGGCAAGCTCGTGAGCGTGCCGTTCGGCTCCGCCGCGCATGGCATGGTTCTCAAGGCGATGCAGGACCGCGGTTACCCAGACGACTTCTTCCAACTCGTCAGCCAAAGCCCGGAGGTCGGCTCGACCAATCTTCAAGAGAAGAAGATCGACGCCCACGCGGACTTTGTCCCCTTCGCCGAGCTCCTGCCATTCCGCGGCTTTGCGCGAAAGATCTTCGACGGCGTCGAGACCAATCTGCCGACCTTCCACGGCGTCGTGGTGCGCACCGACTTCGCCGAGAAGTACCCTGAGGTCGTCGTCGCCTACGAAAAGGCCCTGATCGCCGCCAATGCGTGGCTCCGCGCCGATCCGAAACTGGCCGCCGAAAAGATCCAGGAATGGACCGGCATCAACAAGGAGGTCGTCTACATCTTCCTTGGCCCCGGCGGAAACATGACCACCGATCCGACCATCAAGCCAACGCTCATCGACGCAGCCGCAGCGGACGTCAAAGTGCTCCAGAAGCTCGGCCGCATGAAAGAGTTCGATCCGAAGAAGTGGGTCGACGACAGCTACATCCGCAAAGCCTACGCCGAGATGAAGCTCGACTATGACGCGCAGCTCGCTAGCACCAAGAACTACGAGATCACGGGCGAAGACGCCTTCTGCAAGAAGCCCATCACCGATCCGCGCAAGGCCGGCGAGGTCTGGGTGGACGACGCCGGCATCCTGCCGTTCTCGTCCACTGCCTGCGCACTCGGCGCTTACGCCGACTTCAAGGCCAAGGGCAAGAAGATCAACGTCGCCTACGTCTTCGACACCATTCGCGGCATCAAGCTGTTCGCCGACCAGGCCTTCTTCGCGGTCGGCAATGGCGAGATAGCCCCGTTCCTGCTCAAGAAGGACGCGGAGGCCTATGCCGCCAAGATCGACGGCAAGGTGTTCGGCTTCGACGACGCGGTGAAGGCGGCAGTCAGCGGAGGCAAGACGTGAGCAGTCCCGCCCTCGCCAGACATCCCGAGGACAGCATGCCGGCAACAGCAGCACTTGCAGAGGCGGGCTCCGCGCCCGCCGTTACCTCACCCGCAACCCCGCCTTCCTTCGGCACACTCGCACTGCGCTGGTACCGGTTGAATCAGGGCCGGCTGCGCGCGACTGCGATCGGCGTGATTTCGCTGCTCGCCTTCCTCTTGGCCTGGCACCTGCTCACGACCTACCGAGTCGTGTTCTTCGTGCGCTTCATCAACGTGCCCTCGCCGCTCGCGGTCTATGCGAGCTTCACCAAGGCGATCCACGACCCGAAATTCCTGATGCACGTCGTGCTGAGCTGCCGGCGCATCTTCATCGGCTTCTCGCTGGCTGCGATCGTCGGCGTGCCGCTCGGGCTGATCATGGGCCGGTTCAAGCTGGTGCATGAGGTCATCTTCCCGGTCGCGGAAGTGCTGCGGCCGATCCCGGCGATCGCCTGGGTGCCAATGGCGATCATGCTGTGGCCGACGAACGAGCAGAGCATCGTCTTCATCACCTTCCTCGGCTCGTTCTTCCCGATCCTGGTCAACACGCTGCACGGCATGTCCTTGGTCGATCCCGTACTGGTGCGCGCCGCGCAATGTCTCGGCGCCCGCGAACGCTCGATCTTCCGTGAGGTCTACTTCCCAGCCTCGCTGCCGCACATCTTCACCGGCCTCACCGTCGGCATGGGCGTCGCCTGGGTGTCGCTAATCGCCGCCGAAATGATCTCGGGCCAGTACGGCATCGGTTACTTCACCTGGGAGGCCTATTCGCTGGTCCAGTATGCCGATATTGCGCTGGGCATGATCGCGATCGGCGTCCTCGGACTGGGATCGAGCGTGCTCATCAGGGGCGCGGGGCATCTGGTAATGCCGTGGAGGTCGACGAGATGAGCGAGATGCTTGCGGGCGAGCCGAAAGGCCATATCGAGGTCAAAAACTTCTCCCTCAGCTATGAGAGCATCGAGGGACCTGTTCAGGCCGTTACGGACACGCAGATTCACGTGAAGCCCGGCGAGTTCGTCTCCATCGTCGGCCCCTCCGGCTGCGGAAAATCGACGTTGCTCAATGCAGTCGCCGGCTTCCTCAAGCCGACCACGGGCATCGTCACCGTCGACGGCGAGCGCGTGAACGGCCCCAGCGCCGAGCGCGGCATGGTGTTCCAGCAATATTCGCTGTTTCCCTGGAAGACGGTACGGGAGAACGTCGAGTTCGGTCTGAAGATGCGCGGCATGCCGCGTTCGCAGCGCGAGCGCGCGGCGCGCACGTTGCTTGGGCTCGCCGGACTCGAAGCCTTTGAAAAACACTATCCCGAAAAGCTCTCCGGCGGCATGAAGCAGCGCGTCGGCATCGTCCGCGCCCTCGCGACGGGACCGAAAGTGCTGCTGCTGGATGAACCCTTTGGCGCACTCGATGCCCAGACCCGCGTCATCATGCAGCAGATTCTCACCAACATGTGGCAGCGGTTGAAGATCTCGGTGCTGTTCGTCACCCACGACATTGACGAAGCGATCTTCCTGTCGGATCGGGTCTACTGCATGACCGCCCGCCCCGGCTCGATCAAGGCCGAGATCCCGATTCCCCTGGAGCGGCCGCGTCAGCAGTCGATGATGATGTCGTCGGAATTTTTGGCGCTGCGCCGCGGGCTGATGTCGCTGATCCGCGAGGAAAGCCTGAAGGCGATGGGCGGCGAGATCAACGACATGGGCATGCAGGGGCTCAACATCGAGCTGCATGGGCACTCGCTGGCGGATGTGATTTGATTGTGATGGGCGCGGGCGCTTTCGCGCCCGTGCCCACGCTACGGCAGCTTTGCCTTCATCACTTGAACCAGTGCACCAGCACGATGCTGATGCCGAGCAGCAGCATCAGCGACAGCGTCACGGCCGCCGTCACCCTGCCTCCGACATTGGCCAGTACGCGCACGTCGACGCCGAGGCCAAGTGCGGCCATCGACACCACCGTGAGAAACGTAGTGATCTTCGTCACCGGCGCGACCACCGTGCCCGGCACGATCTCTAGCGAGCGCAGGGTCGCCAGCGCGAGGAAGCCGAGGATGAACCACGGGACCAGGCGGAAGAAGCCAACATTGGCCTTCTTGGTACCGGTCTGCCAGCGCGAGGCGACCAGCGAGAGGGCAATGACCACGGGGCCGAGCATCAGCACGCGCATCAGCTTCACCAGCGTGCCGATCTGTGTGGAGATCAGGCCCGCCGGCACCGTCGCCGCGAGCACTTGCGGCACGGCATAGACGGTCAGTCCGGCGAGGATGCCGTACTGCGTGGCGGAGAGCTGCAACAGCGGGATCAGAAGGGGCAGGCCCAGCACCATCATCACGCCGAGGATGGCGGTGAAGGAGATCGAGGACGCGATCTCGTCGCTGTTGGCGCCGATGATCGGCGCCACCGCGGCGATCGCCGAGTTGCCGCAGATCGAGTTGCCGCAGGCAATCAGGATCGACAGCCGCGTCGACAAGCCGAGCATGCGGCCAAGGCCGAAGGAGACGCAAAGCGCGATCACGACGACGGCCGCGATCGAGGCCAGCAGCGCAATGCCCGAGGCCGCGATGGCGGCAAAGCTGATGGAGGCGCCCAGCAACATGACGGCGACTTCAAGGAGCTGCTTGGCGCTGAAGGCAATCCCGGCCTGCCAGCGGGGGGCAGGCTTCCAGAAGCTGCGCAGGGCCATCCCCAGCAGGATCGCCATCACCAGCGCCTCGACATAGGGATGCTCGAACACACCGAGTTCGGCTCGTTCCAGCAGGGCCGAGAGGCCGGCAACGGCGATACAAAGGAGGATACCAGGGACCAGCGCGGCGATCCGGCTAGCGGCGGTGGTCGGCTTGGCGTCGGTCGGACTGGATGCTTGATTCTGCGACACAAATCTCTCCCAAGGGAGGAAGATTTATACGCAGCGCGATCCCAATGGGAAATAAGTTTTCGACATATCAGGGCCGAGCGAAGTTCTATCCTCAGCCTGGAATAGTCGGGCTCAGAACAGCAGGTTCTTGGCCAATGAGGCAACGTGGCTGAAGCTGTCATAGACGCCCGGCTCGAAGAAGGCGGCGCGTGCCAGCACGATGCCCGCAACCAGCGTCCAGAACACGGTAGTGCCGGCGCGCAGCAGCAGCTTTGAGGCGCGAGATTGCGGCTGGGCGTCCGTTGCGGACACCAGCTGCTCGCCGAAGGGCTCAAATCCAGTACGTTCCATGGCCGTCAATCCACCAAATCCTGATGGGAATGTCGTCGTTTCGGCTCCAAACGGCAATGGAAGCGATTGGCGTTTTTGGCCCCTGGAGGGGAAACTCCTTCCGCCGGACTGTCCCGCGGCAATGGTTTTCTTCTTTCGCCCTACTTAAGCACCAGAGCTCCGGCCCCGATACCGCCGCATGGACGATTCCATCCGGGTCGACTACCGTGCCGCCGCCCGCAGGTCCGATGCTGGATCCCCGGAGATCAAAAGAAGACGATGAACATCGAATCTCCCCGCAAGCCCCTCGACCTCGCCTCGGCTATCGCGGAAGCCGACATCCGCTGCCTCCTCATGGTGCTGGTGCACATGACCGGCGACGATCGCTGGCTCGAGCCCCCCTATCTGCCCAAACGCGACATCCGCCTCATCCCCGATCCGGAGGCCGGGGTGCCCCGCGATATCCAGGACGAGATCCGCGCCGCAGTGGTGAGGCTGTTTGCCGACGGCGCGCCGAGCCCGGTCATGAGCTGCTGCTCAAGATGATGCGCGCCTGCCTCGGCGAGAACGTCGCACCGGAATATGCGCCGCTGATGCGCGAGGAAATGGGCTTTGTGGCGCGCGAGGCGCGATGGACGAGGCGCCCTTCCGACGAGAAGCTCGCCGAACAGCATGTGCTCATTGTCGGCGCCGGCGTCTGCGCCATCGCGCTTGGCGTCGCGCTCGGCCATCTCGGCATCCCCTACACCATCGTCGAGAAGAACGCCGAGCTCGGCGGCACCTGGTGGATCAATCGCTATCCCGGCTGCGGCGTCGATACGCCGAACCACTCCTATTCCTACTCGTTCGGCACGGGCAATGCGTGGACGCGCTATTTCTGCCAGCGCGAGGAACTGCTCGGCTACCTCCTGAAAGTCGCGGACGAACACGGCATTCGCGCGCATCTCCGCGTCAACACCGAGCTGAAGGCATCACGCTGGGATGAAGACGAGCGGCGCTGGATCTCGACGCTGAAGACGAAAGACGGCGAGGAGACTTTCGAGTCCACGGCGCTGGTCTCGGCCATCGGCCAGCTCAACGATCCCTCGCGCGCGCATTTCAAAGGCGAGGAAAGCTTCAAGGGCACGATCCTGCATTCGGCCCTGTGGTCTGACAACATCAGGCTCGACGGCAAGCGCGTGGCGGTGATCGGCACCGGCGCGACGTCGATGCAGCTGGTGCCGGCGATTGCAAGCCGCGTCGCCTCGGTCGCGGTCTATCAGCGCAGCGCGCAATGGGCGCGACCGGTGAAGGGCTATTCCGATCCGGTCACCGAAGGCGCGCGCTGGCTGCTCGCCCATCTGCCGTTCTATGTGCAGTGGTATCGCTTCAACATGTTCTGGCGCTATGGCGACGGCCTGCTGCCGTTCCTGCGCAAGGATCCCGCGTGGCCGCATCCGGAGCGCGCCGTCAACAAGGGCAATGACCGGCATCGCCAGGAATTGACAGACTTCATCCTCTCCGAGTTGAAGGACCGGCCCGACCTGATCGCCAAATGCGTGCCGACCTATCCGCCCTATGGCAAGCGCATCCTGCTCGACAACAACTGGTTCAAGACATTGACGCGGGACAACGTCGAACTCGTCACCGAGGCGATCGATCATTTCGATGAAAGCGGCATCGTCACCGCCGACGGCAAGCACCGCCCCGCCGACATCATCGTGGTCGCCACCGGCTTCAAGGTCACGGAGATGGCGGCGCGCCTCAACATCACCGGCCGCCACGGCAAGAATTTGCGCGAGGCGTGGGCCAACGACAATCCGACCGCGTTCCTCGGGCTCACGGTGCCCGATTTTCCAAACTTCTTCTGCATGCTCGGCCCGAACTCCGGTCCGGCGCACGGCGGCAGCGTCATCTTCCAGTCGGAATGCCAGAGCCGCTACATCTCGGCTTGCCTCGCCGACATGATCGAACACGAGGTCACCGCGATCGACGTTCGCCCGGATGTACTCGACGACTACGTCCGCAAGGTCGACGCCGAGCACGAGGCCATGATCTGGACCCATCCGGGCATGAGCACCTACTACCGCAATGCTAGCGGCCGCGTGTTCTCGGCGATGCCGTGGCGGTTCGTGGATTACTGGCGCATGACGCATGATCCAGACATGCGACAGTACAGGCTGACGAAGGCGTAGGCCTCACCACATCGTTGTTGCGAACGTCGCGAAGCAATGACGGCCTTCATGCCGCCAGCCCACTCCCAACAGGCGCGAACTCCAACCCAAGACTCTCGGCCACCGCCTTGTTGGTGATGCGGCCGCGATGCGCGTTCAGCCCGTTGCGCAAATGCGGATTTTCCAGCACCGCGGCAAAGCCTTTGCCCGCGAGCATCAGACCGAACGGCAGCGTCGCGTTGTTCAGCGCCTGGCTCGACGTCACCGGCACCGCGCCCGGCATGTTGGCGACGCAATAGTGCACGACGCCGTCGACCTCGTAGGTCGGATCGGCGTGCGTCGTCGCATGCGACGTCTCGAAGCAGCCGCCCTGGTCGATCGCGACGTCCACCAGCACGGCGCCCGGCCGCATCGACTTGAGCATCGCGCGCGTAACGAGCCTTGGCGCACTGGCGCCAGGCACCAGCACCGCACCGATCACGACATCGGCAGCGAACACTTCCTCTTCGACCGACTCGATCGTGGAGAAGCGCGTGCGTACACGTCCGGCGAAGAGATCATCGAGTTCGCGTAACCGAGGAATCGAGCGATCGACTACGGTGACCTCGGCGCCAAGGCCCGTGGCCATGCGCGCGGCCTGAGTTCCCACCACGCCGCCGCCCAGCACGACCACCCGTGCCGGCTGCACGCCGGGCACGCCACCGAGCAGCAGGCCGCGACCGCCTGCCGATCGCTTGAGCGCGGCGCCGGCGGCCTCGATGGCGAGGCGGCCGGCGACTTCGCTCATCGGCGCGAGCAGGGGGAGGTGACCGGCCGCGTCGGTGACGGTTTCATAGGCGATCGCGGTGCAACCGGAGGCCAGCAGGCCCTTCGCTTGTTCGGGATCCGGCGCGAGATGGAGATAAGTAAACAGAATCTGGCCTTCGCGGAGCTGGGCCCATTCGCTCTTCTGCGGCTCTTTCACCTTTACGACCATGTCGGACTTCGCGAAGATGTCGCGCGCGTTCGCCGCAATGGAGGCCCCTGCCCGCTGGTACACGTCGTCGGGCGCGCCGATGCCACAGCCGGCGCCGGTCTCGACCGTTACCTCATGCCCGGCTGCGACATACTCGCGGACGGCACCCGGGGTGAGCCCGACGCGATATTCCTGGACCTTGATCTCCTTGGGCACACCGACGCGCATCCTCGTCTCCTTTTGATTCACCTTGGGATCGTAGCGACGCAGGCAGTTTGGTTTCGTGCAAATATCCGCTAGCTTTGGCCTCCCCGCGCCGGTTTCGGTCGCGGAAGTGCCCTTTGACGCCGGAATCGAAACCTTGGCCCTCGACCGCAAAGACCTCGCGATTCTCGCGGAACTCACGACCAATGCGCGCGCCAGCCATACCGAGCTCGCCAACAAGGTCGGCCTTTCCAGCACGGCGCTGGCGCGACGGCAGAAGGCGCTGGAGGATGACGGCTACATCCAGGCCTATCAGGCCGCATTGGACCTGGCGCAGTTCGGGCTCACCACGACGGTACTGGTCCGTATCGCGCTCGAGAGCCAGAGCGACGAGGCGCTGAAGGCATTCGAGGCGGAGGTGGTGAAGTGCCCATCGGTCGTGCGCTGCTTCCTGATGTCCGGCACCGACGATTACATCCTGATCGTGCTCGCCCGCGACATCCAGGATTTCGAGCGCATCCACCGCACCGAACTGTCACGCCTGCCGCGCGTGGCAAGGGTGCAATCGAGTTTTGCTTTGCGCGAGGTCGTCAACCGCGCGGTGCCGACCGTGGTGTTCGGCGAGACGAAGCGATAGGGCACTTCCCGCGCCCGATTGCCGCCCCTGTCATAGAACTGTCATCGAATGTGCAGAGACCTGTCCGTCTCCGCTCATTCGGGACACGCCATGGATTATTTCAAGCGCTTCAACTTCCTGTTCGCCGCACCTGTGTTCGACGCGGACGATCTCGAGGGCCTCCGCTTCAACCAGATCATCGAGGAGATCCAGCGCTCCGGTTTCGAGGTGGTCCGGGCCCGCAAGCTGGAAGACGCCGAGATCGCGGTGCAGACTGATGCCGCCATCGGCTGCATGGTGGTGGACTGGGGGAAGAAGGGGCTTGAGGGCAAGACCTCCGCGCTGATCAATCTGATGCGGCGCCGCGGCCTCGACTTCCCGATCATCCTCCTGATCCGCCGCAAGCGGTTCGAGGATTTGCCGGTCGAGGTGCTCGACTTCATCGACGGCTACGTCTTCCTCTCGGAGGAAACGCCGACCTTCATCGCCAAGAATCTGATCAGCCGACTGAAACAATATGCCGAAACGCTGAAGACGCCGTTCTTCGGCGCGCTGGTCGACTATGCCGAGGAAGGCAACCAGCTCTGGACTTGTCCAGGCCACAATGGCGGCGTGTTCTACAACCGCAGCCCGATCGGCCGGGTCTTCGTGGAGCACCTCGGCGAATCCGTGTTCCGCGACGACCTCGACAATTCCGTGCTCGACCTCGGCGACCTGCTCACCCATGAGGGCCCGGCGCTGAAGGCGCAAAAGGAAGCCGCGCAGATCTTTGGCGCGGAAAAGACCTATTTCGTCCTCAACGGCACCTCGACCTCGAACAAGGTCGCGCTCGGTGCGCTCGTCACCGACGGCGACCTCGTACTGTTCGACCGCAACAACCACAAGGCTGCCCATCACGGCGCGTTGATGATCGGCGGCGGCATCCCCGTCTATGTCCCGACGATCCGCAACGCCTGGGGGTTGATCGGCCCGATGCGCTGGGACATGCTCGACGAGAAGGCCCTGCGCGAGGCGATCCGCAATCACCCCCTGGTCACGGACAAGGACGCCTGGCGCAAGGAGCGGCCGTTCCGCGTCGCCGTGGTCGAGCAGTGCACCTATGACGGCACGATTCACAACGCCGAAATGATCCTGAAGCGGATCGGCCATCTCTGCGAATACATCCTGTTCGACGAGGCCTGGGCCGGCTTCATGAAATTTCACCCGCTCTATACCGGTCGCTTCGCCATGGGCCTGGCCAACCTTGCGCCGGAAGCGCCCGGTATCATCGCGACGCAGTCGACACACAAGCAACTCGCGAGCTTCTCGCAGGCGTCCCAGATCCACATCAAGGACCGCCACATCCGCGGCCAGAAGCGGCGCGTCGAGCACCGCCGCTTCAACGAAAGC
This sequence comes from Bradyrhizobium sp. CCBAU 53338, assembly GCF_015291665.1. Taxonomy (NCBI): domain Bacteria; kingdom Pseudomonadati; phylum Pseudomonadota; class Alphaproteobacteria; order Hyphomicrobiales; family Nitrobacteraceae; genus Bradyrhizobium; species Bradyrhizobium sp. CCBAU 53338. The sequence goes on from NZ_CP030048.1 coordinate 5,000,618, forward strand.
TTCATGCAGCACGCCTCGACGTCGCCCTTCTACCCGCTGTTCGCCTCGCTCGATGTCGGCGCCCAGATGATGAAAGGCCGCTCCGGCGAAGTGCTGTGGGACGACACGATCCGCCTCGGCATCGAGCTGCGCAAAAAGATCCGCGCGATGCGCCGGGAGTTCGAGGAGAAGGAACAGAACCCGGATCGCCGCTGGTTCTTCGAGCCCTTCGTTCCCGATCGCGTCGCCATCCCCGACGTCAGCCGTCCGGGCGCCGCGCATAACGTTGCCTGGGAAACGCTCTCGACCGACGAACTCGCGACCAATTCCGCGCTCTGGCAGCTTTCGCCGGACAGCAGCTGGCACGGCTTCCCCGGCATGGCCGAGGGCTTTGCCATGACCGATCCGAACAAGCTGACCTTGCTCACCCCCGGCTTCGACCGCGCCACCGGCGCCTATGTCGACCACGGAATCCCCGCCCCTGTCGTCGCGCAATATTTGCGCGAAAACCGTATCGTGCCTGAAAAGAACGACCTCAACTCCCTGCTGTTCCTGCTCACGCCGGGCGTCGAGGCCAGCAAGGCCGGCACGCTGATCTCCGGCCTCGTCGCCTTCAAGAAGCTGCACGACGACAACGCGCTGCTGGCCGACGCGATCCCGGAATTCTATCAGCGGCGTCAGGCACGCTATGCCGGCGTGCGGCTGCGCGACCTCTGCGGCGAGATGCACCGCTTCTTCCGCGCCGCCGACGTTAGCGCGCTCCAGGCGCGGCAGTTCATGCCGGAGCACATGCCGGAGATCGCGATGTCGCCCCGCGATGCCGCCCGCTATCTGTTCAAGAACGACGTCGACTACCTGCCGATCGAGGCGATCACCGGCCGCATCGCCACCACGCCCTTCGTGGTCTATCCGCCAGGGATCGCTACCATCGTGCCCGGCGAGCGGCTGACGGAACGTGCCAAGCCCATGGTGGATTATCTCAAGATGTTCGAAACCTGCTTCAACACGTTTCCGGGCTTCGATGTCGAAATCCAGGGCGTCTACAAGGAAGTCGACGCGCGCGGCAGCATCGGACTCTATACCTATGTCGTTGCCGAGTAGGAGCCCATGAACGAAACAGCGATTGCACGCACCGATGAAGAGCCGGTCCTGGTCCGGCCGTCACGCGAGAGCGATATCGAGGCGATGCTGGCGATCTATCGCCATCATGTTCGCAATGGCGTGCCGCGCGATGTCGAGGGAACCGGTGCGCCCGAGCCGGATGACCTTCGCGACCGGCGCAAGAATTTGAAGCAGACTCGCCTGCCGCATCTGGTCGCGACCTGGCGCGGCGAGGTCGTCGGCTATGCCTATGCGGTGCTGTTCCGCAAGCGCCCGGCCTATCGTTACACGGCCAAGCACTCGATCTACGTCCACCACGAGCATCTCGGCCGCGGCGTCGGGCGATTGCTGCTTCAAGAGCTGATCGATGCCTGTGCAGCGACCGGATTCCGCCAGATGATCGGCTACATCGATGCCGACAACGCACCGTCGTTGGCGCTGCACGAAAGGTTTGGATTTGCGCGCGTCGGCCTGCTCTGCGGCGTGGCCTATCGGCACGGCCGCTGGTCTGATACCGCCATGGTGCAGCGTTCGCTCGGCGCCGGCGTCACCGCGCCGCCGCCTGTCACGGCACCCGGACGTTAGACCTTACGAGGGAAAGTCAGCCGGTCTGACCTGAATGCGGTCGGCATGCAGCGACCAGTGATGCAACGCCTGGTCCTGGCAAAACCTCGCCTTCGCCCGCTCCCTCGCTTCGTCCTCGTCGACGGCGTCGATTTCGAGCGTGCCCTGGCAGATCTCGCTCTGCCGGCCGTATTCGCCGAGCACGTCCTTCATGAACCTGACGACATAAGTTGACATGGGACCTCCTGCTGCCCCGGCAATACTTTAATTCATTTAAGCCGGATGAGGGAGGGAGATTTTGACGCGGATCAAGGCCCGGCGAGGTTCCCGCCCCTACCCCGGCGCGACGCCGAAGGTCTGCTTGAATCGTTCGGCATAGACGGGCCAAACCTCGGGATTGATGATGCGCGGCGGCCGCTTGCCGTCGAGCGTCTCGAGCACCTGCTCGGCGGCAATGCGGCCCATGTTCTGGCGCGCCTCGATCGTAACGCCTGCGGTGTGCGGGCTTGCCAGCACGTTGTCGAACTGAAGCAGCGGATGCTCCGGCGGCGGCGGCTCCTTGGACCAGACGTCGAGGCCGGCACCGGCAATGCGCTTGTCGCGCAACGCGCCAAGCAGCGCGTCCTCATCGTGAATGAAACCGCGCGCGGTGGTGATGAAATAGGCGTGCGGCTGCATCAGCCCGAACTCGCGCACGCTGATCATGTTGCGGCTGCCCTTGTTGAGCGGACATGAGATCGAGACGAAATCGGCCCGGCGCAAAAGCTCGTCCAGCTCGACCTTCTCACCGCCCCGCTCGGCCATCACCTCTTTCGAGAGATAGGGGTCGTAGGCCAGCACCTTCATGCCGAGCAGGCCCTTGCAGAGTGCTGCGATGCGGCGACCGACATTGCCGAGACCGACGATGCCGACGGTCTTGTGCTCGACCTCGTTGCCGATGAGCTCGTTACGGTTGACGTTGGCCTCGCGGCGTAGCCGTCGATCGGACTGGATGATGCGCTTGGACAAGGTCAGCATCATCGCCAGGGCGTGCTCGGCAACCGAATGCGCATTGCCGCCGGACTGGTTGACGACCAGCACGCCCGCATCAGTGCAAGCCTGGACATCGACGGGGTCGAAGCCCGCGCCGTTGCTGGAGACCAGCAGGAGGTTCGGCGTGCGCTTCAGGAGGGCCGCGTCGACATGGAAATGCGGCGCCAGCTCGTCGCGGGCGGCGCCGATCTGGTAGACATGGGCCGCGCTCAGGATCGGCGCGTAGAAATCCTCGGGGCTTTCGTTCTCGATGCGGTCGAGCCGGACGTCGGGCCGCGCCTTCAGGATGTCGGCATAAATAGGATTGGCCAGGTATTTGACGTAGAAGACGCGTTTGCTGTTGACCGACATCAGGACCCTTCCGGCTCTCTCATGGAGACCCGCAAGGTCAGCGCCATGCGCGCCCTGCTCCTGCGTTCTCCCCGTTTTCTCGTTCTCCGGCTTATGACATGGCGGTGCCGGCCATGGCAGGCCGTCTGGCGCAGATCACGGTGCCGGCCCGGGTATGTTGACAATCCCGCCCGCTCCGTCAAGTTCGGCAGACCGCCGCGACGGACAAATAAGAAACATGCGCGGCTGAAGGGAGAACGCGATGGCGATTGCGGAACAGCAGACCTCGTCCCGAGCGGGACCGGAGGCCGGCGAGCGAAGCTGGCATAGCCTCGTCCTGCAAACCCTGAAGCGGAACGAGATCAGCCTCATCCCCTACGTGCCCGACCGCGTGCTGACGCCGCTGATCAAGAATTTGCACGCCGACCCTTTCTTCACGACCTTTGCCACCGCCCGCGAGGAAGAGGCCGTCGGCATCGTCTCCGGCGCCTGGATGGGCGGGCGGCGCGGCGCGGTGCTGATGCAGACTTCGGGCTTTGCAACGCTGGCCAACACGCTCGCCTCGCTCGCGGTGCCCTACCAGATCCCGCTGATCATGTTCGTATCCGAGCGCGGAACGCTCGGCGAGTTCAATTACGGCCAATCGCTGGTCTGCCGCACGATGCGCCCGGTGCTGGATTCGCTGGCGCTGGAGCACCACACCATCACCCGGCTCGACGAGCTCGAATTCATCGCCGACCGCTCGATCAAGCAGGCCGTCACCACGCAGGCGCCGGTCGCACTGATTCTCAATCCGCTGCTCACGGGCGGCAAGGTCTTCGACAAGTGAGCCCCGGCATGACCACGCGCAACACCAAGGTGATGAACCGCTTCGATGTGACCTCGCGCCTGATCGCAAAGCTCAAGCACGAGGAAGCGGTGATCGGCGGCATCGGCAATACCAATTTCGACCTCTGGGCCGCTGGCCACCGCCCGCAGAACTTTTACATGCTGGGCAGCATGGGCCTTGCCTTCCCGATCGCGCTCGGCGTGGCGCTGGCGCAGCCTGACCGCCGCGTCTTCGCGCTGGAGGGCGACGGCTCGCTCCTGATGCAGCTCGGCGCGCTCTCGACCATTGCGGCGCTGAAACCGAAGAACCTCATCATGATCGTGATGGACAACGGCATCTACCAGATCACCGGGGCGCAGCCGACGCCGGCCGCTGGCGTCGCCGACCTCGTCGCCATCGCCCTGGGCTCGGGTCTCACCAACAGTGCTTGGGCCGCGGACGAGGAGGATTTCGAGCGCCTGATCGACGAGGCGATGTCGGTCGACGAGCCGAGCCTGATTGCACTGCGCATCGACGACAAGCCTGGTGTCGGCACCACCCGCCGGGATCCCGTGCAGATCCGCGAGCGTTTCATGCACGGCCTCGGCGTGCGCGAGCCGCTTTAAGGTTTCGTCATCGACGATAAGGGCCCCGCGGAGCGTCACTCCGCGGGGCCCCTATATTCAATCGCTCGCTTATGCTCCGATCAGTCGATGATCTTGACGACGCGGCGTGTGCGCGGCTCGACGATCACGCGACGATCGTTCACGACGGCATAACGATACTGGGTGTAGTTCGGCACCGGCCGCAACACTACGGTCGAAGGCAGCGGCTCGCCAACCACGACGCGCTCGTGCACCACCACGGAATCATCGCGCGGGATGCCGCCCAGAATTGCATTCGGAATCTCCAGTCCGGCACCGACGGCCGCACCGACGGTGCCGCCAACCATCGCGCCCACGGGGCCTCCGATTTCGCCGCCCGCACGCGCGCCGTTCGCGGCGCCCTCGGCGGTCGTCGACTGAGCAAAGGCTGCACTCGACGCCAGCAGCGACGCGGCAGCCAACGAAATCGCAAGACGGGTTTTCATGTCCTGATGTCTCCAGTGATTGTTGTGCGGCATCAACCGCGGGGCCGGAGCATTGTTCCGGTTCCCGCGCGATGAAACACACATCAAACTGGTGAATGTCACTGCGTAACAGTTCAGCTGGCTGCGATCTCGTGGCCCGCCATCAGTTCCAGCGCACGGACCATCGCCGAATGATCCCAGCCCTTACCGCCATGCGCGGTGCAGGACGAGAACAATTGCTGCGCCACCGCCGTGCTCGGCAGCGACAGGCCGAGCGAACGCGCCCCTTCAAGCGCGAGGTTGAGATCCTTCTGATGCAGCTCGATGCGGAAGCCCGGATCGAAATTGCGCTTCACCATACGCTCGCCGTGTACCTCGAGAATGCGCGAGGACGCGAAGCCGCCCATCAGCGCCTTGCGCACCAGCGCAGGATCGGCACCGGCCTTGGACGCGAACAAGAGCGCCTCGCTCACCGCCTCGATCGTCAGCGCGACGATGATCTGATTGGCGACTTTCGTCGTCTGCCCGTCGCCATTCGCCCCGACATGCGTGACGTTCTTGCCCATCCTGTCGAAAACAGGCTTCATGGTGCCAAAGGCCCGCTCGGGCCCGCCGACCATGATGGTGAGGCTCGCAGCCTTGGCGCCAACCTCCCCGCCCGACACCGGCGCATCGAGGTAATCGGCGCCCAGAGCCTCGATCTTCTTCGCAAACTCCTTGGTCGCCAGCGGCGAGATCGAGCTCATGTCGATCACGATCTTGCCTTTGGAGATGCCGCCCGCGACGCCGTCCTTGCCAAACAGAACGGCTTCGACATGCGGCGTATCCGGCACCATGATGATGACGGCGTCCGCCTCCTCCGCGACCTCCTTGGCCGATTTGCAGGCGATGCCGCCTGCCGCGATCAGCTCAGGCGCGACCGGCGCGACGTCGTGCAGGAGGACGCGATGGCCCGCAGCCAGGAGATGGCTGGCCATCGGCCGTCCCATAGTGCCAAGTCCGATGAAGCCGATGTCGATCATGTCTAGCTTTCTCTCAGTTGCTTTAGAAAAAGTTCAACGACGCTTTCGGTGCACCTCTCCCGCTTGCGCGAGAGGTCGGCACGCAGTGCCGGGTGAGGGCTTTCTCTGCTTCGGGATTTTTCTCGGTCTACCTCGGCAATCCGTCATTGAGACACCCTCTCCCCCTCTCGCGCGAGCGGGAGAGGGAGCGCACCGTCGTCGTGGCCATGCTCTCAGGTCTCGAAGGTCTGCGCCGCGTGCCAGGACAGGCCTTCCAGCGTCGTGGTGCGCGGCTTGTATTCGCAGCCGATCCAGCCGCGATAGCCGATCGCGTCGAGATGGCGGAACAGGAAGGGATAGTTGATCTCGCCGGTGCCCGGCTCATGCCGGCCGGGATTGTCGGCGAGCTGGATGTGGGAGATCTGCGGCAGATATTCCTGCATGGTGCGGGCGAGATCGCCCTCCATGATCTGCATGTGATAGATGTCGTATTGGACGAACAGATTGTTCGACCGCACCTCGGAGATCAGCTGGATCGCCTGCTCGGTGCCGTTGAGAAAGAAACCGGGAATATCGAGCGTGTTGATCGGCTCGACCAGCAGCTTGATATTCTCGCGCGCCAGCGTCGACGCCGCAAAGCGCAGGTTTCCGACCAAAGTCTCCTGAAGCTCGCGCGGGTCGGTATTGTCTGGCGCGATGCCGACCAGGCAGTTGAGCTGCTCGCAATCGAGCGCCTTGGCGTAGTCGATGGCGCGGAACACGCCGTCGCGGAATTCGCTGGTGCGATCGGGCAGGATCGCGATGCCGCGCTCGCCGCCGGCCCAGTTGCCGGCGGGCAGATTGTGCAGCACCTGGGTCAGCCCGTGGGCCTCGAGCTGCTCGCGGAGCTGCGCCTTGTCAAAGTCATAGGGGAAGAGGTACTCGACCCCAGCAAAGCCTGCCGCCTTCGCCGCGGCGAAGCGGTCGATGAACGGCATCTCGTTGAAGAGCATGGTGAGATTGGCGGCGAATTTCGGCATGATGCTGTCTCCTATTCCGCCGGCTGCAACACGCCGGGCCTGATGGCCCCGACCTCGTCGAGCGGCAGGTCCAGCACCTCCTCGAACTCGACGATGTTGTCGATCTCGGTGCCCATTGCGATGTTGGTGACGCGCTCGAGGATGAACTCGACCACCACAGGCACGCGGTGCTTCTTCATCAATTCGCGCGCGGTTGCGAACGCGGCCTGGGTGTCCTTCGGGTCGGTGACGCGGATCGCCTTGCAGCCGAGGCCTTCGGCGACCGCGACATGATCGACGCCATAGACGCCGATCTCAGGTGCGTTGATGTTCTCGAAGGAGAGCTGGACGTGATAGTCCATCTCGAAGCCGCGCTGGGCCTGCCGGATCAGGCCGAGATAGGAATTGTTCACGACCACGTGGATGTAGGGCAGATTGAACTGCGCCCCGACCGCGAGCTCCTCGATCAGGAACTGGAAGTCGTAATCGCCCGACAGCGCGACGATCTCACGATCCGGACACGCCGCGCGCACACCGAGCGCCGCCGGCAGCGTCCAGCCGAGCGGTCCCGCCTGCCCGGCGTTGATCCAGTTGCGCGGCTTGTAGACGCCGAGGAACTGCGCACCCGCGATCTGCGACAGGCCGATCACCGTGACATAGGTGGTATCGCGGCCGAACGCCTTGTTCATCTCCTCGTAGACGCGCTGCGGCTTAATTGGGACGTTGTCGAAATGGCTCTTGCGCAGCATGGTCTTCTTGCGATCGCGGCAGGCCGCGGGCCACGCCTGGCGCTCGCGGAGCCTGCCGGAACGTCGCCACTCCCTGGTGACGGAAACGAAGAGCTCGAGCGCGGCCTTGGCGTCCGAGACGATGCCGAGATCGGGATTGAACACACGCCCGATCTGTGTCGGCTCGATGTCGACATGCACGAAGGTGCGGCCCTTGGTATAGGTCTCGACCGAGCCAGTGTGACGGTTGGCCCAGCGATTGCCGATGCCGAGCACGAAATCGGACTCCAGTAGCGTGGCATTGCCGTAGCGGTGGCTGGTTTGAAGTCCGACCATGCCGGCCATCAGCACGTGATCGTCGGGGATCGCGCCCCACCCCATCAGCGTCGGGACGACAGGCACGTTGGCGATCTCGGCGAATTCGACGAGAAGGTCGGAGGCATCGGCATTGATGATACCGCCGCCCGCAACGATCAGCGGCCGCTCGGCGGCGTTGAGCATCTCCAGCGCCTTCTCGACCTGCTTGCGGGTCGCGGTCGGCTTGTAGACCGGCAGCGGCTCATAGGTCTCGTCGTCGAATTCGATCTCGGCAAGCTGCACGTCGAGCGGCATGTCGATCAGCACCGGCCCCGGCCGGCCCGAGCGCATCACGTGAAAGGCCTGGCTGAACACGCGCGGCACCAACGCGGGCTCGCGCACGGTCACCGCCCATTTGGTCACGGGCTTGGCGATCGACTCGATGTCGACGGCCTGGAAATCCTCCTTGTAGAGCCGCGCGCGCGGCGCCTGCCCGGTGATGCAGAGGATCGGAATGGAATCGGCGATCGCCGAATAGAGCCCGGTGATCATGTCGGTGCCGGCCGGCCCCGAGGTACCGATGCAGACGCCGATATTGCCGGCCTTGGCCCTGGTGTAGCCCTCGGCCATATGGGAAGCGCCCTCGACATGGCGCGCAAGGATATGGCGGATCGAGCCGCGCTTCTGCAGTGCCGAGTAAAGCGGATTGATCGCCGCGCCGGGTACGCCGAAGGCGGTCGAGATGCCTTCCTTCTCCAGGATACGCACGGCTGCATCGACGGCTCGCATCTTCGCCATATCGGACCTCGCTTGGTTTAAGTCAGCGAGCGAGATCATCAGTCGCGAAAGATGCGATCTCAACGAAGCAGATTTTATTTTCCACGATGCGGCAGCGGTGGAAAAATTGCGGTGGTCTCAATCGCTTAGATCGAGAAAACCGTGAAAGCCGCTCACTCGAACAGCGGCGCCAGCTCCATCTGCGGGACCAGCACAAGGCCCTTGTCGGTGATGCGAATTTCGGGAATGACCGATAGCGGAATCAAATTGAAGCCCATGTAAGGGATGGTGCAGCCGGCGCCGGCCCATTCCTTCTTCAGCACCTTGACCTCTTCGGCCACCTCCGTGACGCGCTTGTCAGAGAGCAGGCCCGCGATCGGCAGCGGCACCAGTGCCCTCACCTTGTCGTCGGCGACGACACAGACAAGCCCTGCTGCTCATTGATGGCGGCGATTGCCACCTGCATGTCGCCCTCGTTGGTTCCGGCAACGATGATGTTATGGCTGTCGTGGCCGACGCTGGAGGCGACCGCGCCGCGCTTGAGGCCAAAATCCTTGAGTAGGCCATAAGCGACGTTGCCGGCAGACTTGCCGTGGCGCTCGACCACCGTAACGAAGCACAGACCGTAGCGCGCGAACAGCGACGGCCAATCTTTTGCCGGCTCGATCGCTACTTTCTCATGGATCAGCGTAATACCGGGCAGCGCCGTCCTGATCGCATTGACGGTACAGGCCTTCACGGGCAGCTCCGGCGTCAGCTTCAGCTTCTCCGGGAGTTTGACGGTAGCATAGGCCGCCTTCGGATATTGATAGCGCTGCGATAGTGCCCGATCGAGACGCGGCGTGATCTTGCGATGCTCGACCACCAATTCGCCGCCATACCAGGTGCATTGCGGCTTGAGCTGGTCGTCCATCAGCACGAGATCGGCGCGGCGGCCGCCGCCGAGCCCGCCGATATCGCCCTCCATGCAGAAGCGCGTGGCGCCATGCAGCGAGCCCATCGACCACGCCTGTTCGGGCGACATTCCCGCTTTCACTGCTTCGCGCACCACCCAGTCGAGACCGAACAGCAGGAGATCATCAGCATCGCGATCGTCGGTGCACACGGCAGTTCGCTTGTGCGAGGCCCCTAACTCGGTGATCGTCCGGATCGCCTGCGGCAGCGAGTGCCAGGGCGTGGTCGGCGGACCGCCACGCAGAAACACCCAGACGCCGGCGTCGAGCAGATCGTCAGCGATGTCACGGTCGATCGCCTCATGCGTGTCAGTGACGCCGCTCGCCGCATAGGCTGCGACGAATTCACGGCCATAGACATGACCGGAGACCGGGCGGCCGCGCTTCAAGGCCGCGGCAAGGATGGCATGACTGCGCTCGTCGCCCATCGTCACCGGGACGAAATCCATCTTCTCGCCAAGCGCGACGGCTTCAGGCCAGCGGTCGAACAAGCCTGCAATCTTGTCGGGCGTGAGATCACCGCCCGCAGTTTCCAGCTCCGCCGACGTCGCCGGCACCGTGCTCGGCACCGTCAAGAAGATCGAGAGCGGCGCCTCGCGGGCGTCCTCCAGCATCGCCTCGACGCCAGCAACGTCCATGACGTTGCCAATCTCATGGCTGTCGCAGAAGATCGTGGTGGTGCCGTTCAGCAGTGCAGCCTCGGCGTAAGCGCACGCCGTCACCATCGAGGATTCGATGTGGATGTGCGGATCGACCAGCCCCGGCGCCACGATGCCGCCGGCGGCGTCATAAACCGAGACGTCGCTCCACGTCTTCTTCGCCGTGCCTGATGGTTTCACTGCGGCAATGCGGCCGCCGGTGATCCAGACCTCCCGTCCCGGATGGATCCGCTCCGAATAGGTCGAAAGCGCCCGCGCGCCTGAGATGACGAGGTCGGGCATGATGCGCGCAGAGGCGACATCGGCGAGACGGCGCGTCATGGCGTGCAGCGGCGCGACGGCAAAACGGGTGAGCTTGGTCATCGGAACCCTCGCGTGGCGTTACGGCCGAGTGATGGTTACGCTCTGCGCCAAAGCGGGCAAGCTCAAATATAGCAGCACGTCTGCTTACGCCTTAGGCGTCGAACCGCCCGCCGACCGTGCAGATCTGCGCGAGTTCCGTATTCTGGCTCAATCCTGTTTCACCGCCGGCGTCACACCGCCGAGCGCCGCCGTGAGTTCCGCGGCCACATCCCGCACCACGCGGCCGACCTCGGGCAGCCGCTCGTCAGTGATGCGGCTGGTCATGCCTGATACCGAGATCGCCGCAAGCGGCTCTGCGAGCGCGTTGTAGACCACGGCGGCGACGCAGCGCAGGCCCATCTGCGCCTCCTCGTCGTCAACGGCAAAACCCTGCTTTCGCACCGTCGCGAGCTCCTTGAAGAGATCGCTCGGCCGCACGATGGATTTTGCGGTGAGCCTCGGCATCCCGTGATGGCGGATGACAGCGCCGACATCCTCGTCGGAATAGGTTGCGAGCACGGCCTTGCCGACGCCTGAGGTCACCATTGCGACGCGGCCGCCGACCTTGGTCAGCGAGCGCATGATTTCCCGGCTCTCCATGCGGGTCAGCACGATGATGAACTCGTCGTCGACCACGGCGAGATTGGCGGTCTCACGCGTGAGATCACGCAACTTGCGCAAATAAGGAATGGCCTGCGCGGTAAAATTGCGCCGCCGCGCAAAGCTCGCGCCCACGGTAAAACTGCGTACGCCGACATGCCATTTGGATTCAGCGCGGTCGAATTGCACGAAGCGGCGGCTTTCCAGCGTCGCCAGCAGGCGGTGCACGGTGGAGGCCGACAGCCCGGTGCGGACAGCGAGATCGCTGAGGCGATAGCCTTCGTCGTCCTCGGCGAGGGTCTCCAGGATGGACAGCGCGCGGTCCACAGACTGCACGCCGCCGTCACGATCGGCCTCCGATGCCGATCGTGTTTCGAGCGATTTGCGCCGGATCACGTTCTTGCCCATCGCGACCTGACCGTTCCCACCTCTCCCCGCAGACGGGGAGAGGTGAAAGTTTTGCGTCTCAGAGCAGGCCCGCGCCGCGAGCCCACTTGTACTTGGCGCCGAGCACCTCGACCGGAAGTTCGGTCGAGTAAGCATAGGCTGGGATGCCGTTCTGGTAGAGATATTCGGCAGCTTCCTCGACTTCGACGTCGCCGGCGAGCGAAGCCACGATCGGCTTCACGAAGCCCTTGGCCTCCATCTCCTTCTTCACCTCGACCATGTTGCGGGCGAACACCATCGGCGGCGTGACGATGGTGTGCCAGTAGCCGAGGATCAGGGAGTGGATGCGCTCATCCGACAGACCCAGCTTCACAGTGTTGACGTAGGTGATCGGCGGCTCGCCGCCGGTGATATCCACAGGATTTCCGGCCGCACCGAACGGCGGGATAAACTTGCGGAAGGCAGCGTCGAGATCCGGCGGCATCGACATCAGCGACAGGCCGTTGTCGACGCAGGAGTCCGACAGCAGCACACCCGAGCCGCCGGCACCAGTGATGATCAGCACGTTCTCACCCTTCGGCGTCGGCAGCACCGGCACACCACGGGCGAATTCGAGCAGCTGACGCAAGCTGCGGGCACGAATCACGCCGGACTGCGCCAGGACGTCCTCGTAGATCTTGTCGTTACCGGCGAGCGCGCCGGTGTGCGACGAGGCCGCCTTGGCGCCGGCCGAAGTGCGGCCGGCCTTGAGCACGACGACCGGCTTCTTCTTGGAGACGCGCTTGGCGGCCTCCGCGAAGGCGCGGCCATCCTTGAGGTCTTCGCAGTGCTGCGCGATCAGGTTCGTGTTCGGATCCTGCTCGAAGAAGGCGAGCAGATCGTCCTCGTCGATGTCGGACTTGTTGCCGAGGCCGACGATCGCCGACACGCCCATCTTGGCCGAGCGCGAGAAGCCGATGATCGCCATGCCGATGCCGCCCGACTGCGACGACAGCGCCGCGTGGCCCTTTACGTCGTAGGCGGTGCAGAAGGTCGCGCAGAGATTGGCGGGCGTATAGTAGAAGCCGTAGATGTTCGGCCCCATCAGGCGAATGTCGTACTTCTTGCCGACCTCGACGATCTCGGCCTGGAGTTCCGGCGCGCCCGCCTCCGCAAAGCCCGATGGAATCAGCACCGCACCCGGGATCTTCTTCTCACCGCATTCGGTCAGCGCTGCGGCCACGAACTTCGCGGGGATCGCGAACACCGCGGTGTCGATCACGCCGGGAACGTCCTTGACGCTCTTGTAGGCCTTGTAACCGAGGATTTCGGCCGCCTTCGGGTGGATCGGATAGATCTCGCCCTTGTAGCCGCCGTTGATCAGGTTCTTCATCACGGAGTTGCCGATCTTGCCGTCCTCGGCGGAGGCGCCGACCACGGCGACCGCCTTCGGCTGCATGATGCGGCTCATCGCCGCAACGATCTCTTCGGTCGGGCGCGGCTTCGGCTTCGGCTTGTAGGCGAAGTCGACGACGATGCGGACGTCGGCGGCAATCGCGTCCTTGGCGGTGGCGAAGACAGGGTTGAGGTCGAGCTCGACGATCTCAGGGAAATCGGTGACGAGCTGCGAGACCTTGACGATGACGTCGGCGAGCGCCGTGCGGTTCACCGGCTCGCCGCCGCGCACGCCCTTCAAGATCTCGTGTGCCTGGATGCCGTCGAGCATCGAGAGCGCGTCTTCCTTGGTCGCGGGTGCGAGGCGGAAGGTGATGTCCTTCAGCACTTCGACCAGCACGCCGCCGAGGCCGAAGGCGACCAGCTTGCCGAACGAGCCGTCGGTGATCGAGCCGACGATGACTTCGGTGCCGCCGGCCAGCATCTGCTGTACCTGGATGCCTTCGATCTTGGCATCAGCCTTGTACTTCTTGGCGTTGCCGAGAATGGTCTCGTAGGCTTTCTCGGCATCTTGGGCCGTCTTGACGCCGACGATGACGCCGCCGGCCTCGGTCTTGTGGAGGATGTCCGGCGAGACGATCTTCATCACGACAGGGAAGCCCATCGACGAGGCCATCTTGCCGGCCTCGCCGGCCGACTTCGCCACGCCCTCTTTCGGCACCGGAATGCCGTATGCGTCGCAAACCACCTTGCCTTCCGGCGCGGTCAGGCTGGTACGGTTGTCGGCCTTGACCTGGTCAAGGACCTTGCGGACGACGTCTTTGGAATTGGACATGAGCTTCTCCCTTGACCTTCAGTTCTTGCTTTGCAAAGCGCGCGTGATGCGGCTGCCGTGATACTTGCCATCGCCGCGCTCTGTTCCACCTAGCGGAACGGAGCGGCGAAAGGCCTTGATTACTCCGCCAGCTTGGATCAAAAATGGCTAGCGATGGCATTTGGTATGCCAGAAGCCAACTTGTCAAGCCAGAGCACCACCAAGAACGCCGCAAAAAATAGGCAGCTTGACATTCTGGCATGTGGTATGCCAAAAACTTTCCGGTAAATATTCCTGTAAAAGACGACTCCCACAGGAGGAGAATCGTCGTGTCACTGCGGAAACCAACCAAGGCGTTGCCGAATATGGCCGAGGCAGACATCGCAATCGTTCGTATTGCCCCGGAGAGCAGCTTCAAGAACAAGGCGTATGACGCCTTGAAGGAAGCCATCCTCAGGATGGACATCTACTCGACGCCCGAGCCCGTGATGCTGGACGAGCGCGCATTGTCCGAGCGCCTGGGTGTCAGCCGCACGCCGATCCGTGAAGCCATCGCGATGCTCGAGCAGGACGGTTTCGTGAAGACCGTGCCGCGCCGCGGCATCATGGTGGTGCGGCGGACCAAGAGCGAGATCGTCGACATGATCCGCGCCTGGGCGGCGCTGGAGAGCATGGCCGCCCGCCTCATCACCACCACCGCGCGCAAGAAGGACATCACGGCGCTCCGCGACTACTTCAAGGATTTCGGCAAGGACCGCCTGCCCGAGGATCACGTCGAGGAATATTCGCGCGCCAACATCGCCTTCCACCAGGCGCTGATCTCGCTGTCGGAATCCCCTGTCCTCGTCGATCTCACCAACGATCTCTTGCTGCACGTGCGCGGTTATCGCCAGCTGACGATCGGCCGCAAGGACCGCACCGCGACGTCCCTGCCCGAGCATCTCGCCATGATCGAAGCGCTTGAGGCGCGCGATACCGAGCTCGCCGAGAAGCGCGCCCGCGACCACACCCTTGGCCTTGCCGCTTACGTCGAGGCGCACGGCCAGGAACTGTTCACGTAACTGTTCACCTCGCAACATTCACCAGAAGGGCGAACCATTCGCCCCGTACCTTGAGACCAGGGAGACAAGGCCCATGCTGAACACCGCGACCAAGTCCGAAGCACCGGGCACCGAGCAGGAACTGACGGATGGCTTCCATCTCGTCATCGACGCGCTCAAGCTGAACGGCATCAACACCATCTATAATGTGCCGGGCATCCCGATCACGGATTTGGGCCGCATGGCGCAGGCTGCCGGCATTCGCGTGATCTCCTTCCGCCACGAGCAGAACGCCGGCTACGCCGCGGGCATCGCCGGCTATCTCACCAAGAAGCCCGGTGTCTGCCTCACGGTGTCCGCGCCCGGCTTCCTCAACGGTCTCACCGCGCTCGCCCACGCCACCACCAATTGCTACCCGATGATTCTGGTCTCGGGCTCCTCCGAGCGCGAGATCGTCGACCTCCAGCAGGGCGACTACGAGGAAATGGACCAGCTCGCGATCGCAAAGCCGCTGTGCAAGGCGGCCTATCGCGTGCTGCACGCCCAGGACATCGGCATCGGTTTCGCCCGCGCCATCCGCGCCGCGGTCTCGGGCCGTCCGGGCGGCGTCTATCTCGACCTGCCGGCAAAGCTGTTCGGCCAGGTGATGAACGCGGACGCAGGCCAGAAGTCGCTGGTCAAGGTGATCGATGCTGCCCCCGCGCAGATCCCCTCGCCCGCTTCGGTCAAGCGCGCGCTCGACGTGCTCAAGAACGCGAAGCGTCCGCTCATCATCCTCGGCAAGGGCGCGGCCTACGCGCAGGCCGATGAGGAGATCAAGAACTTCGTCGAGAAGAGCGGCGTGCCGTTCCTCCCGATGAGCATGGCCAAGGGCCTGCTGCCCGACTCGCATCCGCAATGCGCAGGTGCTGCGCGTTCGACGGTGCTGAAGGACTCCGACGTCGTCATGCTGATCGGCGCGCGGCTCAACTGGCTGCTCTCGCACGGCAAGGGCAAGAGCTGGGGCGAATCCCCGAAGAAGTTCATCCAGGTCGACATCGAACCGCGTGAGATGGACTCCAACGTCGAGATCGTCGCGCCCGTCGTGGGCGACATCGGCTCGGTGGTCTCCGCCTTCAACCAGGCGATGGGAACGGGCTGGACCGCTCCGCCCGCCGAATGGACCAAGGCCATCGTGACCAAGCGCGACGAGAACGTCGCCAAGATGGCGCCGAAGCTCATGAACAACAAGTCGCCGATGGATTATCACGGCGCGCTCGGCGTCCTGAAGAACGTGATCAAGGATCACCCCGAGGCGATCCTCGTCAACGAAGGCGCCAACACGCTCGACCTCGCCCGCGGCGTCATCGACATGTACAAGCCCCGCAAGCGTCTCGACGTCGGCACCTGGGGCGTGATGGGCATCGGCATGGGCCAGGCGATCGCAGCTGCGCTCGAGACCGGCCACCCCGTGCTCGCGGTTGAAGGCGACTCGGCCTTCGGCTTCTCCGGCATGGAGGTCGAGACCATCTGCCGCTACAACCTTCCGATCTGCGTCGTCATCTTCAACAATGACGGCATCTATCGCGGCACCGACGTCAACGGCGCCAACGACGATCCGGCGACGACCGTGTTCGTCAAGGGCGCTCGCTACGACAAGATGATGGAAGCCTTCGGCGGCGTCGGCGTGAATGCGACCTCGCCGGACGAGCTCAAGCGCGCCGTCGTCGAGGCGATGGCCTCGCGCAAGCCGACGCTGATCAACGCGGTGATCGATCCGGCCGCAGGCTCGGAGAGCGGCCGCATCGGCAACCTCAATCCGCAGAGCGTTCTGCAGAAGAAGAAGTAAGTCCCCCTTCAACCTTTAATCCCTGCGGTTGGCGGGGGCAGACAGAGTACGGAGCAACACCATGACCAAAGCGCTCGAGGGCGTTCGCATTCTCGACTTCACCCACGTCCAGTCCGGACCGACCTGCACGCAGCTGCTCGCTTGGTTCGGCGCCGACGTGATCAAGGTGGAACGCCCGGGCGTGGGTGACATCACCCGCGGCCAGCTGCAGGACATCCCGAACGTGGACAGCCTGTACTTCACCATGCTCAACCACAACAAGCGTTCGATCACGCTCGACACCAAGAACCCGAAGGGCAAGGAAGTCCTCACCGAGCTCATCAAGAAGTGCGACGTGCTGGTCGAAAACTTCGGCCCCGGCGTGCTCGACCGCATGGGCTTCCCCTGGGAGAAGATCCAGGCGATCAACCCGAAGATGATCGTCGCGTCGATCAAGGGCTTCGGCCCCGGACCGTACGAAGACTGCAAGGTCTATGAGAACGTCGCGCAGTGCACCGGCGGCGCCGCCTCCACCACCGGCTTCCGCGACGGCCTGCCGCTCGTCACCGGCGCACAGATCGGCGACAGCGGCACCGGCCTGCACCTCGCGCTCGGCATCGTCACCGCGCTCTATCAGCGCACGCATTCGGGCAAGGGCCAGCGCGTCACCGCTGCGATGCAGGACGGCGTGCTCAACCTCGCCCGCGTCAAGCTGCGCGACCAGCAGCGCCTCGCCCACGGCCCGCTCAAGGAGTACAGCCAGTTCGGCGAAGGCATTCCGTTCGGCGATGCCGTGCCGCGCGCCGGCAACGATTCCGGCGGCGGCCAGCCCGGCCGCATCCTGAAGTGCAAGGGCTGGGAGACCGATCCCAACGCCTACATCTACTTCATCACCCAGGCCCCGGTCTGGGAGAAGATCTGCGACGTGATCGGCGAGCCGACCTGGAAGACCGATCCGAACTACGCCAAGCCCCCGGCCCGCCTGCCGCGCCTGAACGAGATCTTCTCGCGCATCGAGCAGTGGACGATGACCAAGACCAAGTTCGAGGCGATGGAAATCCTCAACAAGGACGACATCCCCTGCGGCCCGATCCTGTCGATGAAGGAGATCGCCGAGGACCAGTCGCTGCGCGCGACCGGTACCGTCGTCGAGGTCGATCATCCGACCCGCGGCAAGTACATCTCGGTCGGCAATCCAATCAAGCTGTCGGACAGCCCGAGCGACGTCACCCGCTCGCCGCTGCTCGGCGAGCACACCGACGAGATCCTGCGCGCCGTGCTCGGCTTCAGCGATCACCAGGTCGCCGAGATCCACAAGTCCGGTGCACTCGACCCGCCGCAGAAGCAGGCCGCCGAGTAAGCCTCACCGCAGCCGCGAGACGAAAGGGCCGCCCATCGAGGCGGCCCTTTTTGTATCGGCGGCCGAGCACGCGGCAGCACGCTCAGCACAAAAACCAAAAACAACCCCATGCACAGTAGCCGGTGCCTCGGCCTCAAAGCATATTTCGTATTTTACGAATTTTTATTGACGCGACGAGGCTGGGCAAGAACGGGATTTTTTGAGAGTTGATGTAGGATTCGTCTTATGGCGAATCGCATATTTAAGACCGGCGAGAGCCGGGAGCAACCCAGTCTTCTGCCAGCGCGGATTGAGGACTATGTCGGGCCGGACAATCCGGTGCGAGCGATCGATGGCTTCGTTTGCGCGCTCGATCTTGCAAAGCTTGGCTTCGGCCACGCGGATCGTGGCGCGGAAGAAGTCGGGCAGCCGCCGTACGATCCTGCCGATCTGCTGAAGCTCTATCTTTACGGCTACATCAACCAGGTCAGGTCGTCGCGCCGGCTAGAGCGGGAAGCTGGCCGCAATCTGGAGCTGATCTGGCTGCTGAAGGGGCTGAAGCCGGGTTATCGGACGATTGCCAACTTCCGCAAGGAGAACTGGAAGGCGCTGAAGGCCACGAACCGGAGCTTCGTGCTGCTGGCTCGGGAGCTTGGGCTTGTCGGCGGCACGATCGTAGCGATTGATGGTTCCCTGTTCCAGGGCGACGCCAGCAAGGCTTCCATCTTCACGCGCAGGCGGCTTGGCGAGCAGATCGCAAGGCTGGACCAGGAGATCGAGGCTTACCGCAAGTCTCTTGAAGACAATGATGCAACAGAGGCCAAGAAGCCGGGGACGGATCGCGCGGGCGGTGATGGCCGAGGAGATGGCGGCGATATCGGTGCGAAGGTCGCGGCGTTGATGGCGAAGCGTTCGCGTGCCGAGGCCGATGTGGCTCGGCTGGAAGAGAGTGGCGAGACACAAATGTCGCTGACGGATCCGGATGCCCGGCTTCTGGTCAAGAACGGTCAGGGCATTGCAGGCTACAATGTGCAGACCGCGGTTGACGACAAGCACAAGCTCATTGTCGCGAGTGAGGTGGTCAACGACAGCAGTGATGTTCGACAGCTCTCTGCGATGGCCAAGGCGGCCAAAGAGGCCCTTGGAGCCGAGACACTGCAGGCGCTGGCCGATGAGGGCTATTACAGCAGTGTCGAACTGAAGGCCTGCGAGGACGAGGGCATCATCGCCTATGTGCCGCTGCCCGAAGCTAACGCGCGGCTCGAGAAGCAAGGCCGCTTCGCGCTCAAGGACTTCAACTATGACGGCGCAATCGACGCCTATCGCTGTCCCGCGGGCCAGCTGCTGCATCCGTTCAAGAGCAGGCAAAAGAACGTCAGTGGCCGCGTCGAGATCCGCTACGCGGCCCGCGGAGTGACCTGCAGGAGCTGCCCGCTCAAGGTCCGCTGTCTCTCACCAACCACCACCTACCGCACCATTGGTCGCTGGGAGCATGAAGATGTTCTCGAACGCCACCGCGCACGGATGCAGGGCGCGGGCGAGCTGATGCGCCGTCGTTCGGGGATTGTCGAGCATCCGTTTGGCACGCTCAAATGCCGTGCCGGCTATCGTCATTTTCTGGTCCGCGGCTTCGACAAGGTCCGCGGCGAATGGAGCCTGATGGCGCTCTGCTACAATTTCACCCGTGCGCTCAACATCCTTGGATTTGACGGGTTCCTGGCTGCGCTCGCAAAGACGCTTGTCATTTGCCGAGGTATCCTCGCAGCCCTCCTGCAGCACATCCAGGTCACTCCAGAGGCACTTTGGACCAATATCCGGCCGCCGCTCCCAATTGGCCGCTTCGTTCCAGCCTGAAGCCGCCAACGCCCAATTCTTGCCCAGCCTCGTCGGGCAAAACAGGGGTAGGATGGCACGATCCCAAAAAGCAAAACCCGCATCAGTCAGGGAATATGCATCGCCTTTGCCGCCTTCTGGTAGATGCGCCGGAGATCATCGACCAGATGGAACGCATCCTCAAACTGCCTGAAGGTGTAGGCGGGCTGCAGATGCTTCAGGCGCGTCCATTCGGCGTCGGCCTCGTCCATTCGTCCGGCCGTCGCCAGCGTCAGGACCGCGATCGCCCGCGCGTGAATGTGGGCGTTGGGTTGCTCAGCGCCACGAAGCGCAAAGACGGCGGCTTCCTCCGCTTTTCCCAAGCGAAGCAGACCAAAGGTCCGCGCGCCGAAGATCGCAAACAGCATCGGATCCAGCGGACTGAGGAGAGCTGCGGTATCCGCCGCCTCCACCGCGCACACGGGATCGCCGATCTGACAATGCACCATGGCCAGCGAATAATGAGCCGAAGCATAGCTCGGACTCAAACGCGTCGCCCGGTCGAGCGCGGTGATTGCGCCCTCCCGGTCTCGTCGAAGCCACAACGCGCGTCCCATCGCCCAATGCGCGGCCGGATCGCTGGGATCCACCTCAAGCCCCTGCCCGGCCGTAGTGAGCGCCAAGCTGATTTCCTGCTCACGTTCGCGCGTTTTCAGCACAAACGCATTCTGGAAGTGGGTGAAGGACAAGCCGGCATAACTTCGCGAGAAGGTCGGGTCGTGCGCGATGGCGTGATGGAAGAATGCCTGTGCCTGCCGATTACTCTCGCTCGTAAATCGATACATGTTGGCGACGCCGCGATGATACGCCTGCCACGCATCGAGCGAGATCGGCGGCAGGAGCAGCGACCGGTTACGTTCAATGATGTGAATTTCGGCATCGAGACCGGCCACGATCTGCGAGGCCAAGGGATTGGCCGCGGCGAAGGCCTCGCCGACATTGCAAGAGAATTCACCGGCCCAGAAGATGCGGCCGCTCGCCGGTTCGATCAACTCGATTGACGCGACGTAGTCGGATCCGTGCCGCTCCAGGCGGCCGTCCGCAACATATTGCGCATTCACGCGGCCGGCCGCCACGGCCGGCGCCTGACCGCTCAACGCGGATGCCGTGCTCCATGCGATCGTGCTGACGCTCCGCAGCTTGGCGATGCCGAAAATGACGTCGCTCGTCACGCGTCCGGCATCTGCGATCTCCTCGGGCGTCGTCCCGTCAAGCGGTATCACGAGAAGCGTCGGTCGGCGCGTGCCCACCGCCTGCTGCTGGCCCGGCACGTCGACACCGAGGCTTTGGAGACGGATCGTCTTGGCCGGTTTCCCGCGCTGTTGTTGCGCTGTCGCAAAAGCGGCCCTGAGCGATGACGGATCAATACCTTCACTCTGAAAGCGCTTGACGGAGGCGTCGATGTGCTGCCTCGCCTCGGCATGGAACGCATTGCCGGTCAACGCACGAACCAGCGCGACATGAGCCGTTTCGTCGAACGGTGCGACTTCGATGAGCTCCCGCAACACGTCGATGCGATCCTCAGGCGGCAACAGCACGCTGAGGCGTTCCAGCAACTGCTGGCGCAATTGATCGAAGCGGTGGCGCTGGCCTGCGAGCCAGTTTTCGAACGACGGAGCCCTTTCGACCGAGAGGCCTTCGAGAAAGTCGCCGCGGAACAGAGCCAGCAACGACCGAAGATCACTTGTCGCCCCACCGCTCAGTGCTGCCGGGGCTTCTCGCGCCACCCTGAGCGCATCGACGTCGAGCGCATCGGCTTCGATCTGAACCTGCTTGCGGTCGGCGATCAGCCGTATCGCTGCCGGACCGTCGACCAAGGACCGCAGCTTGGTCAGGCACCAGCGCAGTTCGCCGCGCGGATCGTCGGCGACATCCCAAAGCAGCTCGCACAGCTTTTCGCGGGAGACAGGCCGCCCCGCGACCGCAAGGTAGGCAAGGAGCGCGCGGACCTTGCGTGAAGGCGGCTGGGACAGCGCGCTTCCATTCCGGATGACTTGCAACGGGCCCAACAAAAGCACGCGGCCCGCCGACGGGATCGCCATTTCCATGATCGCTCCAACGCTCGCTCCAACGATGGCGGCCTACAGCAGGAGGTCTTGGACATCGTGTGACATCAGCGACGCTAGCATGGCTCAGGTTTCACGCGGAAGAGAAACAACCAGCCTCATCAGCCATTTAGCGGCGATTTTGATAACAGTCGTGCGATCTTGGGAGAAGCGATCATGACATCTGCGGCATTTCCCTATAGAAAGCAGCGGTGCAAGGTTCTCGGCCGTGAGATGGCCTATGTGGAGGTGGGACAAGGCGATCCCATCGTCCTGCTGCACGGCAATCCGACCTCGTCCTATCTGTGGCGCAATGTGTTGCCGCATCTGGAACCGTTCGGCCGCTGCATTGCGCTTGATCTGATTGGCATGGGCGACTCCGACAAGCTGCCCGAGAGCGGGCCCGATTCCTATCGCTTCGTCGAGCACCGCCGCTATCTCGGCGCCCTGCTCGAGGCGCTGAATGTGCGCGAGCGCGTAATCTTGGTCATCCATGACTGGGGTTCCACCCTCGGCTTCGACTGGGCCAATCACCATCGCGAGGCCGTAAAGGGTATCGCCTACATGGAAGCGATGGTGGGCCGGCAATATTGGAACCATTGGGACAAGTTCGGAATGCGACCCGTTTTGCAGGCGCTGCGGTCCCAGGCCGGCGAGCAGATGGTGCTGCAAGACAACTTCTTCATCGAGAAGGTCTTGCCCGGCGCGATCCTGCGCAAGCTCTCGGACGCGGAGATGGCAGAGTATCGCCGGCCCTTCAGCGAGCCCGGCGAGGGCCGGCGGCCAACGCTGACCTTTCCCCGGGAGATTCCGATCGAAGGCGATCCCGCCGACGTGACGGCGGCCGTCGACGCCTATGCGGCGTGGCTGAAGAGCAGCCAGGTGCCAAAGCTGTTCCTGAAGGCGGAGCCCGGCGGAATCCTCGCCGATGGCAAAATTCTCGAACAGGCCCGAAGCTTTCCGGCGCAGACCGAAGTGACGGTCAAGGGCGTCCACTTCGTCCAGGAAGATTCGCCTGATGAGATCGGCGGCGCCATTGCAGCCTGGATGAAGACGCTACGCTGACCGGCCGCGGCCGGCCATCATCGACGACAGACCCGACGGCGCAGTCATGGCGAACGAAGACACAGTGACGCCCGACAGGATGAACGCCTTCTCCGACGGCGTCTTCGCTGTCATCATCACGATCCTGGTGCTGGAGCTCCGCCCTCCGAAGGAGGCAAGCTTCGGCGCCTTGCTGGCGCTGTGGCCGACGGCGATCAGCTACGCCATCAGCTACCTCTTCATCGCGATCGTCTGGGTCAATCATCATCACCTCCTGCGGTTTCCCGACGTCGCGACGCACCGCCTGATCTGGGGAAATTTTGCGCATCTGTTCGCAGTCTCGTTGATGCCATTCGCGACGGCATGGATCGCGAGCACCGAATTGGGCGCAGTTCCGGTCGCGTTCTACGCGGGCGACTTCTTTCTGGTGAATGCGACGTATCTGCTGCTGTGCATGGAAGCCGTGGACAGGTCGGCGCCGCACAAGGTCGAGCCGCAGGCCCGCTTGATGATGCGCATCCGTTCGCTCGCGACGCTGCTGGTCTTTGCCGCCGCGGGCATTGTCGCGCTGCGATACCCGATCGGCGGCATGGCGATGATCTGCCTTTGCCTCGCCGTTTACCTGAGCCCGGGAGCACCGGGCACATCTCGTCCACTCAAATCGTCTCGCGTCGTCTAAAGAGGACTGTTTCCATGGCTGAATCGAAAACTGCTCCGACGTTCGTCCTCGTTCACGGAGCCTGGGCGGACGGCTCGAGCTGGCGCAAGGTGATCGAGGCACTTGCCGCGCGTGGCGCCAAGGCGGCCGCAGCCCCTCTTCCGCTCACCAGCGTTTCGGACGACATTCGCGCGCTGGACCGCCGCCTCGCGGGGATCGACGGCCCGATCGTGCTGGTCGCCCACGCCTATGCCGGCGCCGTGATCCCGGGTTCACAGAACGCGCGCGTCAAGGGCCTGGTCTTCGTCGCGGCATTGGCGCCCGACGACGGCGAGACCGTCGGCGACGTGTTCGGCCGGGGCAAGCCGCACCCGAAAGCGCCGCAGCTGGCGCCTGACGGTGACGGCTTCATCTGGTTGCCGGACAGCGCGTTTACGAACGCCTTCGCCCAGAACGCCAGCCCGACGGAGAACGCCCTGTTTGCCGCCGTGCAGCGGCCGATCCACGGCGCCTGCCTGCAAGAGAAAACCGCAAAGCCGCTCTGGAAGGTCGTGCCGTCCTGGTACCTGCTGGCCGAGCAGGATCGCATGATCAACCCCGAGACGCAGGAGTTCATGGCGCAGCGGATGAAGGCCACGATCCGGCGGCTGGACGTCGATCATACGCCAATCGCGACGGCGCCCGAGCAGGTGGTCGAATTGCTGCTCGAAGCCGGACAATCCGTGTCGGTTTGATTTGACCAATCGCACGCGAACGTAAGGAGCAATCCGATGAATCCCATCAGATACCGTTCAGTCGAGGTCGACGGCCTCAAAGTGTTTTATCGCGAAGCGCAGAAGGTCGGAGCGCCGAAGCTGCTTCTGCTGCACGGCTTTCCCTCCTCAGGCCACATGTTCCGTGACCTGATGCCGCTGCTTGCCGACAAATTCCATCTGGTCGCGCCTGATCTTCCCGGCTTCGGCCTCACCGACATGCCGCCGCGGGACCGCTTCTCGTACACATTCGACAACATCGCGCGGGTGATCGACCGCTTCACCGAGATCATCGGGTTCGATCGCTTTGCGATTTACGTCTTCGACTACGGCGCGCCGGCGGGCTTCCGAATGGCGGTTCGCCATCCCGAGCGCATCACGGCGATCATATCGCAGAACGGAAACGCCTACGAAGAGGGCCTCAGTGACGGCTGGACCCCGATCCGGACCTATTGGGAAGACGCCTCGGAGGCGAACCGAAAAGCGCTGCGCGCTTTCCTCGCGCCGGAGACAACGAGTTGGCAATACACAAACGGCGTACCCGACCCGACAAGCGTGTCACCGGACGGTCAGAACCTCGATAACTACTACCTCGCCCGTCCCGGCGCAGACGACGTTCAGCTCGACCTGTTCGGCGACTACAAGAGCAACGTTGCGCTCTACCCCACATTCCAAAACTACTTCCGCACGCACAAGCCGCCGTTCCTGGCGGTCTGGGGCAAGAACGATCCGTTCTTCCTTCCGCCGGGCGCCGAAGCATTCAAGCGCGACATTCCGGAAGCCAGGATCCATTTCTTCGACACCGGCCATTTCGCGCTGGAGACGCACTATGCCGAGATCGCAGGGATCATCCGCGATTTCATGGACGCCCACGCAAATCGGAACAGTTGAGCAAGTAGGAACAGTTGAGGATGTCTCGCATGTCGGAGTCTGTGGCCATTGTGACCGGTGCCAGCCAGGGCATCGGACGCGCGACGGCGATACGTCTTGCGCGCGATTTTCCGGAGCTCGTGCTGGTCGCGCGCAACCGCGCCAATCTGGACGAGACGGCGGAGGCCGTGAGAGCCGCCGGCGCAAAGGCGCTGGTGATCGATGCCGATCTGGCCGAGCCCGCCGTGGCGGGCGCGATCGTCGATCAGGCGCTCGCGGCTTTCGGCCGAATCGACGCCCTGCTCAACATCGCAGGCGCCGTCCCGCAGATCGACCTGTTTGAGATGACGGATGCGCAATGGGAGGGCGGCCTCGCGCTCAAGCTCCATGGCGCACGCCGCCTCACGATCGCCGCTTGGACGGCGTTGAAGGCCACGCAAGGCTCGGTCGTGCTGATGTCCGGCAACTCCGCCCTCTTTCCAAAAGCGCCGTATGCGGCCGTCGGCACGGTCAATGCCGCTGTTGTCGCGCTGGCAAAGGCATTCTCCGACCGCGGCATCGCCGATGGCGTGCAGGTCAACAGCGTGCTGCCGGGACCGGTGATGACGGGACGCCGCCGTTCCTATCTCGAGCATTGGGCCCCGCTGCACAACATGACGGTCGAGCAAGCCACGGCAAACTTTCCGAAGGAAGCCGGTATCGCGCGCTATGGCGAGCCCGAGGAGATCGCCGAGTTGATGGCATTCCTCGTATCGTCTGGCGCGCGCTGGATGACCGGCTCGACGCTGCGCATGGACGGCGGCGAAGTGAAATCGATTTGATTGCCTGGAGGTCTATTCGCCAGAATACGCCTCGCCGGTTGCCGGATTCAATGCTCGCCGAGTTGCTCGCCAAAAAACCTCACCACCGCCGCGTTGAACTCGCGGTGAAAACCTGCCCTGTCGAAGCTTGCCGGCGTGTCGGTACAGATGCGTGGGACGGCTGCGGCAAGCTCGGCCGAGCACGGCGCGAGGAACGCGTAATGGCCGGCCGGCACGACATGGATTTCGGGGTTGCCCGGCAGGCCATCCGCGACGCGCGCGGTGCCCGAACCGTCGCCGACGCCCGGGCCGCCGAACTGCGAGCGCCAGAACTGGAATGGCAAGGTGACCACGGCGAGATTCTCGCGCGTCAGGAGGCCCGGCGCAGGATCGACGATGACAGCGGTGCGGATACGCGCATCGCGGATCGGCTCTGGCGGCGTCACGCCATTGTGCAGCTCGGCGCACGCACCGGTCGTCTCCTTGCAGAGGCCCGTGACCCTCGCGAAATCCGGCCTAGTCCCCATCAACACGAAGCCGGTGGCGCCGCCGAGCGAGAAGCCGAAAAAGCCGATCTTGGCCGGGTCGATCACTGCCCTGTCCCTCCAGTCCTTCAGCACGAAGTCGAGCAGGCGCACGATGTCCGCGGGCCGCGATTCCCAGACGGACAAGGTGTTGCGCCGCGAGGAGTCGTTCGCGGTGTCACCGGGATGATTGATGGCCGCAACAACGAAGCCGGCATCGGCCAATGCCTCCGCCGTGTCGTGTTGCTGACCGAAAAACCCGCCCCGGCCGTGCGAGTAGATGACGAGCGGAAGCTTTGTCCCCGTGACGGGACAATCCTTCGCGCCCTTCAGGTCGAAATCAGCGCTGACCGCAAGACGGCCAAGCTTGACATGCGTCGGCTCCGCCGCGCACGGATACCAGATCGCGCCCGACAGTGCCGGATCGGACTGGAGGAGCTGAATGCCCGCGGCCCTGGCAAACGAGCCGAGACATAGAAACGCGACGGCGAAAGCCCGGATGACCTTGCGCAACGGAAGCTCCCTGGTTTTCGCGTGGGAGTTGAGCGGGCAAGCGTAGCGGAATTGTGGCTTCAATCCCGCTAGGAACGTGCGCGCGGCACTATCCGGGCCAGCAGAGGCACGTTTGCGTGCCACAGCAAGCAATCGCGCGCCCGCGCGCTCTGGCCCGCAGCAAGCTCGGCAAGCTGCGCGCGCGAGAACACGTGCCGCTCGCAGTAGAACGGGCGAAGCGGCGAGCGCGAGAAGAAATTGTAGAACAGCGCGGAGCGGTCGCGCGCGATCGCCGGCCGGCCGCGATGATAGCGGCTTGCGACATCCGCGAAGATCACGGTGCCCGCCTTGCCGGTGCAACTCGTGACATCACCAGGCTCCAGCGCCCCGCCGAGACGCTGCTCCAGCATTTCCTGGGTCAGCACCGGAAAATTGCCGCCGTCGAGCTGGTCGCTGCCCGGAAAGGCGCGATGCAGGATCTCGAGCGGACCGCCATCCTCGTCGACATCGTGCAGATAGACGATGACCTTGACCATCCGCCGATCCTCGACGTCGCGATGCCATCGGCGCGCGGCGACCTGCCGGCCATCGGCCAGGGTATGGAAGAAATTCAGCGTGTCGCAGGCCGCAGGCAAGCCGAGATAGGTCTCGACGATGTCGAGGATGCGGTCGTCGAGGGGCCAGCGGACGATATGCGGATGATGCATCATCTCTTCGGCGCCGACCTGCACCGTGTATTCGCCGGCAAACTCGCCTTGCCCGGCACGGAGCGAATAGGCGCTCGCGATGCCCGTCGCCGACCTCCACAATGCGCCGGTGCCGGGCAGATCCAGCCTGTCGAGCGAGGTGACGTAGACGCCGTTCCTCTCCAGACCGGCGACGATGTCGTTGTCGAACGGCGAAAGTTGAGGCAGGCGCGGCCTGTGGGATGCGCGCGCCTTTTCGTAACTCTCGTTCAGTTTCCGGCTGATGGCCGGCATTGCGAGCAACCGCGAAGCGGTCTCGGCCGGCAGGCTGCGGACCCGGCGCAAGGCCCGGTAACGCAGCGTCTTCTGCTTCATGTCGCGAAGTCCCCAAATTGCAATCGCCCCGTCGTGCGGTCGCCTCGTCGTGCGAGGCGGCCGGCCACGAACTCATCGCCGAGATGAGAGGCCAAAATCCGGCTCGAGTGTTTCGGAGTGTGAACCGGAGCCTGGATGCTCTCAATTTGTGCGAACAACGCGCGCGGTATGCAGACGGCTCGTCACGACACGCACCGGCCCGGCCGCAACGTCAGGCAAAAAAACCGACGGTGCCATGTCGGATCGGCGTGGCCGCGTTCGTCCTTGGGCCATGATTGGGCAATAGACCTCGCGCCCATCGGTTCACAGGGAATAACGACCATGCCGAACACCGTACGTCTGCACCGCGTCCTCACCACCAGCCCTGAAAAGGTCTATCGCGCCTTCATCGAGGCCGATGCGCTGGCGAAATGGCTGCCACCCAATGGTTTCACCTGCACCGTGCATCATCTGGAGGCCAAGGTCGGCGGCACGTTCAAGATGTCCTTCCGGAATTTCACGACGGGCAACGGCCATTCCTTCGGCGGCGAATATCTCGAGCTCGTTCCCGGCCAGCGCCTGCGCTACACCGACAAATTCGACGACCCCAATTTGCCGGGCGTGATCGAGGTGATCGTGATCTTGAAGAAGGTCTCTGTCGGCACCGAGGTGGACATCACGCAGGCCGGCCTACCCGACGTCATCCCGGTCGAGGCCTGCTATCTCGGCTGGCAGGAATCGCTGCGCAACCTGGCGAAGCTCGTCGAGCCGGAGATCAATCAGTAGCACCAAATCGGAATAGCATCGGATTGAATCCATGCGGCCGCGGCTTGCGCCGCCTCTCCCGCTTGCGGGAGAGGCCGACGCGCTCGCAGAGCGCGGCGGGTGAGGGTTCTCGCCGCGCAGGGACGTTTTCGGCAATCGTCAACAATCCCGATGCGGAGATACCCTCTCCCCAACCCTCTCCCGCAAGCGGAGAGGGAGCGCACCACCCCCCTTGGCGACCATGCGCCCCCCCAACTACGCGCCCGTCTTCTTCAGGCCGCCGTCCGCGGTCCAGCGATCCGGCTCGGGGCTGTGTCCGATCAGCGCGAGGCCGTAGGCGATCGACTCGAACTGGTCGCCCGACATCAGCCGCTCGTTGCCGAACCGGTCGGCGAACAGTTTTCGCACGGCGGGCACGAACGAGGTGCCGCCGGTCAGGAACACCTTCTCGATGTCGCGCGCGGTGATGCGGGCTTCGCCGAGCACCTTGTCGACGGTGGCGCCGAGGCGCGCGATGTCGTCGGCAATCCAGGCGTCGAACTTTGTCCGGGTAATGGTCGAGCCGATATCGACGCCGCCGCCCTTGAAGCGGAAGTCGACCTCGTCGCTGGCCGAGAGCGCGACCTTGGCGTCCGACACCGCGCGATACAGCGAAAAGCCGAGATCGAGATCGACGATGGTGATGAAATCCTCGAGCTGATCAGGCTTCAGCGCGCTGCGTGCGAGCTCCCTGAGCTCGCGCAGGTCACCGTTGCTCTTCATCAGCGCGAGCTGATGCCAGCGCGCGAGATTGGTGTAATGGCTGTTCGGGATCGGCAGCACCTTGTCGAACGAGCGGAAGCTCGAGCCCTTGCCGAGCCGCGGCGAGACGACGCGATCGACGATGCGATAGTCGAACGTGTCGCCCGCAATCCCGATGCCGGCATGGCCGAGCGGTTCGGCGCGCAAGTGTCCGCCGGCGCGCGAGAAGCGCATCACCGAGAAGTCGCTGGTGCCGCCGCCGAAATCCGCAACCAGCACGGTGGCGTCGCGCTCGAGGCGCCGCGCAAAGGAGAACGCCGCGCCCACGGGCTCGTAGACGTAACGGGCGTGGCCGGCGCCAAGGCGCTCGAACGCGGCGCGGTAGCGCTGCATGGCGAGGTCGTCGTCGGGATTGCCGCCGGCGAAGCGCACGGGACGGCCGACGGTGATGTTGGCCGCCTCGAAGCCGAACCTGTCGCCGCCATGACGCGCCAGCGTGCGCAGGAACGCCGCCAGAATGTCCTCGAACTTGAAGCGCTGCCGGAACACCTGCGTGGTGTTGAAGCTGGAGCTCGCCGCAAAGGTCTTGAACGACTGGAGGAAGCGATAGACGTGGCGTCCCTCGAGAAACTGCTCGATCGCCCACGGCCCGCCTTCGGCCTGGGCGCCGGCGCCGGGCCGGTCCTCCCAGAAGCACAGCGCGGAGACGTAGGTGCTGTGGCGCTGGCCGCCATGGTCGAAGCGGATGGCCTCGACCCGGCGGTCATCAGCCGCAAGGGCGACGACGGTGTTGCTGGTCCCAAAATCGATGCCGATCGAGACGGCGGGCGAGGCGCTCGACATGAACCACTCTGCAAGATGCCTGGAAAAGGGGGCGAACCACTAGCCGTTTTGCACTGCAGTGCCAAGGGGCCGGTTCAGGGCCGATCCGTAGTGGTCCGGACCCGGCTTTTCGCTGGTTTAGCCTGAAACGGCCCGTTTTGAGCTCCAAATCGACGTCTTTAACCAGGTGTTATGCTGCAATGCGGTAGTTCGAATGCTGCTATGCAATGAGATGCATGGACATTGGCATCTGGTATACATAAAACAACCTTCGAAATGAGACAGCAATACTGACCGTCTCAAGAAAGGGAATTCCAATGTCGAAGACCGCTGCCGTTGCCCTCGCCCCCGCTTCCTCGCCGTTCGCCCGTCTGGTGGCTGCGATCGACCGCCTGTTGCTGGCCTATGCCGAAATGAACATCCGCAACGGCGACGTGCCCCGCTTCGGCCTGTAAGCATCAGGACGAGAAGCCGGCGCGTCGAATTGTCGCGGCGGTTGCAAGAGCTGCGAACTCCTACTTCTGAAGAATTGGCCCCGCTCTGCGGGGCCATTTCTTTTTGGATATCGGCACATTGCGCAGCCTCGAAAAGCGAGGTTGCGTCATAAGCGCACAATGGGCCGTCGTGCGCTTGAAGCTTGGCATAATGAATACAAGAATGACGCCAAGCGCATTCAAAAAACAGAAGCGCAAACTGGAGGATTCATGACGGACATGGTGCAAGCAACAACAGCTGCTACAGCCGCACGCGTCAGCGACACGTATCGCTGGGCGCAACTGGCGATCGGCGTAGCGGCCATGGTGATGATCGCCAACTACCAATACGGCTGGACGTTCTTCGTCCCCGACATCCAGAAGAAATTCGGTTGGGATCGCGCCTCGATCCAGTGGGCCTTTACTCTGTTTGTTTTGTTCGAGACCTGGCTGGTGCCGGTCGAAGGATGGTTTGTCGATAAATACGGTCCGCGTCTCGTCGTGCTCGTCGGCGGCGTGCTCTGCGCGATCGGCTGGGCGATCAACGCGCAGGCGACCACGCTCAACGGCTACTATCTCGGCATGATCGTCGCGGGCATCGGCGCCGGCGGCGTCTACGGCACCTGCGTCGGCAATGCGCTGAAATGGTTTCCCGACAAGCGCGGTCTCGCCGCGGGCATCACCGCCGCCGGCTTCGGTGCAGGCTCCGCGCTCACCGTCGCGCCGATCCAGGCCATGATCAAGGATAGCGGCTTCCAGACCACCTTCCTCTATTTCGGCCTCGGCCAAGGCATCATCATCTGCGTTCTCGCCTTCTTCCTGCTGGCGCCGAAGGCGGGCCAGGTGCCGAACGTGGTGGCGAATGCCGCGCTGTTGCAGACGCGGCGCAACTACCAGCCGACCGAAGTTCTGCGTCAGCCGATCTTCTGGCTGATGTACTTCATGTTCGTGATCGTCGGCGCCGGCGGTCTGATGGTGACGGCGAACCTGAAGCCGATCGCGGTCGACTGGAAGGTCGACGCCATCCCGGTCACGCTGATCGGCATGACCATGACCGCGGTGACGTTCGCTGCAACCATCGACCGCGTGCTCAACGGCCTGACGCGTCCGTTCTTCGGCTGGATCTCCGACATGATCGGCCGCGAGAACACGATGTTCATCGCCTTCGGCATGGAGGGCGTCGGCATCTGGATGCTCTACCTCTGGGGCCACGATCCGATCTGGTTCGTGATCCTGTCGGGCTTCGTGTTCTTCGCCTGGGGCGAGATCTACTCGCTCTTCCCCTCGACCTGCACCGACACGTTCGGCGCAAAGTTCGCGACCACCAATGCCGGCCTGCTCTACACCGCCAAGGGCACCGCCGCATTGCTGGTGCCGCTGGCGAACTACGTGCAGCAGACGTCGGGCCATTGGGACAACGTGTTCATCCTCGCCGCCGGCGCCAACATCCTGGCCTCGCTGCTGGCGCTGGTGGCGCTGAAACCCTGGCGCAAGGCGGTTGTCGCGAGATCGACGATCTGAACGCATCGGCAAAGCCGTTCCAGACGGACGCCCGGCCTCATGGCCGGGCGTTTTCGTTTTGGCTGCGCCCGGACATCCGCCGGTCTTACCGCAACGCACCCAAAAATTCGCGCTTGCTTCTTGGAATATATTATACCAAGCTTCCTTTGGCGCTTGCGACGATAAGTCACGACATTTGCGACACTCAGTCACAATGAAGACAAGGCGCGTCATTGGGAGCTCAAGGAGGAATCATGGCTGCAAGCATGAATGCGACGTCGCCCACCGGCGGCTTTCGCTGGGTTCAGCTCATTGTCGGCGTCGTCTGCATGGCGATGATCGCGAACCTGCAATATGGGTGGACCTACTTCGTCGGACCGATGTCCAAGGCGAACTCGTGGGACGTGGGCAGCATCCAGATCGCCTTCAGCATCTTCGTCGCACTCGAGACGTGGCTGACGCCGGTTGAAGGCTGGATCGTCGACTCGCTCGGCCCGCAACGCGGACCCAAGCTCATGGTCGCCGCGGGCGGCCTCTTCGTTGCCATTGGCTGGCTCATCAATGCGAAGGCGACTTCGCTCGAAATGCTCTATCTCGGCGCAGTCATCTCCGGCGTCGGCGCGGGCGGCATCTATGCCACCTGTGTCGGCAATGCCGTGAAATGGTTCCCCGATCGCCGCGGCCTCGCGGTGGGCCTCACTGCGGCGGGTTTCGGCGCGGGTGCGGCCGTCACCGTCATTCCGATCCAGAAGATGATCGCATCCATCGGCTATGCCGACACCTTCTTCTGGTTCGCTCTCGGACAGGGCGGCATCATCTTCATCCTGGCCTGGCTGCTGCGTTCGCCGGAGCCGAGCGAAGTGCCTGCCGCCGGCGCCGTGAAGGTTCTGCAGTCGAAGACCAGCAGCACGCCCGGCCAAATGCTGGCTTCTCCGGTATTCTGGCTGCTCTACGTCATGTTCGTGCTGGTGTCTGCGAGCGGACTGATGGTGGCGGCGCAGATCGCGCTGATCGCCAAGGACTATGGCGTGGCGCAGTCGGTGGTGTTGTTCGGAGCGACAACGCTGATCGTCTCGGGCGTGATCGACAACCTTGCCAATGGCGGCGCGCGGCCGTTCTTCGGCTGGGTGTCCGATCAGATCGGCCGCGAATACACGATGGCCATTGCCTTCACCGCCGGCGGCCTCGCCTACTGGCTGCTCGGCACGGCGGGAACGACGCCCTGGACCTTCGTGATTTGTGCGGCGCTGATCTTCTTCACCTGGGGCGAGATCTTCAGTCTGTTCCCGTCGACCTGCACGGATATGTTCGGTCCGAAATATGCGACGACGAACACCAGCCTGCTCTACACCGCCAAGGGACTGTCCGCTTTCGTCGTCCCTCTCGCCAACGTCCTGAAGAGCTATACGGGGAACTGGCATTCGGTGTTCGCCATCGCCGCGATCATGAACTTCGCCGTCGTCGGCCTGGCGCTGTTCGTGGTGCGACCGATGCGGTTGTCGATCAGCGCTTCACAGGACAAGCAGGAGCGCGCGGTCGGCCAGCCTGCCGAGTAGACCGCCTCAACCAGAAGACCAAACGCAAAGGGCGCACTTCGGTGCGCCCTTTCTCGTTTGACCGCGCAACTGACAAACGTCAGCAATGCTGCCGCAAGATTTTTCGGATCAACCAAATCCAGCGCTTGACGATTGGCATTATGTATACCACACTTCCCCCATCATTCACCCAGGGAGGTTGCAATGCTGGTCGGAGACATTCTGCGCAAGAAGACACCGCGCGTTGTCACGGTGCGAATGAACGAAACGGTGGGTATTGCCGCCAAGCTGATGCGGGCCAACAACATCAGCGCGCTGGTGGTGAAGGACGTGGTCCGCTCCGAAGGCAACACCGCGGTCGGCATGTTCACCGAGCGTGACGTGGTGCGCGCGGTCGCCGAGCACGGCGCCAACGCGGTCAACGTCAAGGTCTCGCAACTCATCTCGGTGCAGCAGCTCGTCTCCTGCACCTCCTCGGACACGATCGAGCACGTCAGGCATCTGATGAACCGGAATCACATCCGGCACCTGCCCGTGATCGACGACTACAGCCTCGTCTCCGTCATCAGCATGCGCGACATCGCCGCTGCCGTCGACGAGGCGACCAACAGCACGCCGCAAGCGGCCTGATCGCCTCAGGCGGCCACACCTCTTCCCCTGCGACTACCGGCCCCGGCTCGGATCCATCCGAGCCGGACCGGATCTTTCGTCCCAAAATTCCGGTACTCCCGCGAGGATTTCATGAAGATCTGCATCTACGGCGCCGGCGCGATCGGCGGATATCTCGGCGTGCAGCTGGCGCGCGCAGGCGCCGATGTCAGCCTGGTCGCACGCGGCGCACACCTCGCCGCGATGCGCGAGCGCGGCCTGACTCTGCTCGCCGGCGAGGAGACGCACACCGTCCATCCCCGCTGCACCGACGACGCAGCCGAGCTCGGCGTGCAGGACTACGTCATCGTCACGCTGAAGGCGCATTCGATCACCGGCGTCATCGAGAAGATGCAGCCGCTGCTCGGGCCGCACACCCGCATCGTCACCGCGGTCAACGGCATCCCCTATTGGTACTTCCACAAGCACGGCGGCGCCTACGAGGGCTCGACGCTCGAGAGCATCGATCCCGGCGGCCGGCAATGGCGCGAGATCGGCGCCGAGCGCGCCATCGGCTGCATCGTCTATCCCGCCACCGAGATCGAGGCGCCTGGCGTGATCCGCCACGTCTACGGCAACAATTTCCCGCTCGGCGAGCCCTCCGGCGACATCACCGCCGACGTGCAGCGCCTCGCCGACCTCTTCGTCGCGGCCGGCCTGAAGGCGCCGGTGCTCGACCGCATCCGCGACGAGATCTGGCTCAAGCTGTGGGGCAATGTCTGCTTCAACCCGATCAGCGCGCTGACCCATGCGACGCTCGACGTGATCTGCACCGATCCCGCCACGCGCGCGCTGTCGCGCGCGATCATGGTGGAGACGCAAGCCATCGCCGAAACGTTCGGCGTCAAGTTCCGCGTCGATGTCGAGCGCCGGATCGAGGGCGCCCGCAAGGTCGGCGCGCACAAGACCTCGATGCTCCAGGATCTCGAGCGCGGCCGCCCGATGGAGATCGATCCGCTCGTCACCGTGGTGCAGGAGATGGGCCGCCTCACCAAGATCCCGACGCCCGCGCTCGACTCGGTGCTGGCGATGGTGACCCAGCGCGCCCGCATCGCCGGCCTCTATGACGGCGTCTCCACGCCATCAGATCCTCGCGCACTGGCGGTGGCGTGATGAGCAACGAAACAAAAAAATGGCTCCGCTTCCGTCACGCCGGCACCACCGGCTTCGGCACGCTGACCGCATCGGGCATCAGCGTGCATGACGGCGAGATGTTCGGCCGCAACGCAGGCACAGGCAAGACGCTGGCGCTGTCGGAGGTCGAACTGCTGGCGCCCTGCACACCCAGCAAGATCGTCGCGCTCTGGAATAATTTCCACGCGCTCGCGGCCAAGCTGAACCAGCCCGAGCCGCCTGAGCCGCTCTACCTGCTCAAGGCCACCACCACCATCACGACGCCGGGCGCCGTGATCTGCCGTCCCTCCTACTACGACGGCAAGACCACCTATGAGGGCGAGCTCGGCATCGTGATCGGCAAGACCTGCGCCCGCGTCTCGCCCGCCGAGGCCGACAGCTTCATCTTCGGCTACACCTGCGTCAACGACATCACCGCCAACGACATCCTGACCAGCGATCCCACCTTTCCCCAATGGGCGCGCGCCAAGGGCATCGACGATTACGGCCCGTTCGGCCCCGTCATCGCGACCGGCCTCGACCCGGCCAAGCTCACCGTCCGCACCATCCTCAACGGCGCCGAGCGGCAGAACTATCCGATCTCGGACATGATCTTCAGTGCGCAGGCGCTCGTCAGCAAGATCTCCCACGACATGACCCTGCTCCCCGGCGACCTCATCGCCGTCGGCACCTCGGTCGGCGTCGGCGTCATGAAGGAGCCGGTGAACACGGTGACCGTCGCCATCGACGGCATCGGCGAGCTGACCAACGAGTTTCGGCTATAGCTGCAAACGCGGTGCCGTAGTCCGGATGGAGCGAAGCGCAATCCGCAAGGACATCGGCGGCATCTTCTCGGCCATCCGCAACAGCCTGAACCGGATCGCGTGAAGGGCCGGACATACAGTCCGGTTCGAACCGCGATCAACCTGGCTGCGACTATCAGCACATGCGCTTCATCCTCGGCTTCCTGTCCGGTCTGCTCGGCGCGCTCGCCGGCTGGGCGGGCCTTGCCGCGCTGGTGGTCCTGCTGGCGGGACCGGACCGCGATGGCGGCATCGCCATGAGTGCCTTCTTCGACATCGGCCCGATCGGCGGCGTGGCCGGCCTGATCGCCGGCATCTGGCTGTTCATGCGCTTCGGCCTGGTCCGAAACGCAGCGCCAGAGCCGCCCGCGGAGACCTCCGATGCCACGCCTCGGCGCACAACGCGGCTCTCCTTCCCCTTTGCCGTCACCGTCGCGCTCATCGTGGCCATTCTTGGCTGGTGGGGATGGTACGAACTCATCCGCTCGCCCAATCTCAGTCACGGCTTCATGACGCTCCAGGTCGAGTTTCGCCTGCCGGCCGGCATGAGCCTGCCGGACAAGGAGGAAGACGTGCATATCGAGGTCGAGGAGGCCTCGGGCTACGCCGATGCGATGTTGCCTCCGAACTGGCGTGCCCATGATGGCGATCGCCGGGCGATCATCGCCACGACCTCGCTGATGTACAAGACACGCCACCGCGCCGTCAGCCTGACCCTGCCTGACGTGCCCACGCAACGCTGGTCGATCGACCTTCCCTCCGATCCCGCCCCCACGCCCGGCTTCTCACCGTGGCGCGTCGCGACCGACGGATCGCCTACGAAGATCGAGATGCATTTCCGGCTGAGCGCCGATCGCTGAAGAGCGCGCGACGCGCCGAAATAATTCGACACACATCACATCTGCGCGTGCCCGACAGATGCCGCCAACATGTCGCTGGGGTGCCCCAACTTGGTCGCATTCGGCCGCCCTTGTGGGAGGCGTGTCTGGGGGCACGGCTCGGCCGTGTTTGGACCAAACCTGCTAGGGGTATGACTGTGAAGAAAATCGTATTTGTTCTGGGTGCGACGCTTGCTCTGGTGACGGCCGCCAACGCTGCCGATCTGCCGCGCCGCCAGCCCGTGCCGGTTTATCCGGCCGAGCAGGCCCCGATCGGCAAGATGCCGATCGGCAAGAGCCCGGTTGGCAAGGCCCCGATCGGCAAGGCGCCCGGCCCGGTCGCCGCGCGCTACTGAGCGACGCGCAGGATTTGCGCAAGCGCCGACAGTCGAGGGGCATCGCGTGACGAACGAATTTGATCGATCGGGATCCTGCATCCTGGCGGGCCTCGCGCTTGCGACCATGATCGCCTGCGCGACGCCATCGGCCTCGGCCCAAGAGAAGAACCACCAAACGAACAAGCGCATGGCCGACGCCAGCGCGCTTGTTTCGACCGACGCCGCTTCGCGCGCACCGCAAGCCACGCGGCGCTCGGCTGCGCGGGCGGAGAAGGGCCCCTACTACGTCGACTTCCGCGCGCGGACGGCGGCGAGCTGGGGCCATGCCTTCGTCTGGTATGGCAAGACCAGCGAGCGCGCCGTCGAGGTCGCCGGCCTGACGCCGGCCGGTGATACCTGGACCTATGTGCTCGGCTATCTCACCTGGGTGCCGTCCGAGACCGGTGCGAGCTATGGCGATCTCGACCCGGACTATCTGACCGCGAGCTATCGCGTGTACCTCAACGAAGCCGACGCCAAGCGCGTCTTCGCCTATATCGAGAAGCTGAAGGCGAGCTCGCCGGTCTGGAATGCCGAGACCACCAACTGCACCGGCTTCATCGGCGACATCGCCGAGTACATGGGATTGAAGGTCCCCAACCGCTGGCAACGCCCGGAAAACTTCGTCAACAGCCTTAAAGACATGAACGGCGGCCGCCAGATCGTACGGCTGTCGGCGGAGTAGCTTCTCAGCCGTCATTTCGAGCGCAGCGAGGCGTCAACCAATGACCGTCGCCCTGAGGCGCGCGCCCTGGGGAGCAACGCGCCGCTGGCAAGCCTCGAACGGCGACAGCCCGGCTGCGTCTCGGCCGTTCATCCATCGCGGCTCCGCATGGGACGCGTTGCGTCCCATGCCTCGGGCCTCAGGATGACGGGGTGAGATACCAATTGTCCGCCCCGCGGAATCACCCTCACCGCCCGCATGACGCCCCGCCCGCACCGCACGGCGGCGCAATAGACATTTCCTGACCCCGGCGGCATCCTCCGCCCATCAACCGATAACAGAGCCTGAAACGCAGGCGGGGGAAACAGCGATGTTGCAGACACGGTTCACCAAGCTCGTCGGCGTCGAGCACCCGATCGTCCAGGGCGGGATGCAATGGGTCGGGCGGGCCGAGCTGGTCGCGGCCGTCGCCAACGCCGGCGCGCTCGGCTTCATCACGGCGCTGACCCAGCCGACGCCGGAGGACCTCACCAAGGAGATCGCGCGCTGCCGCGACCTCACCGAGAAGCCGTTCGGCGTCAACCTCACCATCCTGCCCGCAATCAAGCCGCCGCCTTATGCCGAATACCGTGCCGCCATCATCGAAGCCGGCATCAAGGTGGTCGAGACCGCGGGCAACAAGCCGCAGGAGCACGTCGACGAGTTCAGGAAGCACGGCGTCAAGGTCGTGCACAAATGCACCAGCGTCCGCCACGCGCTGTCGGCCGAGCGGATGGGCGTCGACGCCATCTCGATCGACGGCTTCGAATGCGCCGGCCACCCCGGCGAGGACGACACCCCAGGCCTGATCCTGATCCCGGCCGCCGCCAACAAGGTCAAGATCCCGATGATCGCCTCCGGCGGCTTTGCCGACGCCCGCGGCCTCGTCGCGGCGCTGGCGCTCGGGGCCGAAGGCATCAACATGGGCACCCGTTTCATGGCGACCAAGGAGAGCCCGATCCACCAGCTCATCAAGGAGAAGATCGTCGCCAATGACGAGCGCGAGACCGAGCTGATCTTCCGCACCATGCGCAACACCTCGCGCGTCGCCAGGAACGAGATCTCGACCAAGGTCGTCGCGATGGAGAAGGAAGGCGCCAAGTTCGAGGACATCCGCGAGCTCGTCGCCGGCGCCCGCGGCAAGATGGTCTATGCCACAGGCAATTCGGACGAAGGCATCTGGTCGGCCGGCCAGGTGCAGGGCCTGATCCAGGACATCCCGAGCTGCGGCGAGCTCATCTCCCGCATCGTGCGCGAAGCCGAGGCCATCATTCGCAGCCGGCTCGAAGGCATGATCGTTCAACCAAGCGCGCAGGCCGCGGAATAATCACTGCAAGAAGCGAGAGCAATTCATGAAGGCTTACGTCTACGGTCCTGAAGGCGCTCGGATTTCCGACGTCGCTCAACCAAAGCCGAAAGGCACGCAGGTCCTCGTCAAGGTCCGCGCCTGCGGCCTCAATCGCGCCGACACCGGCATGCGCAAGGGCCACGCGCACGGCGCGGCCGGTGGTGCCGGCACCGTGCTCGGCATGGAATGGGCCGGCGAAGTCGCCGAGCTCGGACCTGACGCGAAGGGCGTCAAGGTCGGCG
This sequence comes from Bradyrhizobium sp. CCBAU 53338, assembly GCF_015291665.1. NCBI lineage: Bacteria > Pseudomonadati > Pseudomonadota > Alphaproteobacteria > Hyphomicrobiales > Nitrobacteraceae > Bradyrhizobium > Bradyrhizobium sp. CCBAU 53338. Next base: position 5,040,662 of record NZ_CP030048.1, read on the forward strand.
ATCGCATCATGGGGTCGGGCGGCGCGGCCTTCGCGGAGTATACGCTCGCCGATCACGGCCGGCTGTTCCGCGCCCCCTCGAACATGAACTTCGAGGAGGCCGCCACCCTGCCCGTCGCGCTCGCGACCATGCACAACGCCGTCGTCACCGTCGGCGGCGTGAAGCCCGGCCAGGCCGTGCTGGTCCAGGGCGCCAGCTCCGGCGTCGGCCTGATGGCGATGCAGATTGCAAAACTCAAGGGCGCGAGACTCGTGATCGGGTCCTCGACCGACGCCTATCGCCGCGGCCGGCTGAAGGAGTATGGCGCCGACCTATCGGTCGACTCCTCCGATCCCAAATGGGTCGACGAGGTGCTGAAGGCGACGAACGGCGAAGGCGTCGATCTCATCGTCGACCAGGTCTCCGGCAAGGTCGCCAACCAGAACCTCGCGGCGACGAAAGTCCTTGGCCGCATCGTCAATGTCGGCCGGCTCGGCGGCACCCATGCCGACTTCAACTTCGACCTCCATGCCGCCCGCCGCATCAGCTATATCGGGGTCACCTTCCGTACCCGCACCATCGAGGAGGTCCGCGAGATCTTCGAGGAGGTCAGGAAGGACATCTGGGGCGCGGTGGAATCGCGAAAACTCCAGCTGCCGATCGACAAGGTCTATCCGCTCGACCAGATCGACCAGGCGTTCGAGCACATGGAGGCGAACAAGCATCTGGGGAAGATCGTGGTGACGCTGTGACGACCGCCGTCCTTCCGGGGGCGGCTCAAAGAGCCGAACTATGCGCAGTTGCGCACCTGAGAATCTCGAGATTCCGGGTTCGCCTTCGGCGCCCCGGAATGACGGTGGTGAAAGGCATCCGCTCCTGCAACTCACTCGCGACTAGTTCTGTGGATGGTCGCTTGATGTTCACGGTCGCCCTGCTAAATCCCCCGCCATGAGCGGACAACACGACAAGACATCGGTCGCGGCCATCTCGATCCTCGCCAGCGGCGGCATGGCGGCGGCCAAATTCGTGGTCGGGATCGCGATCGGATCGCTGGCGCTGATCTCCGAGGCGCTGCATTCCTCGATCGACCTGGTCGCGACCATCATCACCTGGGCGGTAGTGCGGGTCTCCGACAGGCCGGCCGACGACGAGCATCATTACGGTCACGGCAAGCTGGAGAGCATCTCCGCACTCGGCGTCACCGCGATGCTCTACGTGCTCGCGGGCGGCATCCTGGTCGAGGCCTATAGCCGGCTGCGCGAGGGAACCCCACCGCCGACGATTTCGGCCGTGCCGTTCGTGGTGCTGGTGATCGACATCGTCGTCAATCTCTGGCGCGCCCGCGCGCTGCACCGCGCCGCCCGCGAGACCCGAAGCGAGGCGCTCGCCGCCGACGCACTCCATTTCGCCTCCGACGTCATGGGCTCGTGTGCCGTGATCGCGGGCCTGATTCTCGCTGCCTTCGGCTTCTGGTGGGGTGACGCGGCCGCGGCCAGCGCGGTGGCCGTGATGATCGCGGCTCTCGGCCTGCGGATGGCAAGCTCCACGGTGCAGACGCTGGTCGACCGCGCGCCGGAGGGCGCGCAGGAAAAGGCCACCGCCGCGATCCGCGGCGTGCCCGGCGTGATCGACGTCGAGCGCCTGCGCGTGCGCATGGTCGGGGCGACCACGTTCATCGACAGCATCGTCAACGTGCCGCGAACCTACCCGATCGACCGCGTCGAAGCCATCAAGCGCAACGCCGAAGCTGCCGTCAGCAAGGCGTTCGGCGATGCCGATCTCTCCTTCACCGCCGTCCCCGTCGCCCGCAACAACGAAACCGTGCGCGACCGCATCATGGTGATCGCGCGCAATTCCGGCCTCGCCATCCACCATGTCACGGTGCACGATTTGGGCACGGCGCAGAACCTGGGCGCCAAGCTGATCGTCAGCATCGACCTCGAGGTCGACGCCGACATGCAGCTCGAGGCCGCCCATGACGTCGCCAACACGCTGGAGCGGAACATCCAGGAGGAGTTCGGCGAGGACGTCGAGGTCGATGTCCATATCGAACCGCTGGAACCGGAACTGCCGTTCGGGGTCGACGCCGCGCCGGAACGTGTGCAGACCATCGCGGCGGCGCTCACCGAGTACGCCGCGGGCGGGGAGATCCACGACATCCATAATGTGCGCGTGCGCAACACCGACGCCGGCGAGATCGTCAACTTCCACTGCCGCGCCACGCCGTCGATGAGCGTGATCAGGGTGCACGAGCATGTCGACGCGATCGAGCGTCGGCTGCGTCGCGCGTTCCCGAGCGTGAAGCGCGTCATCAGTCACGCCGAACCGCCCCGCACGTGACGCGCAAGGTGCGAGGAGTCACACGTTCTCGTTTCGGACTCCAGATGCACGTGAGTTTGCGGAGTCGAAGCGCGCAGACTCTTCGTTGGATAAGAATTATTTCGCGTTAACGTTTCGTTGACTCTCGACAGCCTGCGAAAACTGGATTCAAATCGCTGTGATTCGAGAGCGATGTGGGGCTGCTTTCGAACCGAGTAGCAAGCAGGTTTTCAGGGGGCCGAAGGCATGGCGCGTGCAGACGCCGCGAACGCATGCGTCCAATCCGATTCGATCAAGGGATTGGCGCAATCGATCGCGAAACCTGCCTATCATCGGCTCCTGATCGCGGAGCCGGCGTTGCGACGCGCCGTGCCGACGCTCATCATCGCCTTCCTCATCACGATTTGCCTCGGTGCATTCGTCCAGGTCGTCGACCAGACGCGCCAGAAGCGCGTGGTGATCCAGAACGACATCTCGGCCCTCGCCGAACTGCTCGCCGAGCGGATCGACCGCGTCACCTCGGTGCGCGCGGAGCGGCTGAAGAACATCGAGAACCTGCCGACGCTGTTGCCCGACATGATCCCGTCCCGGGCCAGAGTGCCGGGCCGACACGTCGTCGTCACCTCGGCCGGCGTCAACGGCCGTATCCTCGCCCGCATCCCGATCGACAACGATCCGCCTGGCAATGATCGCCTGCTGGACGCGATCACCACCGCACAGCTGCTCGCCGCGCCGCCGCGCGATCATGGCGTCTCCCACATGACGCTGCCGAACGGGAATGCCGCGATGGCGACCTCGCGGCCGATCAAGTCGCTGCCCGGCCTCGTCACCGTGATCCAGGAGCGCAACGAGCCTATCTGGGGCTCTGACGCCGCGCTGTCGGTGACGCTGTCGGCCACCACGGGCTTCGTCGTCCTGATCCTCGGCTTCGCCTTCCATTGGCAATCGACCCGCGCCCGGGAAGGCGACCTCATCAACGACGCCGTGCGCGGCCGGATCGACACCGCGCTCAACCGCGGCCGCTGCGGCCTGTGGGACTGGGACCTGTCGCGCGGACGGATCTTCTGGTCGCAATCGATGTTCTCGATGCTGGGCCTCGACGGCCGCAACGAACTCCTCACCTTCGGCGAGGTCAACGCGCTGGTGAAGTCCGACGACATCGACCTGTTCGAGATCGCCGACCAGCTGATCTCCGAGACGATCGATCACATCGACCAGACCTTCCGCATGCAGCACGTCGACGGTCACTGGATCTGGCTGCGCGTCCGCTGCGAGCGGACCCGCGGCGCCAGCGATTCCGGCATGCACCTGATCGGCATCGCGGTCGACATCACCGAGCAGAAGAGCCTTGCCGAGCGCACCGTGGAAGCCGACCTTCGCCTCCGCGACGCCATCGAGACCATTCCGGAAGCCTTCGTGCTGTGGGACGCCAGCGACCGCCTGGTGCTCTGCAACTCGCACTTCCAGCGCCTGCACAAGCTGCCCGACACAGCCGTGATCCCCGGTACCTCCTACGAGACCGTGCTGGAAGTCGGCCGCATGCCGGAAGTCCGCACCCGTCACAACGAGACCGGCGCCCAAGGCCCAGGCGCCCGCACCTTCGAGGCCCAGCTCGACGACGGCAGCTGGCTGCACATCAGCGAGCGCCGCACCAAGGACGGCGGCTACGTCTCCGTCGGCACCGACATCACCCGCATCAAGGAGCACGAGCAGAAGCTGGTCGACAACGACCTGCGGCTACGCGCGACGGTCATCGACCTCAAGCGCTCGCAGGCGGCGCTGGAACGCCAGACCATCGAGCTCGCCGATCTTGCCGAGAAGTATCAGCGCGAGAAGACCCGCGCCGAGGAAGCCAACCAGACCAAGTCGAAATTCCTCGCCAATATGAGCCACGAGCTGCGCACGCCGCTCAACGCCATCATCGGCTTCTCGGAGATCATGGGCTCGGGCATGTTCGGCGAGCTCGGCTCGGAGAAGTACCAGGAATACTGCCACGACATCCTGACCAGCGGGCATTATCTGCTCGAGGTCATCAACGACATCCTCGACATGTCCAAGATCGAGGCAGGCCGGATGAAGCTCGACATGGAAGAGCTCGACCTCGGACAGACGCTCGCGGAATCCCTGCGCGTCGTCTCCAGCCGGGCCCAGGACAAGAACCTGACGCTGGATGCCGATGTCGAGAAGTCGATCTCGGTCGTCGCCGACCGCCGCGCCACCAAGCAGATCATCGTCAACCTGCTGTCCAACGCCGTGAAGTTCACGCCCGACGGCGGACGCATCGTGGTGCGCAGCCGGCAGTTCGAGGACAAGGTCGTGCTGATGATCGCCGACACCGGCATCGGCATCGCGCCGCATTCGCTGGCGCGGCTCGGGCGTCCGTTCGAGCAGGTCGAGAGCCAGCTCACCAAGACCTATCACGGCTCCGGCCTCGGGCTTGCGATCGCCCGCTCGCTGGCGCAGCTCCACGGCGGCTCGATGAAGCTGCGCTCGAGGCTTGAAGTCGGCACCGTCGTCCGCGTGACGCTGCCGCGCGACGCCATCAAGGCGGCGTCAGGAATATCGGCGGCGGCTTGAATCCTACGATTGCAGCGTCGGCGCCACTTCGCGTGCGACGTTGACCAGCGCCGCGATCAGCGGCGTCATCGGATCGCGCTGCGGAATTACGAGGCCAATGCTGTAATTGACCTCCGGATCGGTGATCGGGATCGAACGCACCTTGTCGGACAGGCCGAGCGTCTCGGCGAGCTTGGCCGGCATCACGCTCGCCCACCGCCCGGTCTTGACGTGGGTGAACAGCACCAGCAGCGAGTTCGAGGTCAGTGTCGGCGTCGCCTCCGCGCCGACCGAGCGCAGCGCGCGGTCGATGATGCGGCGGTTCTGCATATCCGGAGTCAGCAGGCACAGCGGCACCTGCCCGACCTCCTTCCAGGTCACCGTCTCGCGATCTCCGAACATGCCATCGGGCGCGGTGAGCAGGCGATAGCTCTCGTTGTAGAGCGGAATGGTGCGCACCTTCCCGATCGGCTCGTTCTCGATATAGGTCAGCCCGGCATCGACCTCGAGATTCTCGAGCAGCCCCAGCACCTCCGATGAGGTCGTCGAGCGGATGCTGAAACGCACCTCGGGATGCCGCGCGCGGAACGGCGTCGTCAGCGAGGCGACCATGCCGAGCACGGTCGGAATCGCCGCGATGCGGATCTCGCCGGAGAGCTGATGCTTCAGTCCGTTGATCTCGTCGCGCATCGCGCGCGCATCGCCGACGATGCGCCGCGCCCAGTCCAGCGCCCGCTCGCCCTCGGGGGTGAAACCCTGGAAGCGCGATCCGCGCTGCACCAGCATTACGCCGAGGATCTCCTCGAGCTGCTTGAGCCCGGTCGACATGGTCGGCTGGGTGACGCCGCAGGCCTCTGCCGCCCGTCCAAAATGCCGTTCCTTGGCCAGCGCCAGCAGCAGTTCAAGCTTGTCGATCAACCGTCCGTCCCCTTGGTCACCGTCGTGGCATGCAAGCTATCACGGCGGGCCTGCACCAACACGCAAAAACCGGCAGCCGATACAAGTTTCATTACCTGATCGTATCGATCGATTGCGCTTTCAAATCGATCTGAATTCGCAATCGCAGCATGAGACAGCTTTATTGATCTTCGAATGATTCCAAATAGTTTGCGCGCAAGGGACGCTCAATTTGAGAACGAAGAATGACAGCGGTTTTTGAGCCTTGTTACGAGCCTTGGAACGACACGCGCGGGGCGGAGATCATCGCCGAACACGCCAGCCAGGAAGGCGCGACGCTGGTGATTCTGCACGCGCTCCAGGAGGCGTTCGGCTATGTGCCGGAGGCCGCAATTCCCATGGTGGCGCAGGCGCTGAATCTGTCGCGCGCCGAAGTCCATGGCGTCTTCACCTTCTATCATGATTTCCGCCACAAGCCGGCCGGCCGCCACGTGCTGAAGCTGTGCCGCGCGGAAGCCTGCCAGGCTGCCGGCGGCGATGCGCTGGCGGCGCGCGCCGAAGCCAAGCTCGGCGTGTCGCTCGGCCATACCACTGCGGACGATCGCGTCACGCTGGAGCCGATCTACTGCCTCGGGCTGTGCGCGACCGCGCCGTCCGCAATGCTCGACGGCCGCCTCATTGGCCGGCTGGACGAGAAGCGCATCGACGCGCTGGTCGCGGAGGCGCAGCGATGAACATGAAGATCTTCGTTCCTCGCGACGCCGCCGCGGTTGCCGTCGGCGCCGACGAGGTTGCCGTTGCGTTCGAGCAGGTTGCGGCCAAGCGCGGCCTGCCCGTCGAGATCGTCAGGACCGGCTCGCGCGGGCTCTGCTGGCTGGAGCCGATGGTCGAGGTCGCGACGCCGAAGGGCCGGTTCGCCTATGGCCCGGTCAGCGCGGAAGACGTCGCCTCCGTATTCGAGTCGATGGCGAGCAACGGCCCGCACGCGTTGCGGCTCGGCATCGCCGACGAAATTTCCTGGCTCAAGCGCCAGACCCGCCTGACGTTCTCCCGCTGCGGCGTGATTGACCCGCGCTCGCTCGAGGACTACCGCGCCCACGGCGGCTACAGGGGCCTCGAGCGCGCGCTCTCGCTCGGCCCGGACGCGATCCTCAACGAAGTGACCGCCTCGGGCCTGCGCGGCCGCGGCGGCGCGGGCTTCCCGACCGGCATCAAGTGGAAGACGGTGGCGCAGGCCAAGGCGGACCGCAAATTCATCGTCTGTAACGCGGACGAAGGCGACAGCGGCACCTTCGCCGACCGCATGATCATGGAAGGCGATCCCTTCCTCGTCATCGAGGGCATGACGACATCAGGCATCACCGTCGGCGCCACCAAGGGTTACATCTACATCCGCAGCGAATATCCGCATGCGGTCGAGGCGATGAATGCAGCCATCGTCGCGGCGCGGCGCGGCGGCTATCTCGGCGACAAGATCGGGGGCTCGACCCACAGCTTCGACATGGAGGTGCGCGTCGGCGCCGGCGCCTATGTCTGCGGCGAAGAGACCTCGCTGCTGGAGAGCCTCGAAGGCCGCCGTGGCCTGGTGCGTGCCAAGCCGCCGCTGCCCGCGCATCACGGCCTATTCGGCAAGCCGACCGTCATCAACAACGTGCTGTCGTTCGCCGCGATCCCCTTCATCCTCGCCGAAGGCGCCAAGGCCTATGCGGATTTCGGCATGGGTCGCTCGCGCGGTACGATGCCGATCCAGCTCGCCGGCAACATCCGCCAGGGCGGCCTGTTCGAGACCGCGTTCGGCGTGACGCTGGGCGAGCTCGTCGACGACATCGGCGGCGGCACCTTCACCGGCCGCCCGGTTCGCGCCGTGCAGGTCGGCGGCCCGCTCGGCGCCTACTTCCCCCGCGCGCTGTTCGACACGCCGTTCGACTACGAGGCGTTCGCCGCACGCGACGGCCTGATCGGCCATGGCGGCATCGTCGTGTTCGACGACAGCGTCGACATGCGCAAGCAGGCGCGTTTCGCCATGGAGTTCTGTGCCGTCGAGTCCTGCGGCAAGTGCACGCCCTGCCGGATCGGCTCGACCCGCGGCGTCGAGACCATCGAGAAGATCATCCGTGGCGAGCGCGTCAGCGAAAACCTCGCGCTCGTCGAAGACCTCTGCAACACCATGAAATTCGGCTCGCTCTGCGCACTCGGCGGCTTCACGCCCTACCCCGTGCTCAGCGCATTGAAGCACTTCCGGGAGGACTTCGCACCCATCCCGACCACGCTTCAGGCCGCGGAATAGGAGAACGACAATGTCTCTGATCGAAGAGATCGACTTCGGCACGCCGCGCTCCAAATCATCAACGATGGTCACGCTGACCATCGACGGCAACGAGGTTACGGTGCCCGAGGGCACCTCGATCATGCGCGCCGCGATGGATGCAGGCCACCAGATCCCGAAGCTCTGCGCGACCGACATGGTCGACGCGTTCGGCTCCTGCCGGCTCTGCGTCGTCGAGATCGAGGGCCGCGCCGGCACGCCGGCCTCCTGCACCACGCCCGTGATGAACGGCCTCGTCGTCCACACCCAGAGCGAGCGGCTGAAGCAGCTGCGCAAGGGCGTGATGGAGCTCTACATCTCCGACCATCCGCTCGACTGCCTCACCTGCGGTGCCAACGGCGATTGCGAGCTGCAGGACATGGCCGGCGCCGTGGGCCTGCGCGAAGTGCGCTATGGCTATGATGGCGAGAACCACGTGTTCGCAAAGTCCAACGGCGAGGTCAACGCCGCCTGGATGCCGAAGGACGAGTCCAACCCCTACTTCACCTACGATCCCTCCAAGTGCATCGTCTGCTCGCGCTGCGTCCGCGCCTGCGAGGAGGTGCAAGGCACCTTCGCGCTGACCATCTCCGGCCGCGGCTTCGACAGCCGCGTCTCGCCCGGCATGAGCGAGAGTTTTCTCGGCTCCGAATGCGTCTCCTGCGGCGCCTGCGTGCAGGCCTGCCCGACCGCGACGCTGACGGAAAAGTCCGTGATCGAGATCGGCCAGCCCGAGCATTCCGTCGTCACCACCTGCGCCTATTGCGGCGTCGGCTGCGCCTTCAAGGCGGAAATGCGCGGCGAGGAAGTCGTGCGCATGGTGCCGTACAAGGACGGCAAGGCCAATCGCGGCCATTCCTGCGTCAAGGGCCGCTTCGCCTGGGGCTACACCAACCACAAGGAACGCATCCTCAATCCGATGATCCGCGAGCGGATCGAGGATCCCTGGAAGGAAGTGTCCTGGGATGAGGCGTTCTCGTTCGCCGCCGCCAAGATGCGCGGCATCCAGGACAAGTACGGCCGCGATGCCATCGGCGGCATCACCTCGTCCCGCTGCACCAATGAAGAAACCTATCTGGTGCAGAAGCTGATCCGCGCCGGCTTCGGCAACAACAACGTCGACACCTGCGCCCGCGTCTGCCACTCGCCGACCGGCTATGGCCTGTCGCAGACCTTCGGCACCTCGGCCGGCACCCAGGATTTCGACTCGGTCGAGGACACCGATGTCGCCGTCATCATCGGCGCCAATCCGGCTTCCGCTCATCCCGTGTTTGCTTCGCGCCTCAAGAAGCGGCTGCGCCAGGGTGCAAAACTGATCGTGATCGATCCGCGCCGCACCGAGATGGTGGAATCGCCGCACGTGAAGGCGCTGCACCTGCCCTTGATGCCCGGCACCAACGTCGCGGTCGTGACCGCGCTGGCGCATGTCATCGTCACCGAAGGCCTCGTCAACGAAGCCTTCGTGCGCGAACGCTGCGACTGGAGCGAGTTCGAGGAATGGGCCACTTTCGTCGCGCAAGCGAAGCACAGCCCGGAAGCCACCGCCATCCTCACCGGCGTCGATCCGAAGACGTTGCGTGAAGCCGCCCGCATCTATGCGACCGGCGGCAACGGCGCGATCTACTACGGGCTCGGCGTCACCGAGCACAGCCAGGGCTCGACCACTGTGATCGCGATCGCCAACCTCGCGATGGCGACCGGCAATATCGGCCGTCCCGGCGTCGGCGTGAACCCGCTGCGTGGCCAGAACAACGTGCAGGGCTCCTGCGACATGGGCTCGTTCCCGCACGAGCTGCCCGGCTATCGCCACATCTCTGGCGATGCCGTGCGCGACCAGTTCGAGGCGCTCTGGAACGTCAAGCTCAACCCGGAGCCGGGCCTGCGCATTCCCAACATGTTCGATGCCGCGATCGAAGGCACGTTCATGGGCCTCTACGTGCAGGGCGAGGACATTCTCCAGTCCGACCCCAACACCAAGCACGTGGTGGCGGCGCTATCGGCGATGGAATGCGTCATCGTCCACGACCTCTTCCTGAACGAGACCGCAAACTACGCCCACGTCTTCCTGCCCGGCTCGAGCTTCCTCGAGAAGGACGGCACCTTCACCAACGCCGAGCGCCGCATCCAGCGCGTCCGCAAGGTGATGTCGCCGAAGAACGGCATGGCCGACTGGGAAGTCACCATTGCCCTCGCCAAGGCGATGGGCTTAGAGATGAACTACAGCCACCCCTCCGAGATCATGGACGAGATCGCGGCGCTGACGCCGACCTTCACCGGCGTTTCCTACGCCAAGCTAGACGAACTCGGCTCGGTGCAGTGGCCCTGCAACGAGAAGGCGCCGGAAGGCACGCCGGTGATGCACATCGACGGCTTCGTGCGCGGCAAGGGCAAGTTCATCGTCACCGAGTATGTCGCAACCGACGAGCGCACAGGCCCCCGCTTCCCGCTGCTGCTCACCACGGGGCGCATCCTCAGCCAGTACAATGTCGGTGCGCAGACGCGGCGCACCGACAACGTGGTCTGGCATGCCGAGGACCGGCTGGAGATCCATCCGCACGACGCCGAGCAGCGCGGCGTGCGCGACGGCGACTGGGTGCGGCTGGCCAGCCGCGCCGGCGAGACCACATTGCGCGCTGAAATCACCGACCGCGTGTCGCCTGGCGTCGTCTACACCACCTTCCACCATCCGGATACGCAGGCCAACGTGATCACGACCGACTATTCGGACTGGGCGACCAACTGCCCCGAATACAAGGTGACGGCCGTGCAGATCTCGCCCTCGAACGGCCCGTCCGACTGGCAGAAGAGCTACGACGAGCAGGCGCGGCACTCCCGCCGCATTGCGCCGGCCGAGGCCGCGGAGTAACGGCATGCACGTGGCGGTCCAGGCCATCGATCGGGAAATCTGGCGCGATGGTGTCGCGTCCGAGGGCACACGGCTGATCCCCGAGGAGACGCCGCTGGCGCTGACCTATAATGGCGGCACCTACGCCGTCATGATGGGGACGCCGCAGAATCTGGAAGATTTCGCCGTCGGCTTCAGCCTGGACGAAGGCATCATCACATCGGTCGACGACATCAAGTCGCTCGACGTGGTCCGCCTCGACGACGGCATCGAGCTGCGCATGTGGCTCGAGCAGGACAACGCTGCGCGCATCAGCGAGCGCCGCCGCCACATTGCCGGCCCCACCGGTTGCGGCATTTGCGGCATCGACTCGATCGCGGAAGCCGTGCGGCCCGCTTCCATCGTGCCGCCGGGCCAGTCCTTCACACCGCAGCAGATCATGACGGCGATGCAGGCGATCGCCCCGCTGCAATCGATCAACATGCAGACCCGCGCGGTGCACGCCGCGGCGTTCTGGTCCCCCTCGAACGGTATCGTGGCCCTGCGCGAGGACGTCGGCCGCCATAACGCGCTCGACAAGCTCGCTGGCTCGCTGGCGCGCAGCCGGACGAGCGCAAGCGCAGGCCTGGTGCTGCTGACGAGCCGCGTCTCGGTCGAAATGGTGCAGAAGACCGCCGCGATCGGCGCGCCCGTGATGGTCGCCGTCTCCGCCCCCACCGCGCTTGCGGTCCGCACCGCAGCGGCTGCCGGTATCACGCTGATTGCCATCGCCCGCAGCGACGGGTTTGAAGTGTTCACACACCAGGGCCGCATCACGGCTCGTCGTGCTCAGGAGATCATCGATGTCGTCGCCTGACCGCCTCGTCTACATGGCAAACCAGATCGGCACCTTCTTCCGCAGCCAGGGCCACGACAAGGCCGTGCCCGGGATCGCCGATCACATCAGGAAGTTCTGGGATCCCAGGATGAAGCGCGCGATCTTCGCGCATCTCGATGCCGGCGGCGCGGGCCTCGAACCGAACGTGCTCGAAGCCCTCACCTCGCTCAAGCAGACGACTTCCCTTCCAGAAGCGCACTGAACACGCGCCGCACCTCGCTTTGCGTCTCCTTCACGCGCGCCTCCAGCGAGGAGAAATCCGGCGCATCGCCGGCGCGCGCCATCACGCGCTGAAGGTCTGTTCCCGCCGTTTCCGGCTTGAAGCGGTCGCTGACGCAGAGCCGCAGGATCTGCGTCAGATCGTGATAGAGCCGCGCCGCGGCGCGGAGGATCTCGGCTTCCGATTGCGGCAGCACGCCGAGCCTGGCGGCATTCTCCAGCACCTGCAGTGTGCTGACATCGAGAATGTCGGGCTTGTCGTGTGCATGGACGAGCTGGAGATATTGCGCGATGAAATCGATGTCGACCATGCCGCCTGAGGCATATTTCAGGTCCCAATGGTCGGTCTCGCCCTTCTCCTGCGCGATCGCACGGCGCATGTCGGCGACGTCGTTGGCGGTAGTCGCAGGGTCGCGCGGGCGGGTCAGCACCTCGCGGATGATGCGCTCGATCCGCGCGGTGAATTCTCCCGAGGCCGACACCACGCGTGCGCGCGTCAGCGCCATGTGCTCCCAGGTCCATGCTTCATTGGCCTGGTAGTCCGCGAAGGAGACGAGGCTGGACGCCACCGGACCCGCGCGCCCCGAAGGTCGCAGTCGCATGTCGATCTCGTACAGCACGCCGTAATTGGTGCGGGTGGTGAACGCGCTGATCAGGCGCTGGGTGAAGCGGGCGAAATAATGCGCGCCCTGGAGCGATTTCCGGCCGTCGGAGTCCGGATCGTCGCTGTCGAAATCATAGAGCAGGATCAGGTCGAGGTCGGAGGATGCGGTCATCTCGCGGCTGCCGAGCCGCCCCATCGCGATGATGGCGGTCTCCTGCCCTTTGATGCGCCCGTGCTGAGCGGCAAAGCGATCGGCGACGAGACCGTGCACGGTATGGACGATGCCCTCGGCGACGTCGGCAAAGGCCGTGCTGGCCTGCTGCGCCGAGACGGTGCCCGAAAGAATGCGCGTGCCGATCAGGAACAAGCTCTCCTGCCCGAACAGGCGCAGCCGGTCCAGAAATTCCTCGTAGGAGCCGGCATCCTGCACCGTGACCGCAAGCCGCGCCGACAATTCCCGCTTGTCGGGCATCGCGCCGAAGAAGCGCGGATCGATCAGGCCGTCCATCAGCTGCGGCTGCCGCGCCAGCATCTCGCCGAGCCGGGGCGCGGCGCCGAGCACGAGCGCAACGAGCGCGACGAGATCGCGGTTCTGGCCGAGCAGCGTGATCAGTCGGCCGCCGCGCTGGAGCGCCTGGAGGAAATGGTCGAAGGCCACGACGGCGCGGTCCGGCTCCTCGGCATGCGCGAGACCGTCGATCAAAGCCGGCACGAACTCGACGAAGGCATTGCGGGTCTGCTCGTTGCGGAAGACGCGGTAGTCGCCGGTGAGCCAGTCGCGGATGGTCTGCGCCACGGCGGCTGGCTTCTTGAAGCCAAGCGTCGTCAGATGCTGGAGCAGGCGCGGATCGTCGGGACCTGCGCGATAGTCGATCGCGGGCAAGCTTGCCGTACCGGTCGGATCGTCGCCTTCGAACAGCTTTTCGTAGTGTCCCTGGACGATCTCGAGCTGACGCAACAAGTCGCGCGCAAACGTCTCGCGGCTTTGATAGCCGAAGAACCAGGCGAAGCGTTCGACCGCCTCCTTGTCCTCAGGCAGCGCATGGGTCTGCTCGTCGGCAATCATCTGGAGACGGTGCTCGGCGCGGCGCAGGAATTCATAGGCCGTGGTCAGCTCGTCGCGGGCCGATGAGGTGATCCAGTTGCGAGCAGCGAGGATGTTCAGCGCGGCAAGCGTCGGTCGCACGCGCAATTCCGGTTGGCGGCCGCCGGCGATCAATTGCTGGGTCTGCGCGAAGAATTCGATCTCGCGGATGCCGCCGCGACCGACCTTGACGTTGTGGCCCTCGACCGCGATCTCGCTCTGGCCGCGATAGGTCTGCATCTGCCGCTTCATGTCGTGCACGTCGGCGAGTGCGGCGAAATCGAGATGCTTGCGCCAGACAAAGGGCGCGATTTCGGCGAGCAGCGCCTCACCCGCTCTGGGATCGCCGGCGCAGGCGCGCGCCTTGATCATCGCCGCACGCTCCCAGGTGCGCCCTTCCCGCTCGTAATAGTTCAGTGCGGCATCGCGCGAGATCGCCACTTGCGTCGAGGACGGATCGGGACGCAGCCTCAGGTCGACACGGAACACGTAGCCGTCATAGGTGCGCTGCTGGAGGATGCGCGCCACGCCTTGCGTTACCCGGACGAAGAACGGCTGCGGCTCGATTTCGGGTGCGAGCGTCGTGGCATCGGGATCGAAGAACACGATCAGATCGATGTCGCTGGAGTAGTTCAGCTCGCCCGCACCCATCTTGCCCATGGCGAGCACGATCAGACCGCAGCCGATCTCCGGCGCCTCTGGATCTGATGGCACGATCTTGCCGCGTGCGGCTTCCTGTCGCAGCAGGTACTGGAGCGCCGCCTGCACCGAGGACACCGCGAGATCGGTCAGCGCAGCCGTCACCCGCATCACCGGCCAAACCCCGCCGATGTCGCACAGCGCGATCAGGAGCGCCGCTTCCGCCTTCATGCGGCGAAGCAGCCGCATCACCTCGGCTTCGTCGGGCGCCGCCAGCACAGCGGCCCTCGCCTCCGCGATCAGCGCGGCGAGATGCGTATCCGGTTCGCTTTCGAGCAGCCGGATCAGGCGCAGCGTATCGGCGCGCACCAGATCGAACAGATAAGGCGAGAATTCTGCGATCCCGGCCAGGATCTCCCGCGCAAAGGGATGGACCAGCAAGGCTTCAAGACGGGTCGATTGTGCCGGCTCGAGCTCGGCCAGCCAGCCTTCGAAACGTCGCTCGTCTGACATGGAAGCGGCAATATGGGGAGCTTCCGCGAAGCGCGCGACCAGGCTCTCACCATGCTTGTCCGCGTTTCCCGGCGCGGAGTGGTTCATGCCACCTTCTGTGGCACATCCGCTACTGCAGGAGCAACCCTGTCGCCGGCCCCCACGCGCGCCGGCAGCAGCAGCGTGGCAACGAGACCGGGCTGGGCGTCGCCCAGGCGCAATTCACCGCCATGCAACGTAGCGACGGCGGAGGCGAGGCTGAGGCCAAGGCCGGAGCCCGGCATGGTGCGGCTCGCCTCCAGCCGGACGAATCGCTCGACGACGTGCTTGCGGTCGGCCTCGGGAATTCCGGGGCCGCGGTCGGCGACGCTGAGCAGCACCTGATCGCCTTCGCGCTTCGCCTCGATCGTGATCTGACGGGCATCCATGCTGATCACGGTTCCCTGGGGCTGAGCGTCCGGCTTGCCGTACTTGATCGCGTTCTCGACCAGATTGGCGAGCGCCTGGCTGATCAATTCGCGATTGCCGTGAATGGGCGCCGCCTGGGTCTTGACCTTCAAGGTCATGCCGTCGTCTTCGGCCAGCGGCTCGTACAGCTCGTGAATGCCGACCGCGACGTCGGCGGCGTCGAAATCATCCATGTTGCCGCGCGCCTGGCCGGATTCGGCGCGCGCGATCATCAAGAGCGCATTGAAGGTGCGGATCAGCCCGTCGGATTCCTCGATGGTCCGCTCCAGCGCGGTGCGATAATCGGCCTCGCAGCCCGATTTCGCCAGCGCCTCCTCGGCGCGATTGCGCAAGCGCGTCAGCGGCGTCTTGAGGTCGTGCGCGATGTTGTCGGAGACCTCCTTCAGCCCCGACATCAGCGCCTCGATCCGCTCCAGCATGGCGTTGAGATTCTCGGCGAGGCGATCAAGCTCGTCGCCGCTGCGGCCGACCGGCAGGCGCTCGCTGAGATCGCCGGTCATGATGCGATGCGCCGTGCCGGACATCGCATCGATGCGCGTCAGCACCCTGCGCGCGACGAAGACGCCGCCGCCGAGGCCGAGCACGACGACGATCAGGATCGACCATTGCGCGGCCTTGGCCACGATGCTGAACAAGCGCCGCCGCTCGGCAAGATCGCGGCCGATCAGGAGGCGGAAGCCGTTTTCGAGCTGGGTGACGCGCACCAGCGCGCGATGGTCGCGATCGTCGGCATCCTCGATCCGACGATAGGCCGTCTCCGACCAGCCGGTCGTTCCCATCACGCCCGGCGCCAGCGAGCCGACATTGCCGGCGATCGCCTGCCCGGTCGGCGTCGTCACGAGATAGAGGTTGGCGCCCGGCCGCAGCGCGCGGTACTCGATCGTTCGCACGAGGCCGACCAAGCCGCGGCGATCATAGATCACGTTGATCTCCGAGGTCTCGGCATTCACCGTCTGGGTGATTTCCTCGGTGATAAGCCGCCGCGTATTCCAGGCGAAATAGCCGAGCAGCGAGGCCGCGAACATCGCGAACAGCAGCAGATAGACCAGCGTCAGCCGGAATGCCGTGGTGCGGACGAGTTTACCGAATGCCGTCACGGATCATGTACCCGGCGCCGCGGATCGTGTGCAGCAGCGGCCGCTCAAATCCCTTGTCGATCTTGGAGCGCAACCGCGAAATGTGCACGTCGATCACGTTGGTTTGCGGATCGAAATGATAGTCCCAGACGTTCTCCAGCAGCATGGTGCGCGTCACCACTTGGCCGGCATGCTTCATGAGATATTCGAGCAGGCGGAATTCGCGCGGTTGCAACGTCAGCTCGTCCTTGCCGCGGGCGACGCGGTGGGAGAGCCGGTCGAGCTCGAGGTCGCCGACGCGATAGAGCGTGTCCTCCGCCGGACCGCCGCGGCGGCGCGACAGCACCTCGACGCGAGCCAGCAGCTCGGCAAAGGAATAAGGCTTCGGCAGGTAGTCGTCGCCGCCGGCGCGCAGACCCTTGATGCGGTCGTCAACCTGCCCGAGTGCGGAGAGAATCAAGACCGGTGTCGTATCGCCCGTGTCGCGCAGCGCGCCGATCAGCGACAGACCGTCGCGCTTGGGGAGCATGCGATCGACCACGAGCACGTCGTAATCGCCGTTCTCGGCCATGGCGAGGCCTTCCTCGCCGTCACCGGCGTGGTCGGCAATGTGTCCGACCTCGCGAAACGCCTTCACGAGATAGTCGGCGGATTCGCGGTCGTCTTCGATGATGAGGAGGCGCATCGTGCGTTCAGCGGCGGTCAAGGAGGTCAACCTTCTCTAAACATGGCGCGAGCGGCAATCGCATGCAAGCCAAGCGAACGGAACGTGGATAGGCAAAAAGGCGGGCGGTGAAGCTGGGGGGACCTCACCGCCCTAGACCTTCCGACGGAGGGGGGCGTGTTTCCACCGGAAGGTAGGTGTGGGGAGCGAGCGTTGCGCTGCTCCCCGGAAGAGTGCCGGCGGCGGGGGCGACCGATGCCGGCGACACTCTTCATCTCGACGGCCTCCTGAAGCTAGCCCTTGGCGATGGGCACCGCGACGAAGCGCGACTGGCCGCCGCTCTTCACGCGCATCAGGACGCTGTTCTTGTTGTCGGACCGCGCCGTGTTGATGGCGTCGCGGACTTCGCCGGCGGTGCTCACGCTCTTGCCGCCGACTTCGAGGATCACGTCTCCTTCCTTGAAGCCGCGTTCGGCCGCAGCGCTCTTCGGATCGACTTCGGTGACCACGACGCCGTCCTTGCCGGCGCCGGCCACGGAGTTGGCGGGCGCAACGGTCATGCCGAGCTTCGGCACATCGGTGCCCCTGCTCGCACCCTTGCCGCTGCCGTTATCAGTGTCGGCCTTGGCCTCGACCGTGTTCGGCAGCTGGCCGAGGGTGAGGTTGACGACCTTGTCCTGGCCCTTGTGCAGCACGTCGAGCTTTACGGTCGCACCGGGCGCCATGCCACCGATGGTGCGGGCGAGTTCGCGCGCATCCTTGACGGAATCGCCGTTGACGGCCGTGATCACGTCGCCGGACTCGATACCGGCCTTCGCGGCCGGACCGTCCTTCTGCGGCTCCGCGACCAGCGCGCCTTCGGCCTTCTTCATCCCCAGGCTGTCGGCGATGTCGGACGTGACGGGCTGGATCTGAACGCCGATCCAGCCGCGGCTGACCGAGCCCTTGTCCTTGAGCTGGGCGACCACGCTCTTGACGGTGTTGGCTGGAATCGAGAACGCAATACCGACGCTGCCGCCGGAGGGCGAGTAGATCGCGGTGTTGACGCCCATCACTTCGCCGTTGGTGTCGAAGGCCGGACCGCCCGAATTGCCCTTGTTCACGGGCGCGTCGATCTGGATGAAATCGTCATAGGGGCCGTTGCCGATGTCGCGGCCGCTGGCCGAGACGATGCCGGCAGTCACGGTGCCGCCGAGGCCGAAGGGATTGCCGACCGCGAGCACCCAGTCGCCGATCCGCGGCTTGCTGTCCGCGAGCTTGGCGAACGGGAAGTTCGAGCCGCCCTCGACCTTGATCAAGGCGAGGTCGGTGCGCTGGTCGGTGCCGATCACCTTGGCGCTGTAGGTCTTGCCGTCGTCGGTGGTGACCTCGACCTTGTCGGCGCCGTCGACCACGTGGTTGTTGGTCACCGCAAAGCCGTCAGCCGAGATGAAGAAGCCGGAGCCCTGGCCCTGCACGACGCGGCCACGACCGCCGCCCCTGAGGCCGGGGATGCCATCCGGACCGCCGAAGCGGCGGAAGAAGCGTTCCATCGGCGAGCCCGGCTGGAATGGCGAGGAATCATCGCCGTCGTCGTTGCTCGTGGCCTTCTCCTTGATGTTGACCTTCACCGAGATCACCGAGGGCTTCACGCGCTCGACGATGTCGGCGAAACCGATCGGACGATCGACCTTCTTGACCTCGTTGTTGACCTGCGCGTGCGCCGGGCTGGAGAACAAATCCGCAGGCGACGTCGACGGGCTGAAGCCGTGGACGGCGATGCCGAGGCCGGCGACGACCGAGGCCATCAGCGCGATCCTGCGGGCGGAAAACACCGAACGGCGGGACTGCCGGTAGGACGGAAGGTTCGTGAGATCGGGACGGTCGGTCATGCAGAGGTCTCCAGGGCCTTGAAATCCTTCGGGTGCCAGTGGCGGCACCGTAGGGACCTGAAGATGGGGGCTTCAGCCTTACCGCGCGCTGGCTGCGGGGTTAAACTTTTGTAATGAAGGCGGGACCGTGCTGCGGCAGTTTAGCGCAGGCCAAAAGTCGCGTTCTTACAGGAGCTTAAAAGGATTCCGGCGAGATCGGCCAAAGCGCCCTCCGCCCTTCGTCAACTTGCCCTGACGCTGGCGATGAATTCGTCGACTTCGCGCTTCAGGGTCTCCGCCTGCTGCGACAGATCGACGGCGGAATCCCGGGCTTCAGCCGCCATGCGGCCGGTCTCGGCCGAGGTCGAGGTGATCTGAACGATGTGGTTGGAGACGTCGAGCGTGCCGCGCGCGGCGTCCTGGACGCTGCGGCTGATGTCCTGCGTGGCATTGCGCTGCTGGGCGGTGTCGACCTCGATGCCGGACATGATCGACGAAATCTCCGACAGCGTCTTCGAGATCGCGTCGATCGCGCCGCGCGTCTCCGCGGTGATGCCCTGGATGCTGGCAACATGCGCGGTGATTTCCTCCGTCGCCTTGCTGGTCTGATGCGCAAGGCTCTTCACTTCCGAAGCAACCACCGCAAAGCCCTTGCCGGATTCGCCAGCCCGCGCCGCCTCGATCGTGGCGTTCAGCGCCAGCAGATTGGTCTGCGATGCGATCGCCTGCACCAGTTGGACGACCTCGCCGATCTTGTCGGCGGCATCCGACAGCGTATGGATGGTGTCGCGGCTCTTCTCGGCTTGCGCCGCCGCGCCCTCGGCGCGCTGCGTCGCGTCCGTGACGCGGCGACTGATCGTGCCGATCGAGTTCGTCATCTCCTCGGCCGAGCCCGCAACCGTCTGCACGCTGGCGCTGGCCTGGCTCGCGCCGCTAGCGACGGCATTGGCCTTGCTGCTGGTATCGTTGGCGGTCTGCGACAGCGTCTCGGCGTTGCGCTTCAGGTGCACGGCCGACGACGCCACGCTGTCGACCACGCTGGCGACGAGCCCGTTGAAGCCCTTGATCCGGTCATCGAGGTATTTTGAACGGTCAGCCTGGTGCTGCGCTTCGTGCAACTGCTGCTCGGTGAGACGGCGCCGCTCGATCCCGTTGGTCTTGAACACTTCCAGCGCACCGGCGAGCAACCCAATCTCGTTGGTGCCGCCGAGACCCGGGACCGGCGTCTCGAATTTCTGGTCGGCAACCTCGCGCATGGCATGCACGATCGCCGCCAGGGGATTGAGAATGCCGTTGCGCACGGCGAACCAAGTGGTGAGGCAGATCGCGACGGCGATGACCGCGATCACGCCGCAGGCGACCAGGAACCAGGAGAACGCGGCCTGCGCCTGCTGGTAGATCTGCATCGCGTGGTCGCGCGCAGGACCGCTCAGCGCGGCGACGTCGGACGAGAGGCTGGTAATCTCGTTGTTGAGATAGAGCACCGCGACGAAACCCGTGCCGCCACCAATGCCCAGCAGGAACAATAATGCAGCGACGACGGCGCCGACCAGAAAACGGATCGTCAAATTGCTGTTCGTGAACATCGCTCGGAGACCCAGAGTCTAGAATCAAATCTCGCGACAAGCTTCCAGACAAAGGTCAACAGAGCATGAAACGCGCTCCGCCCAACATCCTACGTATCATTACTTAGGGCTGGGACGACTTCGCATCTTCGGACATCAACGCCGCGAGCCTCGCCTCTTCGTCCGGCGTCAGCGGCGGCGTCGGCAGATCTGCACCGTCCTGCGTGCGCCGGCGATTCTGCCGCCACAGCGCGAAGCCGCCACCCATCAGCAGCAGCGGCGCGAGCAGCCACAACAGCATGGTCTGTCGCTCGAAGCGCGGCTTCAGCAGCACGAATTCGCCGTAGCGCGCGACCAGGAAGTCGAGCACCTGCGAATTGCTGTCGCCGGCCGCGATCCGCTCGCGCACCAGGAGCCGCAGGTCGCGCGCGAGCGGCGCATCGGAATCGTCGATCGACTGGTTCTGGCAGACCATGCAGCGCAGCTCGCGCGACAATGCGCGCGCGCGCGCTTCCTTGGCCGGATCCGACATGATCTCGTCGGGCTGCACGGCATGCACCGCAGGCACGGCCAGCAGCATCAGCGCGACGAACGCGGCCATCATGCGGCGCATCGGATCACTCCGCCGGCTGCAGGCGCTGCTTGGCTCGCGCCGGCTTCGGCGCGCCGACGCGCAAGCGACGATCCGACAGCGACAGCATGCCGCCGAACGCCATCAGCACCGGCCCCCACCAGATCATCAGCACCAGCGGCTTGTGGTAGATGCGCACGGCGATCCCGCCCTCGGCGGTGACGTCACCGAGCGAGATGTAGAGCTGGCTCGCGCCGCGGGTCAGCAGCGCGGCCTCGGTGGTCGAGGAGCCGCGCGTGGTAAAGCTGCGCTTCGACGGCGTCATCACGCTGAGCGCTTCGCCGCCCCGGCTGACGTTGAACTGCGCGATCATCTCGCGGTAGTTCGGCCCCTGCCGCTCGAGCAGGCCGTCGAGCTTCAGATCATAGCCGGCGACCTGCGCCACGTCGTTCGGCTTCATCGTCGCGATATATTCGCTGTTCCAGGTCGTCTCGCAGACGATCCCGATCAGCGCGACACCGAGACCGGCATGCGCAAACGCGGTGCCCCAGGCCGAGCGAGGCAGGCCGCGGGCGCGGTGCAGCGTGGTCGCGAAAGGCAGGCGAAACAGGCCGGTTCGTTCGGCGATGTCGGTCACGGCGCCGGCGATGACGAAGATGCCAAGCCCGATCGCCAACGGCGCCAGCGCACTGCCGCCACGCGTCCAGGCCCAGACGATGGCGATCACGACGAGGCCTGCGACGCCCGCCGCAAGCAGGCGCTGGGTCACACCGAGCAGGTCGCCGCGCTTCCACGCCAGCATCGGCCCGAACGGCACCGCAAGCAGCAGCAGTGCGAACAGCGGCACGAAGGTGAGATTGTAGAAGGGAGCACCTACCGACATCTTGAAGTCGGCGAGCACTTCCATCGCGAGCGGATAGAGCGTGCCGAACAGCACGACGGCGCAGGCCACCGTGAGCAGCAGATTGTTCAGCACCAGCGCGCCCTCGCGCGAAATCGGCGCGAACAACCCCCCCTGCTTCAACGAGGTCGCGCGTCCCGCGAACAGCGACAGGCTGCCCCCGATGAACAGGCAGAGGATCAGCAGGATGAACACGCCGCGGGTCGGATCGTTGGCGAAGGCATGCACGGAGGTGATGACCCCCGAGCGCACCAGGAAGGTGCCGAGCAGCGACAGCGAGAAGGTCAGGATCGACAGAAGAATGGTCCAGACCTTCAGCGCATTGCGCTTTTCCATCACGAGCGCCGAATGCAAGAGCGCGGTGCCGGCGAGCCACGGCATCAGCGAGGCGTTCTCGACCGGGTCCCAGAACCACCAGCCACCCCAGCCGAGCTCGTAATAGGCCCAGTAGGAGCCCATCGCGATGCCGAGGGTCAGGAAGATCCAGGCGACCAGCGTCCACGGCCGCACCCAGCGCGCCCAGGCCGCATCGATGCGTCCCTCGATCAGGGCCGCGATCGCGAAGGAGAACGAGATCGAGAAGCCGACATAGCCGAGATAGAGCATCGGCGGATGCACGGCGAGACCGATGTCCTGAAGCACCGGATTGAGATCGCGCCCCTCGATCGGCGGATTGGCGATGCGCAGGAACGGATTCGAGGTGATCAGGATGAAGAGATAGAAGGCGCTCGCGATCCAGGCCTGGACCGCCAGCACATGCGCGCGCAGCGACAGCGGCAGATTGTTGCCGAAGGCCGCAACGAGCCCGCCGAACAGCGCCAGGATCGACACCCACAGCAGCATCGAGCCTTCATGGTTTCCCCAGACCCCGGTGATCTTGTAGATCAACGGCTTCATGGAGTGCGAGTTCTCGTAGACGTTGGCGACGGAGAAATCCGAGTTCACGTGCAACGTCACCAGCGCGATGAACGACGCCCCGACGAACAGGAGCTGCGCCAGCGCGGTGGAACGCGCCACGTTCATCAAGGCGGGATCGCGCAGGCGCGCGCCGATGACAGGCACGAAGGACTGGATCAGCGCCAGCGCGAGCGCCAGCACCAGCGCGTAATGTCCGGCTTCCGCAATCACCGCATCGCTCCCTGCGAATTGCCCTGCGCCGTCGTGGCGGCAGGCTTGGCACCACCAGACGCCTTGTCGGAAGCCTGGGCGCCGTAATCGTCCTTCCAATGTCCCTGCTTCTTCAGGGCATCGGCAACGTCCTTGGGCATGTAGGTCTCGTCGTGCTTGGCGAGCACGGTATCGGCCTTGAACACGCCGTTGGCATCGAGCGCGCCTTCGGCGACGACGCCCTGCCCTTCGCGGAACAGATCGGGCAGAATGCCCTTGTAGGCAACGGGCAACTTGGCGCCGCCGTCGGCAACTTCAAACGTCACCGCCAGATTGTCGCCGCGCTGGAGCGAGCCCGGCTGCACCAGGCCGCCCAGGCGAAAACGGGTGCCGGGTTGGACGTGCTTTTCGGCCACCATGGTCGGGGTCGAAAAGAACACGATGGAGTCGCGCAAGGCATTGAGGACCAGCGCGGCCGCGAGCGCGAGAACGGCGAGCGAGCCGCCGATGATGGTCATACGTCGCTGCTTGCGCGTCATGGCGTATCCGTTCTCCGCTCGTCTCGTGCTGCGACCGTCATCCGTCGAGCCCGAGAGTCTTGAGGCCTTCATTGAGCTGGCGCAGCCGCTCGGCGTTGTTGGCGACCGCCTGTCGGGCGTCGCTCGAGGCGCCCATCGCCTTGTCGCGGTCGCCCATCACCAGATAGGCGCGCACCAGACGCAGCCAACCCTCGACGTCGTCGCCGTTCTGCTTCAGCCGCGTGGCGAGCCGTTCGACCATGCCGCGGATCATCGCATTGCGATCGCCATCCTTCATTTCCTTGGACGCTGCGATCGTCTCATCCGACAGCGCCGGCATCGTCACGCCGCCACCGCCGACACGCGCGAGCGAAGTCTGCACCAGCGGCCGCCACGGCGCATCCGCCGGCGCCTTCGCCAGCAGCGCGCGCCAGATATTGGCCGCGTCATCCCTGCGACCGTCCTGCTCGGCGGCGA
Organism: Bradyrhizobium sp. CCBAU 53338; assembly: GCF_015291665.1. Lineage (NCBI taxonomy): Bacteria > Pseudomonadati > Pseudomonadota > Alphaproteobacteria > Hyphomicrobiales > Nitrobacteraceae > Bradyrhizobium > Bradyrhizobium sp. CCBAU 53338. The sequence continues at coordinate 5,064,675 of NZ_CP030048.1, forward strand.
GCCCGAGGAAATAGTTCGCCTTGGGATCGTCCGCGTTCAGCGCATGCGCGCGCTCGAACTCGGTCTTGGCTTCCGCCGTCACCACGCCGCTGGCGGCAGCCGCGATGGCCTCGCCGAGATCGGAGCGCCGCTCCGCGCTCTCGCCATTGTAGGCGATCGAATTGCGATAGGCGCGCACGGCCTCGTCGAAACGGCCGAGTCGCTCCAGCACCGGCGCAAGCACGTTCCAGCCGCGGCCGTCGGTCGGGTTCTTTTCCAGATGTTGCTGGACCTGCACCACGAGGTTCTCGAGCGACTGCGCCATGCCGGAACCTGCACCGCGCTCGCGCTCCGCCAGCGGGAAATCACGCAGCGTCGGCGAGCCGAGCGGAACGTAGATGGCAATCGCGGCCAGAGGCAGGCCGACCAGCGCCAGCACGGCTGCCGCGCGGCGCCATTTCAGGCTGGTTGCCGGCGCGAGCGCGGACTCGCTGCCGGCAGCGGCGAGCAGCCTGCGGCTGATCTCGACGCGTGCGGCCTCGGCCTCAGGTAGCGCGATCAGCCCTGCGGCAAGATCCCGCTCGATCTCGGCCAGTTGGTCCTTGTAGACCGCGACCTCGCTGCCTTGATCTTGATCGCGCGCGCCACGGCCGAGCGGCCAGAGCACGGCGAAAATCGCCGCGACCGTCATCAGCGCGAACACGAACCATAGCGTCATCTGGCAAGCTTCCGGCAGCGCGTGAGCCGCGCCCATAGGTGGCTTTACACCACGGCCGGACGATGCGGCAATTGACAATTGTCAATTTGGCGCGAGCACACCCTGTCCCGAAAGGGTGATAATCCAACGGCTTAGCTGATCTCGAAGTCGACGCTTTGAGCGGCGTCCTCGCCATGCCCGTTGAGAGCCCTCAAGAAGTATGTTCCCGGCTCGATGGCCTCGGGCAATCTGATGCGCAACGCCCCGACGGGAACGGGCGATGCGACCCTGGTGACGGTCTCGGGCAGTTGTCGACCGCTCGCCTTTTCGACCAGCACCACCTTCGCACCGACCATCAGTCGTTGATATTTGGCAACAATGACGCGGTTTTCGATTTCGATGGAGCTGATAATGGGTTTCATGCGCCCACAGATAGAAATTCCAATGCTTGCACGGCGACCGTAGGGCCCGCAGCAGGCACCGTCAACCACAAATTGTGATCACGAAAAGATGCGCTTGAATCAGCTCGCGCGCGTCGATTTGCGTTCGCCCGTCGCGGCGTTCTCCGCGGCTCGGCTCATCAGCGAGGCGTAATCGTCGCCGAACAGCACCTGGCAGAAGCGGATCGCCGCCTGCACCTGCTGCTGCCGGTAGGCGCGGACCTTGTGGTCGGCGCCGCGCAACGACTGCACCACCTGCTCGGTCGAGCGTTCGACATATTGCTGGAGGTCGGAATAGGTGCGCAGCGTCACCTCGTTGATGGCGAGCTCGCTGGCGAAATTGCGGCAGGTCGCGACGAAGTCGATCAGCGCGACGGTTTCCTCGACCTCGGTGCTGTCGATCCGCGCGCCAGGCGGAATGTCCTTCTCGGGGCGCTGGCGCAGGATGCGGCGAACGCGGCCGGGAACGCTGTCGATTTCCGATTGCAGCGCATTGGAGATGTCGGCCCGGATCGAGGTCAGCTGCTTGCCCCAGGCGGAATCGTTGCGCAGGTCGAGCTCGGTGCGCAGGCCGCGGACGCCGTCATGCAGCGCCTTGAGATTGTCGGCGACGGTCTCGAAATGGCCGCGCTTGATGTCCATGCGCAAATTGGCGGCAACGCGGGACAGATCGTGCAGGGCCATCGTGACGGCGACGCCATAGGGCGTGGCTGCGACGCGAATCTCGTCGTCGGAGGCGGCGATCTTGATGGCGAGGCGAATGATCTGCCACGGCGCGGTCATGCGCTGGACCACCACCGACAGCGCAAAGGGCAGCATCTGCGGGGTCTGGAGCACCGGAATGTTCAGCGCTGCGGTCACCGAGGCGATCTGGGGATCTCCGAACGCACGCAGGAAGCGCGGCAGTTTTTCTTTCAACGTGCCCATGGCCTCGCGAACGGCGAGCACCGCGCCGATCGAATAGAGGTCCTCGATCACGTTGGGCGGACCGACCCGGGCGAGCGCGCGCGACTTGTCGCCGCCGCCAGGCCCCGTCAGCTCGAAGATGGCGTCCGCAGCCACGGCCTGAAGCTTGAGCGCCAGCGCCTCGACCTGCCCGGAACTGTCCGTGGCCGGCATGCGCGCCAGCGCCGCCTCGAATTCGTTGATCTTGTCCGGGGCGCCATCGCGGCCGAGCCATTGCCAGATCGGATGAAGCGAGGAGCGGCGGATCTGCCCGACCCGAATTGGCGCGCCAGCCTCGATCAGGAACGGTTCCAGCACCTGGAACAGCAACCGCGACAGATCGTCGGTGCGCGGCGGCGTGGCCTCGTCGGCCTCTGTCTTCCGCACGATCTTGCGGAGCTGTTCGAGCACCAGGGTCGCCACAGCCGTGTCCTGGCCGCGCTCGAGCGCGCGCTCGAACTCCCGCATCAGCAGCGCCTGCGCCTGCGGCGGGAGCTGCGCGAGATATTCCCTCAGCCGCTCGATCGATGTCTGGCTCATGCGCCCGGGTAATGCACGGTAAAATGGCGGACGTAGGATGCGTCCTTGCCGATCATAGATGGGTGCGCCTTAAGAAGCCGTTGAGGAAGTCGCTCCGAAACCCTCCGGTTTCGCCCGGAAGCCAAAATAAGCGTTTCGGATCAGAGGATTATATTCCCGGCAGGACCAGCTCGGCCCGCAAGCCTCCGATCGGCGCGTGGCCGAGTGAGAGGCTGCCGCCATAGAGCGCGGCAAGATCGGTCACGATCGACAGCCCCAGCCCTGAACCCGGCTTCGATTCGTCGAGCCGCTGGCCGCGGCGGGAAACCTGGGCGCGCTCGGCCTCCGAGAGGCCGCGCCCGTCGTCGTCGACGATCAGCCGCAGCCTGGGGGCTGCGCCCGTCTCGGTCGGGGCCTCCACCAGCACCTCGATGAAGACGCGCGAGGCCGCCCATTTGCAGGCGTTGTCGACGAGATTGCCGACCATCTCCTCCAGGTCCTGCCGCTCGCCCCGGAATTTCGCCGAGGGATCGGCCTTCGCCTCAACAGCGATGCCGCGGCCGCGGTGGATCTTCTCCATGGTCCGCCGCAACGCCTCGATGGCGGGCGCCACCTCCGTCACGGTGCCGACGATCGAGACCCTCGCCGCGATGCGGGCGCGCTCCAGGTGATGGGCGAGCTGGTTGCGCATCACGTCGGCCTGCTCCATCACCTTGGCCGCGAACGGATCGGCGGCGTGCGTTCCGGCCTCGTTGACGATCACCGAAAGCGGCGTCTTGATCGCATGGGCGAGATTGCCGACATGGGTGCGGGCCCGCTCGACGATCTCCCTGTTGGCGTCGATCAGCGCGTTGGTCTCGCGCGCGAGCGGCGCGATCTCGACCGGGAATTCGCCCTCGAGCCGCTCGGCCCGCCCGGAGCGAATGTCGGCGATGGATTCGGAAATCCGCTTGAGCGGCGCAAGGCCGAAGCGGACCTGGAACACCGTCGTCAGCAGCAGCACGATGCCGAGCGCGGTGAAGGTGCCGCCGAGGTAGTAGTCAAAACTGCGCGTCTCGTCGAAGATCTCGGTGTCGTCGCCGGCGACGCTGACCAGATATTTGCCGTCGGCGCCGAGGTCGACGGGACGTTCGACCATGCGCAGATTCTGGCCTTCCGGCCCATCGACATAGGCGAGACGAATGCCGGCCGCGGTGAGTTCGGCGCCCTTGTCTTCGAGCTTCGGCAGCTTCTTGTCCCAGAGCGAGCGCGACGAGCGCACCTCCGGCTTCTCGGTGTCGGTGCGCGTGATCTGCCAGTACCAGCCCGACAGCGGCAGCTCGAACAGCGGCTCCCCGAGCGACTGGAACTGGCGATCCGGCGGCTCGTCGGGGGTGGCGACCTCGGCGATCAGGGTGCGCAGATAGAGGTTGAGCCGGCGGTCGAAGGCACGCTCGGTAGCGTTCTTGTAGACCGATGACAGCACCACGCCGGTGATCGCCAGGATCACCACCAGCCAGGCGGTCGCCGACAGGAACAGTCGGTTGGCAAGCGAGCTGGCGGGCATCGGAATGATCCCGGAGGCGCGAGATGGCGGCATGGCGTCGGCGGTCATGTCAGGACCAAGGCCCGTGTCGGGCAGCCCGTCAAGCCAATATCCTTCGAAAGGCTCTCAGGCGCCCGGTGCCGGCGGCGGGGTCAGGAGATAGCCGAGGCCGCGGACGGTCTGGATGATGTCGACGTCGAGCTTCTTGCGGATGCGGCCGACAAAGACTTCAATCGTGTTGGAGTCGCGATCGAAATCCTGGTCGTAGAGGTGCTCGACCAGCTCGGTGCGCGACACCACGCGCCCCGAATGGTGCATGAGGTAGGCCAGAAGCCGATATTCGTGCGAGGTCATCTTGACCGGATTGCCCGACACGCTGACACGGCCGGTGCGGGTGTCGAGCGTGACGGGGCCGCAGCTCAATTCGCTCTGGGCATGGCCGGCCGAGCGGCGCAGCAGCGCACGGATGCGCGCCAGCACTTCCTCCAGATGGAACGGCTTGGGCACGTAATCGTCGGCACCGGCATCAAAACCCTGGACCTTGTCGCTCCAGCGGTCGCGCGCGGTGAGAATCAAGACCGGCATGGTGCGGCCGTTGCGGCGCCAGGCTTCCAGCACCGAGATGCCGTCCTTCTTGGGCAGACCGATATCGAGCACCACGGCGTCGTACGGTTCGTTGTCGCCGAGATAGTGCCCCTCCTCTCCGTCGAAGGCGCGGTCGACGACATAGCCGGCGTCCGTCAGCGCCTTGGTGAGCTGGCGATTGAGATCGGGGTCGTCCTCAACAACAAGCAGGCGCACGCTTCTCTCCAGAAATAAGCCGCATGAACACCGCTCCAGATGAGCAATTCCGGCGTGAACTGAATATGAACGCCGGGAACCACCCGCGTTACTTTTTGGTCATATAAGATTTGGCGCGAGTCAATGCGACTGCGCCCGCCAGGCCACCGGAAGAACCGGCGGCATGGCGGGCGCGGTGTGCCGCTGATGGCGGCGAGGCGGAAGGTCCGCCCTTCCTGTTCGATCTGCCCGTCAGATTGCCGTCAGGTCCGGAAGAACACGAACCAGATGACGGCGAGGATCAGGATCGCGAGCCCGGTCGAGATGGCGAGCAGTGCGGCCACCGACGGCCCCGGTTCGCCCTGGCGCGCCTCGGTCGCAGTTTCGACGATCTGATGCTCCTCGCGCGTGGTTGCCATGGTGACCTCGATCCCTGGATGTCGCCTCCGATGGCCGCGACTTCCTCGCAGCCTGTGTCCCGAGCCAACGCCCGATCCGATTTGATGTTCCGGCTCTTGCGCCCCGCATCGGGCCGAACCGCTGAGGTCAGCGACTGGTTAACGCAGTTGCAAGATTCCGCCCGAACCTGTGTATGATTCGGTGTTCCCCGATGGTATCCTCATAGGTCTGTCCCCGTTGCGTTTGGAGTAGCCCATGGCCCCCCGCGCCAATTGGAAGGGTTTTCTGCGTCTCTCGCTCGTGACCTGCCCGGTCGCGCTGTATCCGGCCACATCGGATACCGAGAAGGTCTCGTTCAACCAGATCAACCGCAAGACCGGCCACCGGATCAAATATCTCAAGGTCGACGCCGAGACCGGTGACGAGGTGACCTCCGAGGACATCGTCAAGGGCTACAAGGTCGACACCGACACCTACATCGAGGTCACCAAGGACGAGCTCGACGACATCGCGCTGGACTCCACCCACACGATCGAGATCGACGAATTCGTGCCGAAGTCCGACATCGACAACCGCTATCTGATCCGCCCCTATTACCTCGTGCCCGACGGCAAGGTCGGCCACGACGCCTTCGCGGTGATCCGCGAGACCATCCGCAGCATGGACAAGGTCGCCATCGGCCGCGTGGTGCTGACCAACCGCGAGCACATCATCGCACTCGAGCCGCTCGACAGCGGCCTGATGGGCACGCTGCTGCGCTACCCGTACGAGGTGCGCAGCGAGAAGGAGTATTTCGACGACATCCAGGACGTGAAGCTGACGAAGGATATGCTCGACCTCGCCAAGCACATCGTCGAGAAGAAGTCCGGCGCGTTCGAGCCGGAGCTGTTCGAGGATCACTACGAGACCGCGCTGATCGATCTGATCAACAAGAAGCGCGCAGGCACGCCGATCGCGGCCAGGTCCACGCCGAAGAGCGGCGGCAACGTCATCAATCTGATGGACGCGCTGAAGAAGAGCCTGGCAAGCGAAAAGGATGCAGTTCCGGCGGCGAAGGTCGCCAAAGAAACCGCCAAGGAAACCGCAAAAGCCAAGAAGCCGAAGAAGCGCGTCGAGGGCCAGCGCGAGATGCTGCTGCCGATCTCCGGCAAGGGCGGCAAGGACGCCGCGGCCAGGGAAACCGCGCCGAAGAAGGCCGACAAGCCTGTACGCGCGACCACGCGAACCAAGAAGGCCGGCTGACGGCATCGCATCACCGACCGCGCCGTGACGCCTCCCCTCACCGATCGGGCAGACTGATATGCCCTGGTCGACGCCGTTCGACGATCCGATCGGATTGCGCGGCGGCGCCAGGCTGCGCACGTTGCAGGAGGCCGCGGACTTCATCATGCAGCTGTCCGAAGACGAGCAGCAGGAGCCGCGCTGGCAAACCGCCATCGAGATGCTGATCAACGCGGCAGAGACCGGCGGCGGCTGGCTGATATTCGCCCGCATCGGCATGCTGCGCGCATTGAACGCGGATCGCCGGCCTCGATGAGGCCTCGCTCGGCATGCTTGCCGATCGGTTGACGAACAGCCTCAACAGACCCTTAAGCGGCAGCTCACTTGTCACGTCACGTTGCCATCATGCCGCACCCGGGTATTCCTACGGGACGCAAAATTAACCGTTGATTCCCCTTGCGCGCAGCATGGTCCGGCCATCGAAAAAGCAGGGCTCGCACGACTGTGCCGCAGCAGGACGTCAGAAAAAACTACATCGGCATCGTGAATGAAACGGCCGAGGACGAGCGTATCGCCGACGCGGCGGTGCGGGCGCAGGCGCATGTCGTTGGCTATCTGATCGGACGCCTCGCGGCCGCGCTGGGACGGCCTCCAAAGGCGGCGCCGGGACGCACCACCACGAGTTGAGGCATGCGCGCTTCCGTTCATTTGAATGGATCATGAAACCTTCGCTTAACGGCTGTCACGTTAAGACACATCAGGTCGGGTCGGCCGAACCCGCCTTTATTGATGCGCGACAAGCGCCTCGTCGATCACTTTACCACTTTGATAACGCCGCGCGCCTACATTGGACCGGATGAACAGGAGTTGGCGATGACTTTGCTCAGGTCTTTTCTTGCCGATGAGAGTGCCGCCACCGCGATCGAGTATGGCCTGATCGCCGCCGGCATCGCGCTCGCCATCGTCACCGTCGTGACCAACACGGGCAGCGTCCTCCTCAGCAACAAGTTCAACTCGATCAGCACGGCCATGAAGTAGACCCGACGCGCCGTCGTGGCCACCAGCGGGCCCGTCCCAGGCGCGGCCCGACGACCGGCTGGTTTGGCTGACCCAGCGGACCATGATCTGGGTCAAGCCTGTCGCGTCAGCGACAGTTTAGCATGAGCGACCCGACTTTTGTGGTCCGTCCATGCCCCCCGATCCCTCGCGTTCCCAGCTCAAGATACGCCGCGTCCATCTCGATACGGGCCGCGAGAACGTCGTCGTCGTTTCCAGGCGATCGAAGGCACTGCGCGCGGATATCTTTCGCGGCTTCAGCCGCGTCGAGCTTCGCCTCGACGACAAGACGCTGCTTGCGACACTCCTGATCACCGACGACGATGCGCTGGCGGCCCAGGACGAAATCGGCCTCTCCGAGCCCGCCTTCCACCGCTTCGCCAAACCGGTCGGCACGCTGGTCACGGTCGCACCCGCCGCGCCGCCGGAGAGTCTCGAAGCCGTGCGCGCCAAGATCCGCGGTCGAACGCTCGACAAGGCCGAGATCGACGCCATCATCAGCGACCTCGCGCATTTTCGCTATTCCGACATGGAGATCGCCGCCTTCCTGATCGGCTCGGCGAGCTTCATCACCAGTGACGAGCTCCTGGCCCTGACAGGCGCCATGGCGCAGGCCGGCACGCAGCTCGTATGGCCCGACCAGATCGTGGTCGACAAGCACTGCATCGGCGGCATTCCCGGTAACCGCACCTCGATGATCGTGGTGCCGATCGTCGCAGCCCACGGTCTCCCGATCCCGAAGACATCCTCGCGCGCCATCACCTCGCCGGCCGGAACGGCCGACACGATGGAGGTTCTGGCCCGCGTGAATGTCGGCGTCGAGGAAATGAAGTCGATCGTCTCGTCCTGCAACGGATGCCTGATCTGGGGCGGACACGTGAACCTGTCGCCGGCCGACGACGTGCTGATCTCGGTCGAACGCCCGCTCAGCCTGGACACCCGCGAGCAGATGGTCGCCTCCATCATGTCGAAGAAGATCGCGGCGGGATCGACGCACCTGCTGATCGACATTCCGGTCGGGCCGACCGCGAAAGTCACCACCGCCATGGACGCGATGAGGCTGCGAAAGCTGTTCGAATTCGTCGGCGACCGGTTCGGCCGCACGGTCGAGGTGATCACGACCGACGGCCGCCAGCCGATCGGCAACGGCATCGGGCCGGTGCTCGAGGCCAACGACGTGATGGCGGTGCTCGGCAACGAGGAAGATGCGCCGCGCGACCTGCGCGAGAAATCGCTGCGGCTCGCCGCCCATCTCCTGGAATACGATCCGAAGCTGCGCGGCGGCGCCGGCTATGCCCGCGCGCGTGAACTGCTCGACAGCGGCGCCGCCCTGAAGCAGATGCAGAAGATCATCGACGCCCAGGGTCCGTCGAAATGCAGCACCGATCTCGGACCCAGCAGCTTCGACGTCAAGGCGGCGCATGACGGCACGGTCGCCACGATCGACTGCCTCCGTCTCAACCGCCTCGCCCGCACCGCCGGCGCGCCACTCGACAAGGGCGCCGGCATTCGCCTCTTCAAGAAGATCGGCGACCGGGTCGAGCAGGGCGAGCCGCTCTACCGTGTCTACACGTTCGAAGGGCCGGAGCATGATCTGGCCGCGTCTGCCGCCCAGCAGGAGACCGGCTACATCGTCAACGGTCACGAGGCCCCACCGGGCAGGACGCCGTCGTGAGCACGGTCGTGTTCCAGACCTTGCCCTCCGGCGCCGGCGCGGCGAAGCGCATCGCGGCGCGGCTCGGACTGGCCTGCGAGGAGGTCGCCCTGCACCGCTTTCCGGACGGCGAACTGCGCGTGACGGTCGCGCCGGCGGCCGACACCACCATCCTCTATGCGTCGCTCGATCAACCCAATGACAAGCTGATCGCCGTGCTGTTCGCCGCGGAAGCGCTGCGGCGCGGAGGCGCGAAGCGGCTGGTGCTGGTCGCGCCCTATCTCTGCTACATGCGGCAGGACATCGCGTTTCATGCCGGCGAAGCCGTCAGCCAGCGCGCCGTGGGCACCCTGCTTGCGGCGATCGTCGATCGCGTCGTCACCGTGGATGCACATCTGCATCGCACCGCCGACATCGCTTCCGTGTTCCCTGGCATCGAAGCCGAGAATCTCTCCGCCATGCCGGCGATCGCAGACGCGCTCGCCGCCGGCGGCGTCGATCCCGCCACCATCGTGATCGGTCCCGATGCGGAGTCCGAGCCCTGGGTCAAGGACCTGGCCGGACGGCTGGGCCTGCGGCACGCCGTCGCGCGCAAGATCCGGCGCGGTGATCGTGCCGTGGACATTGCGTTCGCAGATGCCGGGCTGCTGGCAGGACGGCCGGCCCTGATGGTCGACGATATCGTATCGTCCGGGACCACGCTGATGGCCGCGGCGAAGGCGTTACTGTCGATGGGCGCGACGACCGTGGATTCGATCGTGACGCATGCGCTGTTTCCACCCGCGATGATCGCTGCATTCATCAACGCCGGCGTCCGCTCCGTCCGCTCGACGGAAAGCGTACCGCATCCGACCAACGCGATCGCCCTCGACGCGCCTCTCGCGGCCGCCTTGCGGTCCGAACTCGGTACCACACCTTCGCCGGAGACAACGACATGAGCATCACCGTCCGTTTCTGCGGTGCCGCGCGCACCGTGACCGGCTCGAGCTATCTGTTCCAGACCGCAACCGGCCGCTTTCTGGTGGATTGCGGCCTGTTCCAGGGCCAGAAAACGCTCAAGGAGCTCAACTACGGCGCCTTCCCCTTCCGGCCGACCGATATCGACGCCGTCGTGCTGACGCACGCTCATATCGACCACAGCGGATTGCTGCCAAAACTCGTGCGCGAAGGATTTGACGGACCGATCCTGGCGACGCGCGGCACGATCGACCTCTGCTCCTACATGCTGCCGGACGCCGGCAGCATCCAGGAGTCCGAAGTCGCGCAGCTTAACCGGCGCAACAAGGCCCGCGGCCGCAAGGAGGTGCAGCCGATCTACACGCAGGCGGACGCGGTCGCGTCGCTGCAATCGTTTCGCGCCGTCGACTATGAACGCTGGATCGATGTCATCCCGGGCGTCCGTGCGCGCTACTGGAATGCCGGTCATCTGCTCGGCTCCGCCTCGATCGAGCTCGAGATCGCCCAACGAGGCTCCCCGCGCCCGCTGCGCGTGCTGCTCTCCGGCGATGTCGGGCCGGAAGCCAAGCTGCTCCAGCCCGATCCCGAAGCACCGAGCGACCTCGACTACGTGATCTCCGAATCCACCTATGGCGACCGGGTGCGCGCCGCCACGACGCCTGCGCTCCGCCGGCAGCATCTCGCGGCCGAGGTACGCGACGCTGCCGCAGCCGGAGGCGCGCTGCTGATACCCGCCTTCGCGGTCGAACGCACGCAGGAGCTGATCGTCGACCTCGTCGACCTGATGGAGCACGGCGAGATTCCGAAAGCGCCGATCTTCCTCGACTCGCCGCTGGCGATCCGCGCCACCGAAGTGTTTCGCCGGCACGCCGCGAGCCTCGACCCGAGCGTCGACGCCGAACGCCTGCTCAACTCGCCGCATCTCAAATTCACCGAGACCGCGGACGAGAGCAAGGCGATCATGCGGCTCAGCGGATTTCACATCATCATCGCGGCCAGCGGCATGTGCGACGCCGGACGCATCCGCCACCATCTGAAGCGCTGGCTCTGGAACGAGCGCGCGACCGTGCTGCTCGCCGGCTTCCAGGCGAGCGGCACGCTCGGCCGCTTCCTGCAGGACGGCGCCAAAGCCGTGCGGATCCAGGGAGAGGAAATCAGGGTCGCGGCACGGATCCGCATGATCGACGAATATTCGGGTCACGCCGACGGCGCAGGCATGGCCGGCTGGATTGCCGCACGGCGCCCCATCGCCCGCGGGCTGTTCCTGGTCCATGGCGAGGAAGGCGCCATCGCAGGTCTCGCCGAGCGAGTCGCCGAACGGATCATTCCGGCGGCCAAGGTGTACCAGCCGGTGCTGGACGACATCTATGAACTCGCAGCCCCCGAACCGCGCGTGATCGACGTCGATCATCGCCGGCGGCTCGCGCCGGAGGCTGTGACCCACCTCGACTGGCACAACGAGATGTCGGAGCTGATGCTCGACATCAACGACAGGGTCGGCGCAGCTGCCGACGACCGTGCCCGCGGCGTCATCATCCGAAAGCTGCGCCGCGCGCTGGAAGACAAAGTATAGCTGCGCTCGCAACGACGGAATGTGAGGCGACAGCCCGCTCGATCAACACCGTTTCATCGGCACGCATACTCTCGCGTTCTCGCGCCTGTTTTCGCCCGAGCTTTGCCAACTTTGACGATCGTGTCAGTGCTGATAGTCTTCATACCCTGGCGCGATAGGCCATGCAGTCAGTCATTGAACCATAACCATCTGAAGGACGCCGATGAAACGCACGACGCTTCTGGCCCTCGGCCTCATGTTGATCGGCGTCTGGTCGCAGGACAGCGCGCGCGGACAGAATTCCTCCACGGCGCCGGTTTCCCTCACTCCGCCCAACGCATCTTCGCAGCACGCGAGTCCCAGGAATTCCAAACCCAAGCGCGAGCCGACAGTGCTCACGAACGCTAGGACCTCACCGGCCAGAGAGCCGTCTCCACCCGTGATCGGCGGTTTTCCGGCAATGCCGAACCCGGCCGCCGATTACGACGGCTTCAACGCCAGTACCGACGACAGCGACGCGCCGAGCCAGGTCACGCCGCCTGCGAGGTCGCGCGCGGCATCCGGCTCCGGTCTGGACCCGCAGACGCTGGTCGATCAGGAGGACGAGGCGTTGAAGCGCAAGCTGACGATTTGCCAGAAGTGCAAATAGAGCTGCCGCCAGGTCGCTGCATGGCTGATTGTCATTTGCTCACGCTTTACGCCTCCGGCATTTCCTGATCCTCTCTCCTCCAATGGGCCGGAGCAACCGGCCAGGCCTGAGGAGAGAGACGCCATGAAGCTCGGCACCGCCATTGCGGAAATCATGCGGCGCGAGGGGATCGAGATCCTCTGCGGTTATCCGGTCAATCATCTGATCGAGCACGCGGCCAAGGCCGAGATTCGGCCCGTGATGGTGCGGCAGGAGCGCGTCGGCGTTCACATGGCGGATGCGATCTCGCGGGTGACGTCTGGGCGCACGATCGGCGCGTTCTGCATGCAGCACGGGCCCGGCGCCGAGAACGCGATGGGCGGCGTCGCGCAGTGCTTTGGCGAATCCGTGCCCGTGCTGGTGCTGCCGATGGGCTATCAGCGCAGGCTCGCGCATATCGAGCCGAACTTCAATTCGAGCGAGGCGATGAAGCCGTTTGCGAAATCGTCCGAGCCGATCATCCTGGCGGCCGAGGTCGCCAACATCTTTCGACGCGCCTTCACCAAGCTGAAGAACGGCCGCGGCGGGCCTGTGATCGTCGAAATCCCCTCCGACATGTGGAACGAGGAAGTGCCGGAACCGCTGAACTACACGCCGGTGCTGCGCACGCGCTACGGCGCCGACCCTGTTCATGTGAAGGAGGCTGCCGCCCTGCTCGTGAATGCAAAACGGCCGGTGCTCTATGCCGGCCAGGGCGTGCACTACGCGCAGGCCTGGCCGCAGTTGAAGCGGTTGGCGGAACGGCTGGCCATCCCCGTCACTACCAGCCTCGGCGGTAAATCATCGTTCCCCGAGACGCATCCGCTCTCGCTCGGCTCGGGCGGCCTTGCCGTGCCGCGCGCGGTGCCGAAGTTCCTGGCCGAGGCCGACGTCATCTTCGGCATCGGCTGCTCCTTCACCGAGACCAGCTTTGGCATCGCCATGCCGAAGGGCAAGACCGTCATCCATTCCACGCTCGATCCCAACCATCTCAACAAGGATGTCGAAGCGAAGATCGGCCTCGTCGGCGATGCCGGTCTCGTGCTCGATGCGCTGCTGGAGGAGATCGGCAAGACCGTCACGAAGGATCGCGATGCATCGACGGTCGCCGCCGAGATCGCGACCTCGCACAAGGAATGGCTGGCGAAATGGATGCCGAAGCTGACCAGCAATGACGCGCCGCTCAATCCCTATCGCGTGCTGTGGGATCTGCAGCACACCATCGACATCGACAACACCATCATCACCCATGATGCCGGCAGCCCGCGCGACCAGCTATCGCCGTTCTGGAAGGCGGTGACGCCGCTCTCCTATCTCGGCTGGGGCAAGACGACGCAGCTCGGCTACGGCCTTGGCCTGGCGATGGGTGCAAAGTTGGCGAAGCCCGACAAGCTCTGCATCAATGTCTGGGGCGATGCGGCGATCGGCTTCACCGGCATGGATTTCGAGACCGCTGTGCGCGAGCGCATCCCGATCATGTCTATTCTTCTGAACAACTTCTCGATGGCGATCGAGCTGAAGGTGATGCCGATCTCGACCGAGAAATATCGCTCGACCGACATCTCCGGCGACTATGCGGCGATGGCGCGCGCCTTCGGCGGCCATGGCGAGCGGGTGACAAGGCCTGAGGACATCATCCCCGCGATCAAGCGCGGGATCCAGAAGACGAAGGAAGGCGTGCCGGTGCTGCTGGAATTCATCACCAGCAAGGAAACCGAGGTATCGCGCCCGGGCACGTGAGCGGCGTTAACGGTCGGACGTATTTCTGCAATGATATCGCTGGCGCCCTTGATTTGACGGTGGAATACTGGCGTTCCGGATAGTTTGAGATCTGCACCTGCGGGCGCCTGCCCGATATGGAATTGTCGATGAATGCGCTCGCCCAGGACGCTGATATTGCGCGCCAGACTGCCGAGCTTGAGCAGAGGCTACAATGGAGCGCCGCCGAGACCGAGCGCCTGCGGCATGAGCTCGCCCTGTCGCGCGAACGCCAGACCGCCGGCGCGGACGTCCTGGCGACAATTGCCAGCACCTCGGGCGACGCCGATCATGCCTTGCAGCAAATCGCGGAGACCACGGCGCGGCTGTTCGGCGCCTCCAGCGTCTCGATCCAGCTCGCCGAGAACGGCGAATGGGGCAAGGCCTACCGCTACGGCGCAAGCGCGCAGCGCATCCGCGCCGCGGTACCGCTCACCGACATCAAGGTCGGCGGCCGCAACATGCCCGGCGCGGTCGTCGGACGAAACCAGCAGATCCATGCGCCGGACCTCGACAATCTCGAAGGCGATCTGGCCGACTTTCCGGGCTTGCCGCACGCCCGCGCCGCCGGCACGCGAACCATCTGCGGAACGCCCTTGCGCAGCAAAGGCAGGGCGATCGGCTCGTTGATCGTTCACCGGGACCGCCTGGAGCCCTTCTCCGACGAAGAGCTGGCGCTGCAGCAGAGCTTTGCCGACCAGGCGGCGATCGCCATCGAGAACGCGCGGCTGTTCAACGAAACCAGGGAGACGCTGCAGCAGCAAACCGCAACCGCCGACGTCCTCAAGGTCATCAGCCGCTCCGCCTTTGACCTCGAGACCGTGCTCAACACGCTCACGGAATCGGCGGCACGGCTCTGCAATGCAGATATGGCTGCGATCACGCGCCAGCAGGCCGACGGCGGATACGCGCATGCCACGCGTTATAATTTTGCGCCGGAATGGGACCGCGTATCCAGCACCGTAAGGCTTTACCCCGGCCGCGGCAGCCTGGTGGGGCGGGTGCTGCTAGAAGGCAAAGCGGTGCAGATCACCGACGTGCTGATTGACCCCGAATACGCCTTTCCCGAGCAGCAGCGGGCCGGCGGCTATCGCACCCTACTTGGCGTCCCCTTGCTCCGCGAAGGGCAGCCGATCGGCGTTCTCTTCCTCGGACGTGCTACCGTCAACCCGTTCTCCAACCGGCAGATCGAGCTGGTGCAGAGCTTCGCCGACCAGGCCGTGATAGCGATCGAGAACGTCCGCCTGTTCGACGAGGTGCAAGCGCGCACCCGCGAACTCGCCCAATCGCTTGAAGATCTCCGCGCGGCGCAGGACCGGCTGATCCAGACCGAGAAGCTGGCCTCGCTCGGCCAGCTCACCGCGGGCATCGCGCACGAGATCAAGAATCCGCTCAACTTCGTCAACAATTTTGCTGCGCTGTCGGCCGAGCTGACGGACGAGCTGAACGAGGTGCTGGCACCCGTCCCGCTCGGCGACGCTCTCCGCAACGACGTCGACGAGTTGACGGGCATGCTGAAGGACAATCTGCAAAAGGTCGTGCAGCACGGTAAGCGCGCCGATTCCATCGTCAAGAACATGCTGCTGCATTCGCGCGAAGGCGGCGGCGAGCATCGCTTGAGCGACATCAACGCACTGGTCGAGGAGAGCCTCAACCTTTCTTATCACGGCGCGCGCGCCGAGCAGCCGCAGTTCGACGTCACGCTGAAACGCACGTTCGATCCGGCGGCAGGTTCCGCCGAGGTGTTCCCGCAGGAGATCACGCGGGTGCTGCTGAACCTGGTCTCGAACGGGTTCTATGCGGTGGCCAAACGCAAGGCCGAGAGCGGCGCCGGCACGTTCGAGCCTGTCGTGACTGTCACGACCCGCGATCGTGGCGATACCATCGAGATCCGCATCCGCGACAACGGCACCGGCATTCCCGACGACGTGAAGGCGAAGATGTTCAATCCGTTCTTCACCACAAAGCCGGCCGGCGAAGGCACCGGCCTCGGGCTGTCGATGAGCCACGACATCGTGGTGAAGCAGCATGGCGGCACGATCGACGTCGCGACGGAGCCGGGCCAGTTCACGGAGTTCACGATCGTGTTGCCGCGCAAGAGCGGCTTCGTGGGTGGAGGCGGCTAGCGCCGTTACTCCGCCATCTCGACGGCCTGCGTGGTGGTGGGACCGGCCAACGGCCGCTCCTCCATCATGATCAGGCAGAGCGAGGCGGTGGCCATCAGCGCGGTCGCGGCCGCGAAGACATAGCGGAAGGCGTGCCGCATGTCTTCAGTCGGAATCGCCGGGATGCCGCCTGCTACGTGATGCTCGCCGGCCAGCGGAATGTCGGCGCCGAGCGAGATCAGCAGGATCGCGGCGAACGCGGCGACCGTGAACGAGGACATCAGCGAGCGGAAGAAGTTCATCGCACCGGTGATGGTGCCGACCTGCGGGCGGGCCACCGAATTCTGCAGCGAGACCACGCAGACCGGGAAAGTCGTGCCGAGGCCAAGTGCAAAGGCGGCCATCAGCGTCAGAAGCCCCCATAGCGGCAGCGTGGTGACGGTGAGGCCGAGCGCGCAGATCGCGGCCCAGGAGGTGCCGATGATGGCGACGCGCTTGTAATGCTTGGCGCGCGCCATGGTGCGGCCGGCGATCGCAGCACCGCAGGTCGAGACCGCCGCGAGCGGGATCAGCGCAAGGCCCGCCTCGCTGGCGCTGAGGTGATAGACCGACTCGTAATAGAGCGGCAGCTGCACGGTGAGGCCGGTGATGGCGCCGAGGCCGCAGCCGCCGGCGGTCAGCGCGAACGGCGCGACCGATCCCGAGAGCAGCGGCAACGGCAGGAACGGCTCGTCGGCGCGGCGCGCGTGCCAGACGAAGGTGAGCGCGAGCGCGACGGCACCGCCCACCATCGCAAGAATGGTCGGCGACAGCCATGTGTAGCGCGTGCCGCCCCAGGTCAGCACCAGCATGAAGACGACGGCGGAAGCCATCAGCAGGACGCCGCCGAGCCAGTCGACCTTGCGCTTGCGGTGGAACACCGGGATCTTGCTCATCTTCGGCAGCAGCAGCGCGAGTGCTGCCGCCGCGAGCGGCAGATTGATCCAGAAGATCATCGACCAGTGCAGATGCTCCGCAAACACGCCGCCGATGACGGGGCCCAAGATGCCGCCGACCATCCAGACGCTGGAGAAATAGGCTTGGTATTGCCCGCGCTCGCGCGGGCTCACGACGTCGGAGATCACGGTCTGCACGACGGGCATGATGCCGCCGCCGCCGAGCCCCTGGAGGCCGCGGGCCAGGATCAGCATCGGCATGCTCGGCGCGATCGCGCACAGGATCGAGCCGGCGATGAAAAGGCTCAGCGAGACGATGATCATCACCTTGCGGCCGTAGATGTCGCTCAGCGTTCCGAACACCGGTGCAACCGCGGTCGAGGCGAGCAGATAGGCGGTGATGACCCAGGACAGGTTCGACACATCCTGGAACTGGCGCCCGATGGTCGGCAGCGCCGTGGCGACGATGGTCTGGTCGAGCGCGGCCAGGAACATCGTCAGCATCAGGCTGATGACGATGGTGCGTACCTCGTCCGAGGTCAGCGGTGCCGGCGGCGAGATCGGCGGCGCGTCACTCACGCTGATGACCTCGCCTGGAAGGCGGGTCAGTTCCTCGGCAATATCGTCGGGCAAGGTCTGGATCTCGGCAGAGCTGCTCTGCCGTGTGAACTGGTTCATCTCGGGCGTGTCAGATCGAGCGTGTTGCGGCGCAAAGCCGCGAAGGATTCGTTCTATGAAGCCAATCTAGACAGCAAAGTTCTTCTCAGGCAGGCACCGCCGCGCATGGGTGCATCCCGCCCCGGGGTCATCCCGATGATGTGATCCGGGATTACCGGCAGATCAGTCTTTGGGACGTCGCTTCAGGCGCGCCCGCTTCGGCAGCTGCCCCGGCCATTGCACCAGATAATGCTCGAGCTCTTCGTCAGGGATCTCCACTTCGGTGCCGGCGACCCGGCCGCGCACGGAGACGCCGGCCTCGTGCACCGTATTGGGATCGCCTGAGACCAGCGGGTGCCACCAATAGAGATCGCGGCCCTCGGCCACGAGCTTGTAGCCGCAGCTCGGCGGCAGCCATTTCAGGTCCCGGACACTCTCGGGAGTCATGACCACGCAATCGGGAACGGAGTCGAAGCGATTCGCGTAGCTCTTGCAGCCGGCCGTGCAGGAATCGAGCAATTTGCAGCTCACGTCGGTGAAATAGATCTCGCCGGTATCCTCATCTTCGAGCTTGTTCAGGCAGCAGCGGCCGCAGCCGTCGCAAAGGCTCTCCCATTCGGCCGGCGACATGTCCTCCATCTTCTTGGTTTTCCAGAAGAATCCATCCTGGTCTGAAGGTCGTTTTGGAGCTGCGGTCATGCGCCTGATACTGATCCAAAGAGCTGCGGCCGGCACTTTCTAGGGCGGGCTGCCCAAAAGCTGCAAGCAAGGCCCGCAAAAGACCCGTAATGAACCGGGGTTCAATTAGGCCTGTTGTTCAAATTGCGAGCGTGACCATTGGTTTATAGGCCCCGCTCGGCTAGAAGAACAGCAAGTCCCCTGAGGTGCGCGACACGGGCGCCTTGGGTTTGCCGCAACAATCCCGCAAGACGTCTCGATGCCGCCCCGGCCGGGTGCTTGAACGCTGTCGAAGCGAGCCTCAAGGGTTCTAGGTGGTCCAGAACACACCATCCAACTGGAAGAGCAGAGTCCGGAACTTCTTCCTGGACCTCGATGCGCGCATCGACTCCTCGCTGTTCTCCTCCGCCAAGGGCATCCGCGAGCTCTACGAGCGCTACTCGACCTTCATGGACCGCTTCTATGTCGGGCGGTGGAAGCGCTGGGTGTTCATCGAGCCGCTGTCGGAGGCCGCAACGATCGGCCTCGGCGGCATGGTGCTGATGCTGATCCTGGCCATCCCCGCTTTCCGCGAGACCGCGGACGAGGACTGGCTGAAGAAGTCCGACCTCGCCGTGACCTTCCTCGACCGTTACGGCAACCCGATCGGCAGCCGCGGTATCAAACATAACGACTCGATCCCGCTGGAAGACTTTCCGGACGTGCTGATCAAGGCGACGCTCGCCACCGAAGACCGCCGCTTCTACGACCATTTCGGCATCGACATCGCCGGCACCGCGCGCGCGCTCGTCACCAACGCGCAAGCCGGCGGCGTCCGCCAGGGCGGCTCCTCGATCACCCAGCAGCTCGCCAAGAACCTGTTCCTGAGCAACGAGCGCACCATCGAGCGCAAGATCAACGAGGCGTTCCTCGCGGTCTGGCTGGAATGGCGCCTGACCAAGAACGAGATCCTCAAGCTTTACCTGGACCGCGCCTATATGGGCGGCGGCACCTTCGGCGTCGATGGCGCTGCGCATTTCTACTTCAACAAGTCCGCGCGCGACGTGACGCTGGCCGAGGCCGCGATGCTCGCCGGCCTGTTCAAGGCGCCGACCAAATACGCCCCCCACATCAACCTGCCCGCCGCGCGCGCCCGCGCCAACGTCGTGCTCGACAACCTCGTCGATGCCGGCTTCATGACCGAGGGCCAGGTGTTCGGCGCCCGTCGCAACCCGGCCTTCGCGGTCGACCGCCGCGACGAGGCCTCGCCGAACTATTACCTCGACTACGCCTTCGACGAGATGCGCAAGCTCGTCGACACCTTCCCGAAGTCCTACACCGAGCGCGTGTTCGTCGTTCGCCTCGCGATCGACACCAACGTGCAGAAGGCCGCCGAAGACGCGATCGAGAACCAGCTGCGCCAGTTCGGCCGCGACTACCACGCCACGCAAGCCGCGACCGTCGTCGCTGATCTCGACGGCGGCATCCGCGCCATGGTCGGCGGCCGCGATTACGGCGCGAGCCAGTTCAACCGCGCCACCGACGCCTATCGCCAGCCCGGCTCCTCGTTCAAGCCCTACGTCTACACGACGGCTCTCCTCAACGGCTTCACGCCGAACTCGATCGTGGTCGACGGCCCGGTCTGCATCGGCAATTGGTGCCCGCAGAACTATGGCCATTCCTATTCCGGCCCGGTGACGCTGACGCAGGCGATCACGCGCTCGATCAACGTCGTGCCGGTCAAGCTGTCGATCGCGATCGGACAGAAGGAACAGCCGAAGGCGCCGAACCCGGCCAAGATCGGCCGCGCCAAGATCGTCGAGGTCGCGCGCCGCTTCGGCATCAAGGCGCCGCTGCCCGACACGCCGTCCATGCCGATCGGCTCGGACGAAGTCACCGTGCTCGAGCACGCCGTGGCCTACGCGACCTTCCCGAACCGCGGCAAGGCGGTGACGCCGCATGCAATCCTCGAGGTGCGCACCGGCGCCGGCGACCTGGTCTGGCGCTGGGACCGCGACGGTCCGAAGCCGAAGCAGGCGATCCCGCCGAACATCGCCGCCGACATGGCCGGCATGATGAGCCACGTCGTCAGCGAAGGCACTGCGCGCCGCGCCGCACTCGACGGCATTCCGACCGCCGGCAAGACCGGCACGACCAATGCGTATCGCGACGCCTGGTTCGTCGGCTACACCGGCAATTTCACCTGCGCGGTCTGGTACGGCAATGACGACTATTCGCCGACCAACCGCATGACCGGCGGCTCGCTGCCGGCGCAGACCTGGCACGACATCATGGTCGCGGCGCATCAGGGCGTCGAGGTCCGGGAGATTCCCGGCGTCGGCATGGGCCAGAAGCTGCCGCCGCAGCCGAGGGACGCGCAGGCCAACGCGGCGCCGAAGGTGCTTGAGACCAAGCCCGGTCCGCCGCCGGTGCTGACCAAGCGCGGCGCCGACATCCTGGTGCGCGTCGAGAAGATGCTCGACGACGCCGCCAAGACCGCGAACAAATCGGCTGATAACGACAGCCAGCCGGCCAGGCCGGCGTCCTCGACGAGCGCGCTCGCCTTCCCGCAGAATTACGCGGCGGAGGAGAACGCGAACGCATCCACCCCGCGCAAGAACTGATCTGGTCCCGTGCGGCTGATCCTGATCACATTGACGGCCCTTCTGCTCGCGACCGTGGTCGGCGTCGGCGCGACCTGGATGACGACGACCCGCGGCACCGAGATCGGCACACTGACCATCGGCGCCTGGACCGCCCGCCCCCGCACCGGCACCGGCGACGTCGATCCCTATTCGCGCGCCACCATCGTCCGCAACGGCGAACTGCCGATCGGCACCGGCGACGGCGTCGCCTTCACCGCGACCACCGACGACAGGAAGAAGGCGCTCGACGGCCGCTGCGACGTCGTCGTGTCGGGCGTGACGCCGCCGGCGCGGTTCTGGACGCTGACGCTGTACGACCGCAAGGGCCATCTCGTCGCCAACTCGCTTGCCCGCTACGGCTTCACCAGCCAGGAAATCGTGCGCGCCTCGGACGGCTCGTTCGAGATCCACATCGCCGCGCGCTCGCGCGCCGGCAACTGGCTGCCGACCGGCGGCATCGAGCGCTACGCGCTGATGTTCCGCCTCTACGACACGCCGGTCGGGGTGGCGACGCGCACCAAGCGCGACGCGCCGATGCCCAACATTTCGACGGTCGGCTGCTCATGATCCGCCTGGCGTTCACGATTCTTGCCGGTGTGTTGCTGGGCCTCGTGGTCCATCTCGTCAGCGTGCTCGCCCTGCCGCGCATCGCAACCCAGGACGCCTATTCGCGCCTGACGCCGATGACCAAGCTCAACGGCGTGACGCAGCTGCCGCTGGCCGATCCGCAGACGTCACCGATGCCGTTCATGGACCCGGCCTTCGCGCTCGCGATCTGCCGCTATGACCTCGCGGGCGGGCCGATCAAGCTCACCGTGCCGGTGAGCCAGGCCTACACGTCGGTGTCGTTCTACACCCGCAACGAGATCGCCTATTACGCCATCAACGACCGCTCGGCCGGCAAGAAGGTGATCGAGCTTGACCTGATGACGGAAGCGCAGCACAGCGCCCTGCCCGAGGACGAGGAGGTCACCGCGGCCGACCGCCTGATCATCGATTCCCCGACGACGACCGGCCTGATCCTGATGAAGGCGCTCGCCGCCGAGCCCGGCCTGATGCCGCAGGCGCAGGCCACGTTGCAAGCCGCGACCTGCACCCCGCAGACCGAAGCGCCGGCGAAAGCCGAGGCGCCGCGCGGCCGGCGCTGAGGCGCGGGCGTTGCGGCGCCCTCGAAGCAAAAGCTGAAAAACAACCCCATGCACAGTAGCGGCGGCGTTGAAGCGATTGGCAATTCTGACGTCGCATCAAGGAAGGCGTTTGTGCGGCCGAGATTCCCCTTGCTCAGTCGCAGTTTTCCACTTTGACACGTCGGGCAAAACACTGGCAGGATGGCATCATCGAAAATTCTCGGAGCCCGCGCGGAGCAATCCGTCGCGGGCGATTTCATTTCGAGGACAGCTTGCCATGATCAGCCGTCGTCAGTTGGGCGGTCCGGCGTGCCTATGGCATCGCCATCTTGTGCACACACCCGAGAGCCGAGCAGACAAGCCGGCCAAGGTAGCTTTTGACCCTGCAGCGGACGTCGCAGTCCCTGCGGGGGTGCTATAGTTTAAGCCACAACGATGCCGTGAGATCTGCACGCTTTTGGGATAGATCACCATGCGCGATGGACAACCAAGTCAGACGGCTCGGGGAGCGGCGGCTTATCGTGCCATCCACCAAAAACTGGAAGGCGGAGCGATCTTCAAAGACCCACTTGCGTTGAAAATTTTAGACGAAGAGACCGCCGCTGTCTTGGACGAGATCGCTGCCAATGACTCGCTACGACCGTGGCGTTTGTTCATAGCCGCGCGCAGCCGATTTTCCGAGGACGTATTGTCCGATTGCATCACGAGCGGCGTACGTCAGGTCGTGGTGCTGGGTGCGGGCCTCGATACCTTCTCGCTGCGAAATCCTTACGCTGATCTCGGCGTTCGCACATTCGAGGTCGACTACGCCGGGACACAAATGTGGAAACGTGATCGGATGCGGGCCGCAGGTCTCGCCGAGCCGCCGTCACTCGTTTTCGCCCCGGTAAATTTTGAACGAGAAAGCCTCGCGGAGGGGCTGACAAGAGCGGGGTTCAACCTGGACGAGCCTGCGTTCTTTCAATGGCTTGGCGTCGTGCCTTATCTGACGAAAGATGCAGTCTCTTCCACCCTGAAATTCATTTCCAAGGTGCCGCAAACCGCGGTCGTTTTTGACTATGCCGAACCATTCCGCAACTATCCTGCCGAGCGCCGCGCCGACGTCATGGCAACGGCCGCAAGGGCAGCGGCGCGGGGTGAACCTTGGCTCAGCTTTTTCGATCCCATCGAGTTGCTGCAATTGCTGCACGGCGAGGGCTTTAGTGTGATAGAAGATCTTGGACTTCCCGAAATAGCCGAGCGGTTCTACGGCGTCCTGAGGCAAGATATCGTGCTCGGACCCGGTCCGCACATCGTGCGTGCACATCGGTAGTCGATGGCAAATCGGAAAACCGTTCAGGCCAATCTGGACTTCCGGTCATTGTCAATCGAGAAGGCCGTGGCCCCGTATATCCGTTCGCCGGGGTTAGGCCGGACAGTCGTGTGGGCCTCCGCCAGCCCGCATTTTGACGCGGCCATCAGCCGGCTCGGCAGCCGCGATTCCGCTCGTTCACCCCTTCCGGAGTGGTGCGTTCGCCCGATATGATGGCCTTGTTCACCCTCGGGGGGCGGATATGGCGCGGTCAACAAAAGCGGGCGGCAAGAAGAGCGCGACGAAAACGCGCAACGCGCGCTCAGCGAGCGAGTGCGCCCCCGCCGTGACCAAGCGTCCTGTTCGGTCCGCCACCCGCTTGAAGCTTTCAACGGCGTCCGACGTAGAATTGAAAGAGGCCCGTGAGCAGCAGGCAGCGACGGCCGACATCCTCAGGATCATCGCCAGTTCGCCCTCTGACGTGCAGCGGGCTTTTGATGCGATTGCGAAGACTGCAAATCGGCTGCTCGGCGGCTTCTCAACTGCTGTGTTTCGCTTCATCGACAACGCCGCTCACCTCGCGGCCTTCACTCCGATTAGTCCGCTTGCGGACGAAACACTGAGAGCTTCGTTCCCGCGCCCTATTGCCGGCTTTGCGGCGCAGGAACTGGTATACGAAGGCAAAACGATACAAATCCCAGACACCGAGCAGACGCCCCGCGCGCGCACCTTGGCCAGGACGCTCGGCTTTCGGAGTATGGTTTTCGTGCCTTTGCTCAGCAATAGGTCTCCAATCGGCTACATCAGCGTCACGCGCGTAAAAACCGGATCGTTCTCTGAACGCCACCTGGATCTCCTGAAGACATTCGCCAGTCAGGCCGTGATCGCGATCGAGAACGCTCGGCTGTTCAACGAGACACAGGAAGCACTGGAGCAGCAGACGGCGACCTCGGAAGTTCTCGAGGTTATCAGCAGCTCTCCGGGCGATCTGCAGCCGGTCTTCAGGTCGATGCTGAACAACGCTTTGCGGATTTGTGAAGCGAAGTTCGGCCAATTGCTCCTGTTCGATGGCAGGGGATTGTTGCCCGCCGAACTGCACAATACTCCTGCTGAGTACGCTGAACTCTTCAAACGCGGACCACTTGTTGCCGGACCCGACACGGGTCTGGGAAGGCTTGTTGCAAGCAAAGCGGTCATACACATTCCCGACGTGATGTCGGGAACGCTGTATTCTGAAGGCGATCCTCTACGCATTGCGACGGTTGACATATTGCAGGCTCGAACCCTTCTTGCTGTGCCAATGCTCAAGGACGCCGAGCTTGTCGGAGCCGTCGTCATCTATCGTCAGGAAGTTCGACCGTTTAGCGATAGACAAATAAAGCTCGTAACCAATTTCGCGGCCCAGGCGGTCATCGCCATTGAAAACACACGGCTGCTGAAGGAATTGCGCCAACGTACGGACGACCTGCAGGAGTCTCTCCAGCAGCAGACCGCGACCGCCGACGTGCTGAAGGTCATTAGCCGTTCGGCCTTCGACCTGCAAACCGTTCTCGATACGCTGACGGAATCGGCTGCGCGGCTGTGCGAAGCCGAGCGCGGCATGGTCTACCTTCGGCAAGGCGACCAGCTTCACATGTCTGCCAATTTCGGCTTCCCACCCGAGTTGGAGATCTTTGCAAGGACGCATCCTTTCTCCCTCGATGGGTGCAGCACGACCGCGCGCGCGGCCGTGTCCGGGCTCCCTGTCCAAACCGTTGACATCCTTGCGGATGAAACGCAGGGCGATCTTGCGCGCCGCTATCAGCAACTCGGGGAGCACCGAACCAATCTCGGCGTCCCGCTGCGGCGCGACGGCCAGACCATCGGCGTCTTCACGTTGACACGGCAGGTCGTGCGCGCATTCACCGACAAGCAGATCGAATTGGTCCAGACCTTCGCTGACCAGGCTGTCATCGCCATCCAGAACGTCCGCCTGTTCGACGAAGTGCAGGCCAAGACCCGCGACCTCGAGGAAGCCCTGACCTATCAGACCGGCAGCTCCAACATCCTGAACGTGATCGCCTCCTCGCCCACGGACGTCACTCCAGTGCTGCAGGCCATCGTCGAGAGCGCGTGCGAGCTATGCGGAGCTTACGACGCGGCAGTGATGCTGAAGGAGGGCGAGGAGCTATGCCTTGGCGCGCATCATGGCCCAATTCCAATGGGGCGGAGGCGCTGGTCCAACGACCGGACCACGGTCTCTGGCCGCGCAATGGCCGATGGGATTCCGGTACACGTCCACGATATGCTCTCCGACGAATCTGCAGAATTTGTCATCGGGCGTGAAATGTCGCTCGCCGACGGTTGTCATACGCTCGTGGCTGCGCCTCTCTTGCGTGAGGGAGAGGCGATCGGCGCGATCTTGCTACGCCGTACCGATGTGCATCCGTTCAGCGCCAAGCAGATCGCCTTGCTTCAGACCTTCGCCGACCAAGCGGTGATCGCCATCGGCAATGTCCGGTTGTTCGACGAGGTTCAGGCCAAGACGCGCGATCTCGAGGAAGCCCTGACCTACCAGACCGGCAGCTCCAACATACTGAACGTGATCGCCTCCTCGCCGACGAACGTCGCGCCGGTGCTGAAGGCCATCACCGACAGCGCCTGCCAGGTCTGCGAGGCCTACGATGCGGCGGTATTGCTCAAGGACGGCGACGACCTGCGTTTTTCCGCTCATCACGGACCGATCCCGATCGGGTTGGAGAAGTGGCCGATCAACCGCCGCTGGACCGCCGGACGCGCCTTCATCGACAGGAAGCCGGTGCATATCGCCGATCTCCGCGACGAGATAAACGAGGACCTTTCCGACGGCCGGCAGCTCGCGATCACGATGGGACATCGCACCATTCTCAGCGTGCCCCTGCTGCGCGACGAGGAAAGCATCGGCGCGATCGTGCTCCGGCGTACCGAGGTGCATCCCTTCACTGAGAAGCAGGTTGCGCTCCTGCAGACCTTCGCGGACCAGGCGGTGATTGCCATCGGCAATGTCCGCCTGTTCGAGGAGGTGCAAATCAGGACTCGCGAGCTGCAGGAATCGCTGCAACAGCAGACTGCGACGGCGGAGGTGCTCAAGGTCATCAGCCGTGCAACCTTCGATCTGCCGGCCGTCCTGCATGCGTTGGTCGAGACGGCTGCGCGGCTTTGCGCAGCCGACAAGGGAACCATAACTCGGCAGAAGGACGGCATCTTCTATCGTGCCGAATCGTTCGGCTTCTCGGAAGATTTCATGAACTACGTCCGTAGCATACCTGTTGTCGTCGACCGGCATTCAGTGACCGGACGCGCCCTCTTCGAGGGGATCGTCGTCCACATTCCCGACGTCGAGGCAGACGAGGATTATACTTTCCGCGAAGGGCAGCGGCTTGGAGACTTCCGTGCGCTCCTGGGCGTGCCGATGCTGCGCGAGGGTGTACCAATCGGCGTCATCACATTGACACGGACTGACCCGGAGGCGTTCACGGACAAGCAGATCGAGCTCGCCATTACCTTCGCCGACCAAGCGGCGATCGCCATCGAAAACGTCCGGCTGTTCGACGAGGTCCAGGCCCGTACTCGGGAGTTGTCGCAGTCGCTCGACGACCTCCGCAAGGCGCAGGATCGCCTAGTCCAGACCGAGAAGCTCGCGTCGCTCGGCCAGCTCACCGCTGGTATCGCGCACGAGATCAAGAACCCGCTTAATTTTGTCAACAACTTCTCCGCGCTCTCGATCGAGCTCGCTGACGAGCTCGAAGAACTGCTCGATCAAGCAGCGCTCGCCGGGAAACTCCGCGCAGAGGTCGGCGAGCTGACCGGGCTGCTGAAGGACAATCTTTCCAAGATCGTGCAGCACGGCCAGCGCGCCGACTCGATCGTGAAGAACATGCTGCTTCACTCGCGCGAGGGTTCGAGCGAACACCGGCCCACCGATCTGAACGCCTTGGTCGAGGAGAGCCTCAACCTTGCCTATCACGGCGCACGCGCAGAGAGGCCGACGTTCAACGTCACGCTGAGGCGCGACTTCGATCCGGACGCCGGCGCGGTCGAGGTGTTTCCGCAGGAGATCACACGGGTATTGCTCAACCTGATTTCCAACGGTTTTTATGCCGTCAGCAGGCGGGCTGCGGAAGCTGGCGCCGGCTTCGAGCCGGAGCTTACCGCCAGCACGCGTGGCAGCGGCCTGCGTGTCGAGATTCGCATCCGCGACAACGGCACCGGCATCCCGCCGGAGGTCAAGGAGCAGATGTTCAACCCTTTCTTCACGACCAAACCCGCCGGCGAAGGCACCGGACTCGGACTTTCCATTAGCCACGACATCGTCGTGAAACAACATGGTGGCACCATTCACGTCGAAAGTGAGCCCGGCGTATTCACCGAATTCGTCGTTACGTTGCCGCGAGCGACGTCCGCGCAGAAACCAGGGAGCGCGAATTGAGCACGTACATTGTCGTCGTCGACGACGAACCCGATGTCGAAAGCATGTTCCGACAGCATTTCCGGCGGGATCTTCGATCCGGGCGTTTTGCGATGGAATTCGCGCTTTCCGCGCCGTCTGCTCTGGAGCGCGTGAAAGCAATTCCCGATCCATCACTGATCCTGATCCTCTCCGACATCAACATGCCCGGGATGACCGGTCTCGAGATGCTTCCAAAGGTCAGGGCGGAACGTCCGAACGTGCCAGTCATCATGATTACCGCCTACGGGGATGATGCGACCAGAAAGAGGGCGACCGAACTCGGGGCAGCCGGATTGCTTCCCAAGCCGATCGACTTCGACTTGCTCCGCAATGAGATCGACCACCGCCTCGAGGGATCGGTGTAGCTCGTCTATTGGCCCGAAGCTGCGCGGTTTGCGGGTGTCCGCTAGTCCGCCGCAGCCAGTGGACAAGCTGGAGCCTCCTCCGCACAAGGCGCCGGCTCATCTTGACATCAACTGATCCGGCTTAGGCCATGATGCGATGGATCAGTCCGCTCCAATTAAGGGTCCGTGCATGAACGATACGGTGATCCCCGGAGGTTTGAGGCTGCGCTCATGATGGCCGCTTTTCCAAACGCACCATCCGCGCCCAGAGCAGCGCCAGCGGCCCCACCGCGATCCCCACTGCAAGAACGATGAACACCAGCAGCCAGCCGGTTGCGCTCTGCGGGCCGCCGGCGGCGTCGAGCGCGGCGCCCGTCCCCCACGCACCGAGTGCCGACAGGCCGAAACCGACGGTCGAGTGCAGGGCCAGCGTCGCGCCACGATGTTCGGACACCGCGGCGGCCGACATGCCCGCGGTCAGCGCGCCGGAATCGGCCGGCACGGTCAGGCCATAGGCGAGCAGCAGCAGCGCGAGCACTCCTGCCGGCGCCGTCGCGTTGAACCCGATGACCAGCGCGACGCAGGCCGACGCAATCATGACCATCGTGATGGCGCGATGTCGTCCGATTTTCAGCGCGGCCTCGTTGCCGAGGATGCTGGCCGGCATGGAGATCACCGCGAAGCAGAAGCTCATCACGACAGGGCTTAGCCATGACGGCGCCCCCTGATGCGCGATGACGAAGGTCCAGAATCCGACCAGCCAGGTGCGGATGCCGTAGAGCTCGAAACAATGCGCGCCGTAGCCGAGGATGTAACCGAGCGCCTCGCGGTTGGCGAAGACGGGGACGAAGTTGAGCAATCGCCCCACCTTCGGCGCGGGTCGCTGCGCCTGCATCAGAAGGCACGCGACCACCATTGCGACGGGACCGAAGCCGGTCACGACGAAAGCAGTCCGCCATCCCCAACGATCGGCGATGATTTGCGCCACCAGGAACGAGAGGCCGACGCCGACCGAGAAGCTCGACGTGTACAACGTGACGGCCCGCGAGGTGTCGCCGGCAGGCAACCGATCCGTCAGCGCCTTCAATCCCGGCATGTAGGCCCCGGCAAATCCGAGGCCCGCCATGGACCAGATCGCCGTACCCGACCAGAAGCCCTGTGCAAACATGCCGAAAGCCACGGTCGCGAGCCCGCTGGCGATCGAGCCCCAGAGCAGCACGAGCCGCGCATCGATGCGGTCGGTCAACGTCGTCAGCAGAGGCACCGCAAGCATGTAGCCGAAGGCGTAGCCGCTCGCCATCAATCCGCCTTCAGCGGCGGACAACCCCCACGCCGGCATCAAATGCTGCGCCAGATTTGCGGACAACGTGACATGCGGCAGCAAATTGCCGACCTGGCCGATGCACATCACCGCGATGAGAGACCGACCGCGCAGACTACGAATGGCTTCCCCCCTCCTACGACCAAAAAGACGGCGCCCCAGCCGGCACCGCTTAGGCGCAACCGCAGCCGGAAGCGCCGGCCTTCCTTGCCGTTTCGTCGGCGGCACAGCACGCCGTCGCGTCTTGCTTCGCCGGTCCGCCGCAGCAACCTGCGTCCCCGGCCGTCTCGACGCCGCCGCGCGTGCAGACGCCGGTTTCCGGCAGCACGAGCTCGACCCTCGCTGCCGCTTTCTTGTCGCCGGCGATGTCGGCTGCGATCGAGCGGACCTGCTCGTAGCCCGTCATCATCAGGAAGGTCGGCGCGCGGCCGTACGACTTCATGCCGGCGATATAGAAGCCCGGCTCGTCATGAGAGAGCTCACGCGCGCCGTGCGGGCGCACGGTGCCGCAGCTATGTTCGTTGGGATCGATCAGCGGCGCCAGCGCGACCGGCGCCTCGATGGCCGGATCGAGCCGCAGGCGCAGCTCGGACAGAAATGAAAAATCGGGACGGAAGCCCGTCGACACCACCAGTTCGTCCACGACAACGCTGCGCGCACCGCAGCAGGCACCGGCCGATATCTTGAGGCGGCCTTCGGAGTCCGACAGATGCGTGACGCCAAATCCGGTCTCGACCCTGATCTTTCCGGCAGCGACGAGCGCCGCAAAATGAGAACCGAGCTCGCCGCGCGCGGCGAGCTTGTCGTTGCTGCCGCCGCCAAAAGCCTTTGCGGGATCGGCACCGCGCAGCAACCAGATGGCCTTCGTGCCGGACACCTCGTCGGCGAGTTGCACCAGATCGATCAGTGTGCCCACAGCGGAATGGCCGGCGCCGAGCACGGCGACGGTCTTGCCGGCATATCTGGAACGATCGCCGCCGCGCACGTCAGGCATGCCGTAAGCGATGCGGTCCGCGCGCTCGCGTTCACCGATCGCGGGCAGGCCGTTGCTGCCGGCCGGATTGGGAGAGAACCATGTGCCCGACGTGTCGATCACGGCATCAGCGCGCAGCACCTCCGGCCCCTTGCCGTTCTGGTAGCGGATTTCGAAAGGCGCCTGCTCCCTGCCCCTCGTCTTCGCCTTGTCGAAGCCGACGCGGCTGATGGCCGAGACGCGGCTGGAGGTGCGGATCACGTCGCGCAGCGGCGTCCGCGTCGCGAGCGGCTCGAGATATCCCTCCAGCAGTTCGCCGCCGGTGGGATAGGCCTGAGGGTCCGGCGAATTCCAGCCCGTCGGCGCGAGCAGACGCGCTGCGGCCTTGTCGACATTGTATTCCCATGGCGAGAACAGCTGCACGTGCTGCCACTGGCGGATCGCATGCCCCGCTTCCGGCCCGGCCTCCAGCACGATGGGCGACATGCCACGCTCCAGCACATGCGCGGCCGCTGCAAGGCCGACCGGCCCGGCCCCGATGATGGCCACCTTCTTTGCGTCGCTCATCCCGCTACTCCCGTCATTCTAGAATCATCGAATAATTCGGCAAAAAAATCAGGCCGCCGACTGGGCGCCCCCGCACTCGGCTTCGTCCGCGCAACATTCAGCAGCCAGAAAATCCACCAGCCCGCGCATCGCCTCGAAGTTCGCGTGACAAACGAGGGTGGTGGATTCGCGGACCTGGCTGACCAGCCCGACCGCAACCAGAGACTTGATGTGATGAGACAGCGTCGATGCCGGAATCTTCAGCTTGTCCTGCAGGCGGCCGACCGGCATGCCGGAGTGTCCTGCCCGCACCAGGGCGCGATAGATCTGGAGCCGGGTCCGGTTACCCAAGGCTTCCAGGCGTGCTGCTGCGTCGTCGATCTTCATGGCACGCATCATGCGCCCGTCCGCACCCGGCCGTCAACCGTATTTCTAGAATGTTCGAAATACCGTTGCGATCCACGCGAGGTTTCGGATTGACGCCCCGCCAATAATTCCATAAGTCTGGATATATGGAAACTGAAGAAGCCGTGCTTGCGCTCGCTGCGCTGTCGCAGTCGACCCGTCTGGAGGCGTTCCGGACGCTGGTCAGGCACGAACCCGACGGTCTGGCGGCCGGCGACCTCGCCCGCCTCCTGGAGGTGCCCCAGAACACCCTCTCGGCGCATCTGTCGATCCTGAGCCGCGCGCGCCTCGTGTCGTCCGAACGGCAGAGCCGCTCGATCATCTACCGCGCCAATCTCGGCGAGTTTCGCGACGTCGCGGTTTTCCTGCTGCGCGATTGCTGCGGCGGGCGGCCGGAAGTCTGCGAGCCGGTCGTCGAGAGCCTGCAAGCCTGCTGCTCTCCAAAGCGAAGGGGGAAGGCCCGTGCCTGATCAAACCTACAATGTCCTGTTTCTGTGCACCGGCAATTCGGCGCGCTCGATCCTCGCCGAGTCGATTCTTCGCAAGGACGGCGCCGGCCGCTTCCAGTCCTTCTCCGCCGGCAGCACGCCGAAAGGCGCGGTGCATCCACTGGCACTGCGCACGCTGGCAAGCATGGACTATCCCGCCGACGGGATGCGGTCGAAAAGCTGGCTGGAGTTCGCCGCTCCGGATGCGCCGGTGATGGATTTCGTCTTCACCGTTTGCGACAACGCCGCAGGTGAAGCTTGTCCGATCTGGCCGGGTCAGCCGATGACGGCGCACTGGGGCATCGAGGATCCCGCCGCCGCAGAGGGCTCGGACCTGGAAAGGCAGGCGGCCTTCGTCACGGCCTTCCGCTATCTCAAGAATCGGATCGACACCTTTGTGAACCTCCCGATGAGAAGCATCGACAAGCTCTCGCTCGGCACCAGGCTGCGCGAGATCGGCCGCTCCGATGGCGCGACACGTCCAGAGCCGAAGGCCGGCTGATGGACAGTTTCGATCTTTCGCGGCGCCTCGCGGCCGAGGCGCTCGGCACCGGCATTCTCGTCGCCACCGTGGTCGGCTCCGGTATCATGGCGGAAACGCTGACCAAGGACGTCGCGCTTGCACTGCTCTGCAACACCTTGCCGACCGGCGCCATCCTGGTCGTCCTGATCACGGTGCTCGGTCCGATCTCCGGCGCGCATTTCAATCCGGCGGTCACGCTGGTCTTCACCGGCAAGCGCGAGCTTCCGGTGAATGAGGCCGCCCTCTACGTGATGGCGCAGATTGCCGGCGGCATCGCAGGCACGATGGCGGCGCACCTGATGTTCGGACTGCCCCTGCTCGATGTCTCGACGAAGGTTCGAACCGGCGGACCGCAATGGTTCGCCGAAGCCGTCGCCGCCTTCGGCCTGGTCGCGACGATCCTGGCCGGGATCCGCTTTCAGCGGACGGCGGTCCCCTGGCTGGTCGGGCTCTACATCACCGCGGCCTACTGGTTCACCGCCTCGACCTCGTTCGCCAACCCGGCCGTCGCCATCGCGCGGTCTCTGACAAACACGTTCTCGGGCATTCGTCCCGTCGACCTGACCGGATTCATTCTCGCGGAACTCTGCGGAGCGTTCGCCGGCATGCTGTTGATGAACTGGCTGCTCGGACATTCCAATGCACGCGGCCCCGTCCCAATCGCGGAAACAAACCGATGAGCGTCACGATCTATCACAACCCCGACTGCGGCACCTCGCGCAATACGCTGGCGATGATCCGGCAGAGCGGCGTCGAGCCTGACGTCATCGAATACCTCAAGACGCCGCCTTCGCGCGAAACGCTCGAGCAGCTGATCGCGGCGATGGGAGTGCCCGTCCGGGCGTTGCTGCGCGAGAAAGGCACGCCCTACAAGGACCTCGGCCTCGCCGATCCCAAATGGACGGACGACGAACTGATCGACCGGATGCTCGCGCACCCGATCCTGATCAACCGCCCGATCGTGGTGACGCCGAAGGGTACGCGCTTGTGCAGGCCCTCGGAGGCGGTCGTCGATCTCCTGGACAATCCCGTCGGCCGGTTCGTGAAGGAAGACGGCGAGGTCGTCGAAGCGCGATAGGCCCCTTCGGCCTACCGCTCCTCGGTCGGATGCACCCATTTGTATGGCGTGATGCTGCGGGTCGCTTTTTCAGGACATCGCCGATGATCGATGGCGACGCCGGATGCGATAGACGGACGCCGGAGGGACGTTCAATGCCGTTCGTCCGACGAGGCTCGCCTTCAGGCCGAGCCGATCGAGGATCGGCCGAGGCACCGGACAGCGCGGTCCATAGGTGAACTGGTAGAGCGCGCCGCCTTCCTGCATGTGACGGAATGCCCCGGAGAGAATGGCTATCACCTTTCGCGGCGACATCGACAGAAGCGGCAGGCCGCTGACGACAGCGGACGCAGGCGCCGTGAAACGTTCGTATTGAGAGAGCCGGCGTGCATCCATCCAGAGCACGCGCGCCCTCGGGAACCGCTCCTGCAAGAGCCGGACGAAATCCGAGCCGTATTCCACGAGCAGCAAATCGCGCTCCGGCACACCGCGTTGAATGAGCGCCTTCGTGAAGATACCGGTGCCTGGCCCGAGCTCGATCACCGGCCCCCGGCCAGGTACGACCTCCTGCGTGATCAGCCGGGCGAGCGACTGCCCCGATGGCGCGATGGCGGAGACCTGCCAGGGATTGGAGATGTACGAGCGGAAGAACTGGAAAAAGTCTGCGACTGCGGTGGCGTTCATCACAATCCTCTCTCCGTTCGCGGCAGGCGAACGGACGCGGTTTCACGGAAGGCGCCTCGGGCTTCTACGACGCGATGTTGTGCTGCCTGGCCTCGCCCTGGGCGGCGTTGGATACCGTCTCCCAGGCTTCCCAGATGGCGAGACGATCGGCATAAGCGGCGCGGGCGCGCGGCAGGCCTTCCGTGCCGACGAAGAGACGTAACGGAGGCGCCTCGGAGTCCACTACCTTCAAGACGGCATCCGCTGTTGCTTCCGGATCGCCAAACGCGAACCTGGCGCCCGCCGCGAACACCTCCGCGCGGATGTTGCCGTAGGCGTTGATGGCGGGTGAAATCCTGAGCGATGCCATGCTGGCGAACCCGGTGGCATAGGCGCCAGGCTCGAGCAGCGTGACCTTGATCCCGAACCCCTTGACTTCCTGCGCCAGGCTCTCGTGCAGCGCTTCGACCGCGAATTTGGAGGCGTTGTAGAAACCGGTGATGGGACCTGCGACGATGCCCGCGACGCTCGACACACCAATGATATGCCCATAGCCCTGTCGCCGCAGCAGGGGAAGCGCGGCCTGAATGACCCGGAGGGAGCCGAAGAAGTTCGTATCGAACTCGGCGCGGACATCCGCCTCGTGCGCCTCCTCGATCGCCCCAACCAGCGCATAGCCCGCGTTGTTGAGGACGACGTCAAGCTTTCCGAAATGCGCGTGAGCCCTGGTCACGGCATTTTGCACCGCCTGGGCGTTGGTGACATCAAGCGCGACCGGCAGCACCGCATCGCCGTAACTTTCCGAGAGGTCCGCGACATCTGCGAAGATTCGGGCTGTTGCCGCGACCTTGTCGCCGCGCTTGAGCGCAGCCTCCGCCCAGATGCGCCCAAAGCCGCGGGATGCCCCCGTGATGAACCAGACTTTACCAGACATGTCGATTTCCTCGTTCGTTGAACTTCAACTCTCGGGGGTGTCGTACAGCCGAACCATCCTGATGACAGCGACAGAGCACGCCAACCAACTTGCGACACGCGCCAAAGCCAGTGTGGAGAGAGCGTCCCCGGTCTGCGACTTAGTGAAGCTTGTCGCCGTGCAGCTCTCGCCAGCGGCTGGGCGTCACGCCTTCCCAATAACGAAAGGCGCGATAGAAGGAGCTCGCATCCTGATAGCCGAGCAGGCACGCGACCTCGTCGATGTCGGTGGTCGGATCCGACAGCAATTGCCGTCCGAGCTCCTGGCGCGCCTCGACCAGCAGCTCACGGAAGCTCGAACCTTCCTCGGTAATGCGGCGCTGAAGGGTCCGGTCGCTGGTGCCGAGGTCGCGCGCGACGTCCGACAATTCAGGGCGCCCGCTCGCAAGGCTCCTCTTCAGGACAACCTTCACCTGCTCCTTGATGGAGCTGCGGGCTTGCAGCTCGCCCAACGCCGACGCCAATGCCGGCGTCAGGATATCGAGCAGCTCCTGGTTGTGCCCGGGAAACGGACGGTCGAGGTCCGCAGATTTCAGAATGAGACTATTTCGTGCCGCGCCATAGCGGATCGGGCAATCAAAATAGTTCTGATAGACGTCGCTCCTGGGTCGAGCACGTACCAGCTCGACCCGCTTCGGTGTCACATGCTGCCCCGTACCCCGGCGCCCTAGTTCAACGAGGGACGCAAAGGTCACGTCCGTCGAGATCGCGGGCTCCGGATCGGTCGCGTACGGCCATTCGACCGTGATCGTGCACTCGCCCTTGCCTTCCTTCAGCCGCGGCTGCTCGGGCGAGCAAAGCCGCTTGAACCGCGCGATGCGATGCAGTCCGTCACGATAGTCTCTCGCATAGAATGCAGCGAGGCTCGATGGCGGATGAACGGCCGTGTCGGCGCTCTGGACCAGCTTGAGGCCGAGCCCGGGCTCCGGCTTCAGCTCCTCAAGGGCCCGCCAAAGCGCAAAGAACTGGTCCGTGGTGACCAGCCCCTGTTCGTTCAGATGCAAGGTCGCCGGCAATTTGGCTTGCCGCAACAGTGCGGCCGGCGGAACGCCGATATGATCGACGGCCTGCCAAAAGGCGCGGGGAACCTTGCATCTGTCTGCGGCTGCTCCACTCATCGTCGATCCCTAGCGCATCTGGCTCATGATGACGCGGTCGAACACACGGTCGCCGAGCCAGGCGCGAATCTTGATCATGGGCAAGGCATACTTGCCCGCAACGTAACGTGTACGCGGCTTGGCCGCTTTCAGGGCCCAGGATACAACACCGGCGATGACATCCGGCTTCGTGCCGCGTCCGTGATCGTAGGCATCCCGCGTCGATTTCGCGACCGCTTGCGTGAGCTTGGCATAAGGCCCCGTACCGGAGCGATCGAGCAGCCCCCCGGCAACCACGTCACCGAACCCCGTCTCGATCAGGCCGGGCTCGATGATGACGACCTTGATGCCGAACGGGGCGAGTTCGAGCCTCAGGCAATCGGACCAGCCTTCCAATGCATGCTTGGTCGCGTGATACCAGGCGCCCAGCAGGGTGTAGATCTTGCCGCCCATCGAGGTGACGTTGACGATGGTTCCCGAGCGCCTCTCTCTCATCTTCGGCAGCAGAAGCTGCGTTAACCGGGCAGCGCCGAACAGATTCACTTCGAACTGATATCGCGCCTCGTCGAGGCCGACGTCCTCAACGGGACCGTAGAGCCCGAACCCCGCGTTGTTCACCAGCACATCCACGCCATCGGCTTCGTCGAGGATGGTTTGAACGGCTGCCGTGATGTCGGCGTCCCTGGAGATGTCCATGCGCAACGTCCTCGCACCGAGCCGTGCGAGATCGTCCATCTTCTCGACGCTGCGCGCGGCGGCGTAGACCTGGAAGCCGTCCTTGATCAGACGCCTGGCGATTTCCTTCCCCATGCCGGATGAGGCTCCGGTCACAAG